>NZ_QTMJ01000017.1:0-104453 GCF_003635485.1 Parabacteroides sp. AF19-14 | reverse complement strand
GAATTAAAGAATTTTCCCCCTGATTTATCGGGTGAGCCGTTTATTGATCTTTTATGGAAAACTTTGAGTGTTATCTATCGGTTATTATATAGAAGATTTCGAGATAGAATTTCATAATTTTGTTTTTGATGGGATAAGGGCTATTAAGCAGGATTCCTGTATTTGAGATTAAACAGATTGTAAATATTTAAAAAGTAGATAAGATGGAAACATTTGACGATATCATTAAAGGGGATAAACCTGTATTGGTGGATTTTTTTGCGACATGGTGCGGCCCGTGTAAGGTGTTGAGTCCGACGGTCGAGGCATTGGGGAAGGAGTTGGCGGGACAAGTGCGTGTCCTTAAAATTGATGTAGATAAGAACGAGGCACTTGCCACACAGTTGAGGATCCAATCCGTACCCACTTTGATCATCTTTAAGAAAGGTGAGATCGTATGGCGCTCTTCCGGCGTGATGGATCACGGAAGCCTATTGCGGAAGGCGCAAAGCTATATCGATTAAAAGCCGTTCATCGGGATCAATACCGTTGGGATCAATAATAGGAATCCTAGGATCACTAGGACAAGGATGAATTTCCATGCCCATTTGAACCATTTATCATACGGAATACGGCTTACTCCTAGAACCGCTATCAGAACACCAGATGTGGGAGTTATCAGGTTCGTGAAGCCATCGCCAAACTGAAAGGCCATGACGGTGGCTTGCTTGGATAAACCGATCAACTCCGAGAATGGGGCCATGATAGGCATGGTGAGGGCCGCTTTGGCACTTCCGGAAGGAATAACTAAATTGATAAGCGTTTGAATAACGTACATCATCCCGACCGTAGCTACTTGTCCCAAACCTTCCATCCCTTTCGCTAGGTTAAAGAGAATCGTATCGATCACTTTACCGTCTTGCAGGATTACGATAATACCTCCAGCTAAGCCGACAACCAAGGCGGCGCTCATAATATCCTTGCAGCCCTCTAAGAATAGTTTCACAAGCTCATTCGGATCGCGTCCATTGGCAATTCCCGCCGCTATGCCCAAGGCGAAGAACAAGGTCGCTATTTCCATAATATACCAACCGTAGCCCATTACGCCTGTTATCAAGAAAAAGATCGTGAAGAATAAAAGGTTCAATATATATAAGTGCACGGTTTTCCGTAGGGCAAATATCGAGCTGATCACGAACGCTACGCTAAGAATCGGAATTAAGGGTAGTCCCTTGATTACGCTATTTCCTATTTTTAAGGATGTCTGGGGGTAATAGAACGAAAAGATAACGAGTACGATAGCCAATAGGACGAAACTGATCCATGCGGCTTTCGGGGTTCTGTATACGATTTCCAAGGAATTGGTACTATGCAAATCTCTCCAATATTGATCATCCTCATAGACTGGTGACAATTGAGGGTTCTTTTTTACCTTGGCGGCATAACGCAATATCCATGTGAAGCCTACCACATTGATAATACACCAGCAAACGATGCGATACTCGATACCGGAGAAAAGAGGAATCCCCGCCAAGCCTTGCGCTATACCGATCGTGAAAGGGTTTAAAATCGCCCCGGCGAAACCTAATCCCGCCGCTATAAAAACCATACATACGCCAGTTATGGAATCGTACCCCATAGATATCGCCATCGGGACCAAGACCAGACAAAAAGCGATGGTTTCCTCACTCATCCCGAATACGGCTCCGAATAGGCTGAAAAGTAGCATGATAGCAGTTAATAAGAAATTGTCCACACCTATTTTACGAAGGATAGGGTTGTTCTCCATTTTGCGTGCTTTCCGCAGGAAACTGACTGTTCCGATATCAAATGCCTTACTGTCGTTCACGATCCAGAATGCACCACCGATGATAAGGATAAAGACAATGATATCCGCCTTGTCTACAAATCCTTTATAAAAGGCGGAGAGTACTTCCCAAGTCTGAGGTACGCTTTCCACGGATTCATATACAACGGTTCGCTCTCCGTCCGGGCTGATACTTTCCGTATATTGCCCACCGGGAATAACCCATGTCAATATGGCGCAAAATAAGATGATGTAAAAGATAATTACGTATGTGTGGGGTATTTGTCTCTTTTTCATGATTCTGTTTTTTCGTCTTCTTCTGTTAATATTCCGATCTCGGGAAGGATAGCTCGGGCCTCACGGTCACTAAGCGTATCTACGTCTTTGAGTTTACGTTGGATGGCACGGGTACGGGTACCTAAAACCTCTTCTATTTGCCCGCTGGCGGTTTGCAAGTTCTTTTGGGCTTTCTCGAGCATACCGCCTACTTTCTCGAATTCTTTTTTCACGGCCCCTAAGATCGTCCATACCTCCCCTGAGTGCTTTTGGATCGCCAATGTACGGAAGCCCATTTGTAAACTGTTTAGTATGGCCGCTAGGGTAGTGGGACCTGTTACGACTACCTTGTAGTTTCGTTGCAAGTCCTCCAATAAAGCGGAACGGCGTACGACCTCGGCGTAAATGCCCTCGAACGGCAGGAACATAATGCCGAAATCGGTCGTGGCGGGAGGCGCCAGATATTTGTCCGAAATATCTTTAGCCATCTTCTTGATCGTTGTCTCCAATAATTTTCCGGCTGTCTCGATCGCTTGGGAATCTGCGGCATCGTAAGCGTCTAGGAGCTGTTCGTATACATCTTTCGGGAATTTAGCGTCTATGGGAAGGTATACGAATTCTCGGGCATCATCCCGCCCGGGGAGCTTGACTGCGAATTCAACGACAGCGTCCGAACCTTTCCGGGTACGCACGTTCGCCTCGTACTGCTCGGGGGCCAATAACTGCTCCAATAACATACTGAGTTGGATCTCCCCGATATTTCCCCGGGTCTTAACATTACTAAGTACCCGTTTTAATCCTCCTACATCCTGCGCTAAGGTTTGCATCTCGCCCAGTCCTTTTTGTACACTTTCTAATTGTTCGGTGACTAAACGGAAAGATTGCCCGATACGGTCGTTCAATGTCTTTTGAAGTTTCTCGTCTACGGTGACTCGGATTTCTTCCAGTCTTTTTTCCGTGTTATCCACTAATCTCTGCTGGCGTTCGTCCAAGGCGGCGAATTTCTCTTTCTGCAACCTGTTAAAAGAATCGATACCACGTTCGAAAGCTTCCCTGAACTCGTTCATGGAATGAGCCAGTTCTTCTCGGTTATCTTTCGCTACCAAACGGCTTTCTTCCCGGTTCAGGCGGAAGTCTTCCCTAAAGTTTTTCTCGATACGGTCGAACGAGCGTTGTATCTCGTTTAGCAACTTTTCCAGGTCTTCTTTGTTATTATTTAGCTGTTTAGGACGCAAAAGGATTTGCATCACGATGATTATAAGAAGTCCGCCAATAATAATCCAATCCATCTGTTTTTGATTTTGACGTCAAAGATAGGTAATCTGTATTTTGTAACAGCAGTTAAATAGAGTTAAATAAAAGAACATTGTTTATTTTCGTTTGTTTTATCGACAGAAAGCTGCTTATATTTGTGCAGCCAACTTAAGTAAGACTATTAAATTTACATACAAAGATGGCAAAAGTAACATTAAAAGGTAACGAAATTCATACGAACGGCGAGTTGCCGAAAGTTGGGACAGAGGCTCCGGACTTCAAGGGTGTAAAAAGTGATTTATCCGAATTGTCGTTAAGCGACTTGAAAGGAAAGAAAGTGGTGATAAATGTTTTCCCGAGCTTGGATACAAGTGTATGTGCGGCCTCGGTAAGACGCTTCAATAAAGAAGCCGCTTCGCATCCGGATACGGTAGTATTAGCTGTTTCTAAAGATTTACCTTTTGCGCATGGACGTTTCTGTACTACGGAAGGTATTGATAAGGTGATTACATTGTCTGTGTTCCGGTGTTCATGTTTTGAGGATAAGTACGGGATGCTTCTGGTAGACGGTCCGCTGAAAGGGTTATTAGCCCGTGGCGTGATAGTAGTCGATGGAGCTGGTAAGGTGGTTTATGAGGAACTTGTTCCCGAGATTACTACCGAGCCGAATTACGACGCGGCTTTGGCGGCGTTGAAATAAATATAGTAGATTATTGTTTTTCATTGGTTAAAGTTAAGGGTTAGTGTAGGAGGCCGTCGGATGTGAATCCCGCGGCCTTCGTTTTTTTTGTGAAGAGGCTAAAGTTTTCCTTCCAGCTCATCGACGATTTGCCCATCGAAGAGATTGATGATACGGTCGGCGTAGGTCGCGTCATGTTGCGAGTGTGTCACCATGACGATCGTAGTCCCTTCGGCATTCAGTTGACTGAGTAATTTCATAATTTCAAGACTGTTTTTAGAGTCGAGGTTTCCAGTCGGTTCGTCAGCCAATATCAGCATAGGTTTACCTACGACGGCTCGAGCGATGGCGACACGTTGCTGCTGTCCGCCGGAGAGTTGCTGCGGGTAATGTTTGGCACGTTGGCTGAGGCGTACTTTGCGCAGGATGTCGAGTACTTGTTGTTTGCGCTCAGCCTTGGGGATGCCGAGGTATTTCAATTGGAGGTCTACGTTTTCCTCGACGGTAAGCTCATCAATGAGATTGAAGCTTTGGAACACGAAACCAATGCGTCCCTTGCGATAGCGTGTACGGTCTTTCTCCTTTAGGTGTCCCACCTCTTCGCCTTCTAATAGATAGCTGCCCTCGTCCGGGTTATCCAGCAGGCCGAGAATATGTAGCAGGGTTGATTTGCCGCATCCGCTGGGTCCCATGATGGCGATGAACTCGCCCTTTTTCACTTCCATGCTTATGCCATTGAGCGCGATGGTCTCTACTTCTTCCGTCCGGAAGTTTTTGCTGAGGTTCTTTATTTGAATCATGACTTGTCTTGTTTTTGTGAGAATGTATACCTATTATAGAATGTTGCTTTTATTCGGTCCGGATACTTTTGATGGGGTTACGGCGGGCGACTTTCAAGGTTTGCCCGATGATTGACACGAAAGCGATGGCTATGATTGCCAAAACTGCTGCGGTTATGAGATACCACGGAAAGGCGATGCGGTTATAGAACGACTCCAAACTGATTTGAACCGCTTTCACGCTGATGGGCAGGGCGAAACAGGCGGCAAGCAACGAGAGTGCCATGAATCGTTTGGAAAGTTCCCATACCGCGCCACTTGTCTCGGCTCCCATCACCTTGCACAAGGCGATCCGTTTGCTTTGCTGTTCGGTGTAGCTTATCGACATGGCCAGCAGTCCCAGGGCAGAGATGAGGATGGAGATGGTCATGAAGCAAAGGACAAGCATCAGCGTGTTCTTCTCATGGGTTAAATCCTTGTCCATATAATCGTCGATATAATCGGCTTCCAACTCTTTCGGTATCCCGATCACTTCATTGGACACTTCCCGGCAAGTGCGGCGGATGGCGGCTAAGGCTTCCGCCCGATCGCCTTGTGTCTTGACGATTTGACGGATGATGTAGTCTTGTGGGTTCAACACCATAACGGCTCCATGCGAATCGGGTTGGGGTGTGTTCAACGCGCCCAGCGAACGATAGTTGCGGATGACACCACAGACGTTATATCGATAGCCGCCCTTGTCGCCATTTTTTCCAAAATGGGGTCTGCCGGATGAAAGCTGGTAACGACGGCAAGTCTCTTCCGTTACCCAAACCATGCCGGGCAGTGGGTCAGACCAACGTTCTACCACTTCGAAGCCCAACAGCCGGAATGCGGCGCTGTCTATATCCGAAAGGTGGAGCCACGAGTACCCTTCTTCTTCCGATTGCAGTACACCATCGTGACCGGTGAAGAAAGGCAGTCTTCGTGCCAATGCTACTTCTGTCACTTGGGGTAATGCCTGTAAGCGTTTCTGGAGGATGACTTGCTTGTCGTAGGTGTGTCCCAAGTCCCATGTCTTGACGAATACTAGGTCTGTATTATAACCGGTCGGCAGGGTGGCAAGGTGGTATATTTGGAAGGCCATGGTGAGTCCCAAGGTGATGAGTACCGTGCTGATGATATTCTGCACGATGATGAACAAGCGGCTGAACAGTTGCTTGTTGTGCATGCGGAAATTTCCTTTTACGATATCTATCGGACTGTATTTGTAGGTGATGATGGCTGGTAACAATCCCGATATGCCGGCGATTCCTACCCATAGCAACAGCGAATAGGCTACCATCGCCGGTGAAGAGACCAAAGCGATCCGGGTGGAGAGCAAGTACTCGAAATAGGGCTTTGTGATGACGGCAACTAAGCAACCGCCGATGAAACAACCGGTTGTGAAGATAGCGGACTCTGCGAGGTAGCGTAATACGATTTGCCCTGCCGAGTCACCCATCAGCCGGCGGGTCGCCATTTCATGGGCTCGTTTGCTGGTTTGCGATACGGTCAGGTTGATGTAATTGAAGATAGCAGAGAGTAGCAATACAAATGCCAACGAGAACAAGATTTGTACCTGTTTCCGTGTCCCTTTACGGAAAGGGCCGTATTGGTTCAGGGGAGAGAAATAAATCTCGTCCATGCGTGTCACCGAAGAACCCCAAAAAAGCCTGTTTGTGCTGTTGTCTTCTTTCCAGTATTCCCAATAGCCTTTATACTTATCGAGTAGTTTACGGGCAACAACATCGGGAGTTACCCCTTCTTCCAACGTGATGAGTATTTGCGTTGAACCATAACTGTCCATCCATGCATAATCCTTTTCTGCCAGTTTGAAAGGAATCAAGATGTCTATCGGTTTCAACAGTTCTGTCGAGCTGAAAGCTGGGAGAATCCCAATGACCTGTAGCGGTGTCTGGTTCAAGTACATCACGGTACGGCCGATCGGATTTTCATTCCCGAATACTTTGTGGGCGAATGGCTCGGAGAGGATGACCTCGTCTGTCCCGATCAGTGCTTTGTTGCGGTCGCATCCAACGAGCGTATAGTTGAGCATCTGGAAAAAATTAGGATCTGCCGCGATGCCGTTTACTTGATAATATTGGTTGTCTACCATGAAGTCGGCCGCTTCAATATGGATCAGGCGTGTCCACTCTTTTATTTCCGGAATGGAAGGGAACAATTCCGGGGCAGTCCCGGTTGTCATACCGATCCCATCTCCATAGCCGACGGCATACAATTTGTGAGAGTACGGCTGATTGTTACCGATATTAAATTCGGTTTCAGCATACGAGGTCAGGAGGATGACAACTCCCAGCGCGGTAGCCAATCCACAGAACTGGATAGTTGTGTAGAGTTTGTTACGGCCGAGAAAGGTAAAGTACGATTTCATATTTTGCTTGTTTTTGATACAAAGGTATAGAGTGGTTGGTATCTGGCAAGGGCTTGGATGCCCGGTCGCGGTAGTTTGTATGAAAATCATACACCTGCTTGTATGATATTCATACAGCCTTTTTCCGTACCTTTATCCCCGATAAAAGAGATAAAGGAAAACAAACGAATCGGATATGGCAAATTACGGGACAATAGTGGTGGTAGATGACAATCCGGCGATTCTTACGGCGGTCAAGATCTGCTTGGTAGGTGAATTTGACAGGGTATTGACACTCACTTCTCCCGACACGCTTTTTACGGTATTGGCACAAGAGAAAGTGGACGGGATTTTGCTCGACATGAACTTCACGCAAGGGGGAAACTCCGGGCTGGACGGCTTGCTTTGGCTTCGGGCGATCCACAAGAAGCATCCGGCTATCCCGGTGGTACTGGTGACGGCATACGCTGATATCAAGTTGGCGGTGCGTGGTTTGAAGATGGGGGCGGCAGACTTTGTCGCCAAGCCGTGGGATAACCAAGAGCTGATCCGCATCTTGAAAGATGCGATTGATGCCGGGCGTAATGTGGTTCCATTGGAACAGGTCGAGGCGGAACATGTGAGCAAGGTGGTGGAGCGTTGCCACGGCAATATCAGCCGGGCGGCCGAATTGTTGGGGATTACCCGGCAGACGCTGTATGCTAAAATGAAAAAGCTATGATGTTGATAGGCTCTTTGGGAGTAGTTGTCGTTCTCTTTATCGGATGGTTTTACCGCCATCAGGTATTGTTAAAAGATCGGGCGCATCTGATGCGTGAGGCGATTCGTAACCAAGAATTCACGTTCCGTCTTCCTGTAAAGGGCCTGTTCTTCGGTGAGCGGGCGTTGCAAGAGGCCCTCAACGAGACGGGTAGGGACATCGGCCGGTTGCTTGCCCGCAATGAGGTGGAATCGTGGCAACGGCTGACCCGTGTGCTTACGCATGAGATCATGAATGCCACTACGCCTATCGCCAGTATCAGTCAGGCCTATCTGGAGCATCCTGCGATTATCGGAACGGTTTACGAGGAGGGGATCCGTGCCATTCACGATACCAGCCGAGGACTTGCCTTGTTCGTGGACAGCTACCGGAAACTGGCGGAACTGCAAGAACCTGTTATCGGAGAGGTCTATTTGAATGATTTTATGGAGGGGATCCATGCTCTTTATTCCGATTTAGAGTGGCATCTTTCCATCCCTTTGTCTGCTACGATGTGTACGGATCAGAATATGTTGCGGCAAGTGCTGATTAACCTGATCCGGAATGCTTGTGAGGCAGGGGCTACGACCGTGGATGTGCGTTGGAAGAAGGGGTTGTGGGTCAGCAACAATGGTGCGCCTATTCCGGTGGCTATCGAACGGGAGATTTTTATTCCTTTCTTCACGACGAAAAGAACGGGTTCCGGTATCGGCTTGTCGCTTTCCCGGCAGATGATGGTCCGGCAAGGCGGGGATCTTTGTTTAGCGGAGCGTCCTGTGTCGGGTTATCAAGTGACGTTTATAGTTTCTTGCTTAGGATAAATTTAAGATGAGATATGAATAAGAAAATACTTCAACTGGCGATACCTTCTATTATTTCTAATATAACCGTACCTTTATTGGGATTGATAGATGTGGCGATCGTGGGACATCTTGGAGCAGCGTCGTACATCGGGGCGATCGCTGTAGGCGGGATGCTGTTTAATATTATCTACTGGATATTCGGGTTTCTCCGTATGGGGACAAGCGGTATGACTTCCCAAGCCTACGGGAAACGGGATTTGACGGAAGTTACCCGGATCTTATTCCGGTCTGTCGGGGTCGGTTTCCTAATTTCCTTTGGACTTTTGATACTTCAATACCCGATCTTAAAGGCTGCGTTTACTTTGATCGACGCAACGGAGGAGGTGAAGCGATGGGCCTCTCTTTATTTTAATATCTGTATTTGGGGAGCGCCGGCCGTATTGGGTTTATATGGCTTTGCCGGTTGGTTCATCGGTATGCAGAATTCTCGTTTTCCGATGTTTATCGCTATCACGCAGAATATCGTGAATATTGTGGCCAGCCTATGTTTCGTGTTTGTGCTGGGTATGAAGGTGGAAGGTGTAGCGCTGGGAACACTGATCGCCCAATATGCGGGCCTCTTCATGGCGTTTGCTCTTTGGTTGAAATATTATGGGCGTCTGAAAGCGTATATCGATTGGGACGGTCTTTGGGGTGGGGAGGCGATACGTCGCTTTTTCTCGGTCAATAGTGATATATTTTTCCGGACCTTGTGCTTGGTCGCTGTTACTACCTTCTTTACTTCTACAGGTGCGAGACAAGGGGATGTGATATTGGCCGTAAATACCTTGTTGATGCAGTTGTTTACCTTGTTCTCTTATATAATGGATGGTTTCGCTTATGCGGGAGAGGCATTAGCCGGCCGGTTTATTGGGGCTAAAAACGATGTGGGGTTACGTAAATGCATTCGTTTATTGTTTCTATGGGGAATCGGCCTCTCTTTATCATTCACGATTCTTTATGCGTTTTTAGGGAGGGATTTTCTGGGACTGTTGACGAACGATACCTCGGTCATTGAGGCTTCCGGGGATTATTTCTATTGGGTATTGGCGATCCCTTTATGTGGATTCTCCGCTTTCCTTTGGGACGGTATCTTTATCGGGGCCACGGCTACACGCCAGATGCTTTACTCGATGCTTGTGGCCTCGGCTACTTTCTTTATTATTTATTACCTGTTTTATCGATCGATGGGAAATCATGCGTTATGGATGGCTTTCCTTGGATATCTCTCCTTGCGAGGTGGTATGCAATGGATACTTTGGCGATATAGGAAAATTACAATGCCCATTATAAGCAACTGACAATGCCCATCGTAAGCGGCTTATAATGCCCAGTATAAGGAGCTTATAATGCCCATTGTAATAAACAAAGAAAGCGAGACTTCTATCTGGTTGATAATCAAGTCTCGCCTTCTTTGTTATGTGGAATGATAGTTGTTTATCGTTGTCTGTATGAGATCAATTCTTCTGGGTTGAATCGTCCGATATAACCCTGATGTTTCTCTATCTCAGCCTCTACGTAATTGGTGTAAACAACCGCGGACTTAGCGAACAGCTCCGGCGCTTTCGTCGCATCTTGGATCAATAGATGAGCCATGATGATATCAGCGGCCATCTCCATCAAGCGGCGAGCCACGAAATCGAGTAATTCCTGATCTTGAGACTCTTTTACTTTCGCCATGCTAGCCTCGAACTTATTAGCCATCTCTACTAAACGAGCCTTCAGCGGTTCCATCTCGGCAGAGCAAGGGATCGCCTCGAATTCACGGATGGTAGCTAGGTAAGACCCGTTTGTCACGTAACGTATGGCCGCTACGGTCTGCAATTGCGTCGTGCCTTCATAGATGGAGGTGATACGGGCATCGCGGTAGATACGTTGGCAAGCATACTCCATCATAAAACCGGATCCTCCGTGTATTTGGATGCAATCATAGGCATTCTGGTTGGCGTATTCGGAATTCATACCTTTTGCCAACGGGGTGAAAGAATCCGCCAATTTGGCGTATTGCTTCTGTTCCTTACGTTCTTCCGGAGTCAGTTTACGCTCACGGGCGATGTCGTCCAGTGCCTTGTAAATATCAACGTAACGAGCGGTTTGGTATAACAACGCACGTCCGGCATCCAGCTTCGCTTTCATGATGGCGAGCATGTCGTAAACAGCGGGGAAGTCGATGATTGCCTTACCGAACTGCTTGCGGTCTTTGGCGTAGGCTAATCCTTCGTTGTAAGCGGCTTGGCTGAGGCCTACCGATTGTGCGGCGATACCTAGGCGTGCGCCGTTCATCAAGGCCATCACGTATTTGATCAAGCCCAGTTTGCGATCGCCACAAAGCTCTGCTTTCGCGTTCTTGTAAACTAACTCGCAAGTAGGAGAGCCGTGGATTCCCAATTTATTCTCGATACGGCGTACGTTTACGCCACCTTCCCGTTTGTCGTAGATAAACATGGACAAACCACGTCCATCCTTGGTACCTTCCTCGGAACGGGCCAATACGAGGTGAAGATCCGCGTCGCCATTCGTGATGAATCGTTTTACGCCGTTCAACCGCCAGCAATTCTCTTTCTCGTCGAAGGTAGCCTTTAGCATCACGGATTGCAGGTCGGAGCCAGCGTCCGGCTCGGTCAGGTCCATAGACATGGTTTCTCCTGCGCAGATACGTGGGATGAAACGGCTGTGCTGATCCTCGTTGCCGAACTCATATAAGGTTTCGATACAATCCTGTAATGACCAGATATTACCGAAGCCGGCGTCAGCCGCCGCTACGATCTCCGCACACATGGTGTACGGCGTGATCGGGAAGTTCAAGCCACCGAAACGGCGAGGCATCGTCATACCGTTCAAACCGGCTTTTACCATCGCGTCGAGGTTCTGCTTCGTGCCGGAAGCATATTCCACACGACCATTCGCGCAGTGAGGACCTTCGGCATCTACGCCTTCTGCGTTAGGGGCGATGATCTCTCCGGTGATCTCTCCGGTAATCTCCAGCACCTTATCGTACGAGTCTATCGCGTCGGCATAATCTTGCGGCGCGTAGTCGAACTCTTCCTTGTCTCTGTACTCGCGTTCCTTCAGCTCGCAAATACGTTCCATCATCGGATTGTTCAAGTGATACTTGAGTTCCGGTATGTCTGTATAATAATTAGCCATCTTTACTTACTGTTCTTTTTGTAATACTTAATCATCTTAGGAATCACCTCTTCTACCGTACCATTGATTACGTAATCGGCGATCGTGTTGATCGGGGCATTCTCATCATTATTGATCGAAATGATGATACCGGCGTCTTGCATGCCGGCGATATGTTGGATCTGCCCGGAGATACCGCAAGCGATATACAATTTCGGACGCACCGTGACACCGGTCTGACCGATCTGACGGTCGTGGTCGCAGAAACCGGCATCGACAGCCGCACGGCTGGCGCCTACCTCGGCGTGAAGCTCTTTCGCTAAATCGAACAATAAATTAAAGTTCTCCTTGGAGCCTACGCCATAACCTCCGGCCACTACGATCGGAGCGCCTTTCAGGTTGTGCTTCGCTTTCTCTACATGACGGTCGATCACCTTCACCACATAGTCTGTCTCGGGGACATACTTCGCTACGTCGTGGCGGATCACTTCACCTTTATAGTTCTCGTCAAGGACTTCCTTTTTCATCACGCCCTCACGAACGGTCGCCATTTGCGGGCGGTGTTCCGGGTTGATGATCGTGGCTACGATGTTACCACCGAACGCCGGACGGATCTGATATAATAAGTTCTCATAGGTAATACCCGCTTTTTTATCCTCGTGCGAGCCGATCTCCAAAGAGGTACAATCGGCCGTCAAGCCGCTTGTCAAGGCCGAGGATACACGAGGACCCAAGTCGCGACCGATCACCGTAGCGCCCATTAAGCAGATCTGCGGTTTCTCCTCCTTGAACAAATTAATCAAGATGGAAGAATGAGGAAGTGATGTATACGGGAATAAACCCGGAGCGTCGAACACATGAACCTTGTCGACGCCAAAAGGCAATACTTGTTTCTCTACACCCTCAAGGCCGGAGCCGGCAACAATCGCTTCCAGTTGGCAGCCTAATTGATTGGCTAGCTTACGACCTTTGGTCAGAAGCTCAAGACTTACATCGGCAACGCTCGTGCCTTCTGTCTCACAATATACAAATACGTTGTTCATAATCTTATCCGATGGTGTGGTTAGCTAATAGTTCGACAATCAAATCCTCTACATCTTGGTCGGAACCGTAGATCGTCTTGCTTTCCTTGGCCTGGAAGACGATGTTCTGGATCGCTTTTACCTTTGTCGGCGAACCGCTAAGGCCGCATTGAACCAAGTCTCCATTCACGTCGGCTACGCTCCATTCCTGGATATCCAGATACGGGCGGGTCTCGTACAATTCCGGGTAGCGAACGGTCGGTTCTCCATCTTGGTGACAGGCGGGTTGCGTGTTCCGCTCTTGCTTGCCCATGGCGTATTTGTACTTCTGTACCAACTTCGCATTACGAGGACGGCAGGGAGCGGCGGAACCATTCACGGTGATTACGATCGGAAGCGGACCTTCCACAGTCTCGACACCTCCGTCGATATGACGTTTTACGGTGATACGTCCGGCCTCTTTATCTACGTTCAGGATTTCCTCGGCATACGTGATCTGGGTCAGTCCCAATTTCTCGGCGACTTGCGGACCTACCTGTGCCGTATCGCCGTCGATCGCTTGGCGACCACCGATGATAATATCATAATCGTTGATTTTCTTGATAGCCGTGGCAAGCGCATAGGATGTGGCTAACGTGTCGGCTCCGGCAAACGCACGGTCGGTCAACAAAAAACCGCCGTCAGCACCACGATACAAACCCTCGCGGATGATTTCGGCGGCACGTCCCGGGCCCATCGTCAGCAGCGTAACTGTCGTCCCGGGGTAAGCGTCTTTCAAGCGTAACGCTTGTTCCAACGCGTTCAGGTCTTCCGGGTTAAAGATCGCGGGCAAGGCGGCGCGATTGATCGTACCGTCCGCCTTCATGGCGTCCTTTCCCACGTTTCGTGTATCCGGGACCTGTTTCGCTAAAACAATAATTCTTAAACTCATATTATATTAGGAATATTAGATTTTTATGTTGATATAATACTTCTACATTCTTGTTAATCTCGAGGTGCAAAAGTAATCAAACATTCTTTATAACAAAGAACTTTAGTCGGGAAATTGCACACTTCGTATCTGTTTGAGCATGTATTGCCTGTTGATTACTCGTAGCGATGATTGGTTCTCGATCTCTTTACGACTTGTCCGTACACGATCAACGCTATAGCGGAGACCAAGGCTATCGCACCGAAGTAATACCAGATGTAATGAGCGTTTGCGCTTGCCGCGAGCCATTCCTCGTGAGAGGCGAACAGCGTGGGTTCCGGACAGTATTTACTTAAAAGGAATCCAGATAATCCGAATCCGAAGATAGAGGATAAGAAAGAGTGCAAATGGCTGAATCCAAGATAGAGACCTTCTTCTCCTTTGGGTGCTTGCAAGGAGAAATACTCGAGAAAGCGAGGAGAGATGAACGTCTCCGCCAGCCCTTGGAAGACGATACCCACCACCATCATGAAGGCTACGGGATGCATCCCTAAGATCAAGGAATTAGTATCCAGCATATTGCCGGATGCCATGCAGAGGGCGGATACCGGCATGATAAACATCCCTACCGTCATGGAGGTAAGCGCTGTCCGTTTCCGCATCATCCGCGTGACCAGATTGACTGTCAGAACTACGACTAATGGATTTACGTTGGCGTACCAAGAAGGAGAGGCCCCCTCGCCGGCCAAACGAAGCACGTATTTAGGCATCGTGGCATACAGCTGGTGCTGAACCATCCAAAAGCCTGTAATGATGAGGATCAAGATCAATAACCGTCCGTTACTACAAACCTTGATCAGGGCGTTCCAGATTTGCCCGAACGTCTTGCCCTCGCCCGAATGCTGAGTGCTTTTGTAGAAGAACCAGATCGCTATCAATGCGAGGAAGGTCATGCTCGCCGAGAAATAGTTCAAGGTAATCAATCCCTCGTTGCCCAACGCCTCGCGAAGCGGCTTCACGATGGTCTTCCCGGAGAAGGCCCCGATATTTACCATAGCGTAGAAGATAGAGAAGCCCTTTGCCCGGGTTTCCGGCGTGGTCTCTTTAGCGACCGTACCGGAGATAACGCTCTTGATGAAAGCCCCGCCGCATACGATCAAGGCCATGATAGGGATAATGCCGTACTGAAGATTGCTCTCCAGCAATCCCGTAAAGGTAGTCGTCGTGCTGTATTCAACAAGTCCGGCGGATTGAAGCCAAGTAGGGTAAACTGCCAGTCCTAGATAACCACAAGTTAACAAAGTGAAAGCCAGTAGCATCGAGTTGCGGAAACCGATCTTATCGGCCAACGCTCCGGCAAACGTGGGCAGCAGATACAGACAAGCGGAAAAGATACCGGCGATGCTGGCAGCCTGAATGTCGTTAAAGCCTAAGATGCGGCTAAGATAAAGGGTGATAACGATAAATACGCCATAATAAGCGGCTCGCTCGAACAACTCGACGGTGTTCGCTACCCAGAATGCTTTACTGAACTTGATTTTCTCTTGTTTCTTAGTTGTCATGATATTTTTATTAGTAAGATAGATTAGATGGATAAGTAAAAGAGGAGGCGCAGGTGAGAAAATGAAGAGCTGCGCCTCCTCGTCTTTGTTTTATCGTATAGTAATTACGAATTAGGGCTTTACGGTATACGGTTGGTGGATCGCCTTATCGAAAGCTTTCCAATGCTCATCCGTCATGTTGCCCGGCGTAAACAACGCCACGCCAGCCGCTCCGTTTTCCATGGAGCCTCTTACGGCCTCCTCGATCTCGGACGGGATCAGTCCGTGGCCTTCCGGGTCCTTGATATTCGCCTTGTTCTGCCAATCCTCGCAGATGAACAAACCGCTATAAACCGGCTTCTTGCCTTGCACGGAGGCTACTTCCTCTTTCACGATCGGAGCCAGCCAAGAAGCGTCCTCCAGATAGAAATCGTTATAATTCATCGGGAAGAAAGCGTCGATATTCCATTTATTCCATTCTTGACGAACCATCCATTTAGCGTGAGAGTCCGGCCCCGGGAATACGGCGGCGCTCACTTTCTTGCCTTTGCCGTGAACCTCGTCGGCGATGCGGTTTACCAATTTCGTGATCAAGTCGCAACGGAACTGCGCCCATTCTGCGCATTTGGAAGGATCCTCTACGGATTTGATGTCGATACCGGTAGCGGCCTTGAAATCGGCCACGCATTTGTCACAGTAACAATAGTCCGCCGTAGGATATTCCTCGTCCATCACCAAACCGTATTTTTCCCAAAGTCCGCGGGCTAGGATGACATCCACGTAACGGATATAATCCAGATGGATATAATCCACCTCCGGGATATCGGCTACCTTGCCATACAGATTCAGCAAGAACTCCGCCGTACCTTCTTGGTTCGGGCACAGGCATTTGTAATAAGGCACATACGCCTGTACGGAATAGGCCGACTCGCCTTTCCGGTTCACGGCGTAGAGGGTGGAGTCCAATCCATGTTGCAACATGGCGGGAATCCATGCGTGATATTCCATGCCATTGGCATGGGCCGCTTTGGCGGCACGCTGAATTTTCTCCGTGTCATGGCCGGCGTTGTAGCACATCCCGTCTACTCCGTGGGCATGCCATTTACTAAAGTCCGCCTGTAAGGTTTGCTCGGTGGTATTCCCACCTTCGCCTTGCCATGCGTAGACCTTGACTGTTTTCTCGGGAGCCTTGACGCAAGCCGTCAGAGCGACGGCCGCCAAAGCGATAAAGAGCTTCTTCATATCTCGCAAGCGCATAAAGTCGGTATTAAGTTACGATCGCCATAAGCGTTATCTACACGGGCTACGTTAATCCAAAACTTGCTGTCGTGCAACCATTCCAGCGGGAAGGCAGCCTTCGTGCGGGGATACGCGTGTTTCCACTCGTCGGCGGTCACCTCGTATTCTGGATGCGGGGCGTTCTTCAAGACGTTGTCCTCCTTCGAAGCCTTGCCTTCCTCCACCTCCTTGATCTCGTTCCAGATACATTCCATTACCTCTACGAAACGATCCAGCTCGGCCTTGCTCTCGCTCTCGGTCGGCTCTACCATCAAGGTGCCGTGTACCGGGAAAGATAGGGTAGGAGCGTGGTAGCCGAAGTCCATCAAACGCTTGGCGATATCGCCCTCGTCGATGCCCGAACGCTCTTTTACCGTGCGGCATTCCAAGATCAACTCATGACCTACACGGCCTGTCGCTCCGGTATAAACGATGCCGTACGTATCCTTGAACTTAGCGGCCAAGTAATTGGCGTTCAAGATGGCCGTCTTCGTCACTGTCTCAAGACCTTCCGTACCCAGCAAGCGGATGTAAGCGTACGTGATCGGCAGGATACCGGCGCTACCATAAGGAGCTGCGGATACCGTATTCAAGTCGCTGCCCCAAAGCACCGGATGCTGCGGCAAGAACGGAACCAGATGCTCGGCCACGCAGATCGGGCCTACGCCGGGACCACCACCTCCGTGAGGAGAAGAGAAGGTCTTATGCAGGTTCAAGTGACATACATCGGCGCCGATCGTACCCGGATTTGTCAATCCTACCTGCGCGTTCATGTTGGCGCCATCCATATAAAGCTGTCCTCCGCAAGCGTGAACGATGTCGCACATCTCCTTGATGTCCACCTCGAAGATACCATGCGTGGACGGATAGGTAATCATGCTGGCAGCCAGACGCTCCTTGTTCTCCTCGGCTTTCGCGCGGAAATCTTCCAGATCGATATTACCATTCTCGTCGCATTTAACGGTTACGGTCTTATATCCGCATTGGATAGCGCTGGCCGGGTTGGTTCCGTGGGCGGAAGCCGGAAGCAAAACGATATCACGATGGCCTTGGCCGATGCTTTCCTGATAAGCACGGATCACACGAAGACCCGTGTACTCGCCGGCGGCGCCGGAGTTCGGTTGCAACGTACAGCCCTTGAAGCCTGTGATCGTGCATAAGTAAGAAGACAGGTTCTCGATCAGCTCCGTATAGCCCTCCACTTGCTCCTCCGGAGCGTACGGGTGGATATTCATGAATTCCGCACGGCTAAGCGGCAACATCGTAGAAGCCGGGTTCAGCTTCATCGTGCAAGATCCCAGCGAGATCATGGATTGAGCCAAGGAAACATCCTTTCGTCCCAAACGGGTGATGTAACGCATCAACTCGGTCTCCGTATGATATTTCTTGAATACGTCTTGCTGCAAGAAATTGGAGGTACGGGCGAATTTAGCGTCGAAATAAGTCTGGGCGGGGATAGACTCGTCCAGCATATAGTCTTTACCTGCGGCTCCGGCGAAGATGTATAGTAATACGCCTATGTCCGTAGGCAATGTTGTCTCGTCTATGCTGACGCCCACTTGTCCGGCCTCGAAATAACGCAAGTTCACCTTGCACTCCAAGGCGATCTCACGCAGCGCGTTCACCGACACGTGTGAAGGAAGCTGTATCTTCAAGGTATCGAAATAATCCTTGTTTAATTGCGTATATCCCAGTTTCTCCAACTCCTTGGCCAAGAATCCGGCCGTGGAATGAATCCGTCCGGCGATGTTACGCAACCCCTCCGCTCCATGATATACGGCGTAGAAGCCGGCCATGGTAGCCAACAACGCCTGAGCCGTACAGATATTGGACGTAGCCTTCTCACGTTTGATATGTTGCTCGCGGGTCTGCAAGGCCAAGCGATAAGCCGGATGGCCGTAAGCGTCCTTGGAGATACCGATGATACGTCCCGGGATCGTACGTTTATAATCGTCCTTCGTAGCGAAGAAAGCGGCGGAAGGACCCCCGTAGAACATCGGGATACCGAAGCGCTGGCTGCTACCGAATACGACATCCGCTCCCCATTCTCCCGGAGGAGTCAGCAATACCAAGCTCATCAAGTCGGCGGCTACGCCTACCTTGGCTCCGGCGGCGCCCGCACGGGCTACGAATTCCTTATAGTCCTCGATCGAACCATCCGCATTCGGGAACTGTACGATGGCGGCGAACACATCCGGCGTGAACTCGAATTTCTTATAATCGCCCACTACCACCTGGATGCCCTGCGGGACCATGCGGGTGTGGATGACGGCCAGCGTAGAGGCGAACACATTCTCGTCGATGAATACCGTATTCGCTTCCGCTTTCACCTGCGCACGGCTACGTGAACCATGGAACATGGTAACCGCCTCGGCTGCCGCTGTCGCCTCGTCGAGTAGCGAGCAGTTTGTCAAAGGTAATCCTGTCAATTCACTGATAACAGTCTGGAAGTTCAGCAACGCCTCCAAGCGTCCTTGGGATACTTCCGCCTGATACGGAGTATAGGAGGTGTACCAAACTGGGTTCTCGAATACGTTACGTTGGATCGGGGCCGGGCAAACCGTGTCGTACCAACCCATACCGATATAAGAGGTGAATACCTCGTTCTTGGAGGCCAGCTCGGCGATATGCTCGGCGAACTCACGTTCCGTCATGGCCTCCGGGAGGTTCAACGGCTCTTTCAAACGGATGTTGGCCGGAATGGTCTGATCGATCAACTCGTCCAAAGACTTCACGCCAATCGTCTCCAACATAGCGGGAATATCTTCCGCTGAGATGCCCACGTGGCGGTTTACAAACTTATTTGTGTCCATAATTCTAGTATTTTATAAATAAGGATTATTTAATTTCTCATCAATGATTCGTGTCTCGGGGCCATGGCCGGGGTATACCACGGTCTCGTCCGGCAACGACAGTAATTTGTCCTTGATAGCGGCAAGCAGTATATCTTGGTTGCCTCCCCATAAATCGGTACGGCCGATGCTTCCGGCGAACAAGGAATCCCCGACGATCACGAAATCGTTCTTCTTGTTATAGAAAGCCACGCCTCCGGGCGAATGACCGGGAACGCTCAATACCGCCAGCTCGGATTTCCCGAACTTTATGATTTCCCCGTTTACCAGATATTTCCCTACCGGGACGCTTTTCGCCTTCATCGGCAGGCCGAACGCCTTGGCTTGCTCCTCGGGGGAGGGAAGGCCCTCCACGTCCGCTTTATGGGCTTCCGGGCTCAATCCGTAGGTGTCATGGATGAATTCGTTACCGAATATATGATCCAGATGGAGGTGCGTACAAAGGTAACGTTTCAGCGTCAGCCCGTTCTGGGCGATAAAGTCGCTTACTTCTTTTTGTTCCTCTTTGCGCAGGCAGCCGCAATCGATAAGGACTGCCTCCTTGGTATCATCGTATAGCAAGTAAGTATTCTCGGAGAAATAGTTTACTTCGAAAGATTTTATCGTAATCATAAGGGTACGTACACTACTTTTTTAGTTTCAAAAAACTCTTCTTTAAAATGGTCTTTCAGATCCATGCTTATCGCTTGGTTCCGGAAAGGCAATATCTCGTGCGCCAGCTCTCCACCTTTCAGGCAAATCAATCCGTTGGGCAACGCGTTGATCTGTTCTTTCTTTATATTCTTGCGGACGATCTTTACCAGATCCGCCAGAGGCATCACGGCACGGCTTACCACGAAATCGAAAAGCTGCTTTTCCTCCTCGCCCCGGCAATGGCGGAAGGATACGTTCTCCAGCCCGATCGCCTCGGCCACGGCTTGTCCCACCTTGATTTTTTTCCCGATGCTGTCTACCAGATGGAAATGGGTCTCAGGGAATAAGATCGCCAAGGGGATGCCGGGAAAACCGCCTCCCGTACCCAGATCCATCACCGAGGAACCCGGCTTGAAACGCAGCATATCGGTGATACCCAGCGAGTGAAGCACGTGATGCGGATATAGGTTCTCGATATCCTTCCGTGAGATCACGTTGATCTTGGCGTTCCAATCCGTATATAGGTCATATAGGGCGGCGTACTGCTCTTTTTGCCGGTCGGTGAGATCGGGGAAATAAGATGTGAGAATTGAAAATTGAGAATTGAGAATTGAAAATTTCTCCGTATTTTGTTCCATAGGACATCTGTTTATAGGTTTATCTATCATTAATTTTCAATTCTCAATTTTCAATTAACTGACTTATCGGGCTGTCATCCCGCAGCAAATAGCGGATTTCCTTGTAAGGGAGATGGACGTTCGTGACGCCTACCACGTATGCCGCTATCTCATATTCGTTGAAAGAATAGGTGATACCCGTCTCGTCTACGAGGAAGTTACCGTTCGGGAAGATCTCGTCCACGCTAAAGAAACCGATATTTTCCAGTTCCTTGGCGTCGGATACGTTGTTTTGCTTGGCGATCTGATCTACCAATATTCGCGCCAGATTGTCTTGATAGTTGTCCACGAATATCTCCTCCTCGGTGATCGGCTTACCGGTCTTGAGGTTCACTACATGGTTATTGTAGGAATGTGCGCCATGCGCTCCGCCCGTATAGTTCTCGAAGCTTACCGTATAGCTGATGATATCGTCTTGGTTGAAGGCGATATCATCCGACGACATCTCATAGTAAGAGAACCAAGAGCCCACCGGTGTCTCGTCGGATTTCGCCACCTCAGCCTTGTAATCCTCTTCCAGATCCTTATAAGCGGCCAGATAGTCGTCGGTATATTTCCGTACCGCCTCCTCGGGGGATAATTGCTCATAATTCTCGCCGAAATAAGAGGAGACGAACTGTCTCTGTAGATTCTTAAGAACCTCTTTATCCGAATATTTCCGGGGATAAACGAACTTGATCTCTAGATTGCAATTGGGATTATCCGGATTATCTAACAAATGGTAAGTCTTTTCCACGCTGATAGAATCAAACGTGATACTGTTTTCAGAAGCCTTCTTCGTTCCGGTATCGCAACCCGTGGCTAAGATACCTATCAAAAGAAGCGCCAACATGCTTTCGCGTAAATGCGTTCTCATCGGACTACAGATTTAATTTATTTGTACGCGAATGTACGTTATTAAATTGTATAATCAAATTGCACGATGAAGTTTAATAAGAGGACAATCTTTCCTCGGTGGTTTTCGGGTTGAGTTGTCTATTTGTCCGATACTTTCCGGGTGTTCTCTTGCGTGAGAAGAATAGTTCCCATTTTATATCACCTAGGGGCGTACCCAGCCTTATGAGAATATAAATGTTATTTTCAAGCTTTCATCTGGATGAAAGCAAACTGTATAGGTTATCATATTTAGAAAATAAGAGCTTTCTGCCACTATAGACATCACATCCATAGGCTTTAGATCAAAAACAGTCTTTCCTAAATAATCTGTATATAAAACAGAATCTGGCTTAATGACTGTATTATGCCTTTTATACTTTAATATTCCATTTCCTTCATAAGATGCAAGGCCACCAAACTCTGTCGTTATATTAATGTCATAATACAAATACACTTTTGCGCCTGCATCAGGTTTTCTTGAGCTTGTACTTTCTTGGTCATAATAAACCTCTATTTCGGCTTGAGGATCTTCTGGTTTTTCCCCTTCATCGATAATGTCATTTTCACTACAACCAATAAAAATGACCATGAAAAATATAAATAAAGAAGTTCTCATGTTTCTGAATCAGTTTTAATTAGTTAACAACTAAAATAGGATTGCCCTAAATGTACAATTAGTTTTTATCATACCATTATAGTTTGAAGGAAATTATGGGTAATGATGATAAAATTTAACTATAGCCTATTGGCACAAGTCTACCATCAATAGGATGTGAACGCATTAAAAAGGTTAAACAATAGTGAGCTACCTATATTCTCACGAACGAGATAGCTCTTTTCTTTATTTAACTAAATAACCAAGCTTTTCCTCTGAAAAGCCATGTTGTTAAATTCGATTAATTATAGGCCAAATGTATAATTATTGGAGAAATAGAGTTTTTATGGGCAGACACAAAAAAAAGCGTGAAGCTGCCGTTATATTGTTATAGGCTTGTCAGGTATCCCCATACCTTTGTCAACTATAACAAACGACAGCTCACGCCATTATTGTATATTTGAGATAATACAACAGCGTGAGCATGAAGTTTGTTATTCTAGTTGACTTTGCTTTTAGGGATGTTTGACAATGCCTAGAATAACACTCGATGCTCTAATACATAATATGTCGCCATGCTTTTCAGCTAACGCTATAGCCACATGACGATGCAAATATAACTATATATTTTGTAAATCAATGTTTTTATTGGCGAATTATTAACAGATATGCAAGTGCATACTACTCGTTCTTATGCTTTCTCTTTAGCTATCAGCCCATCGAAATACCTCCGCAGCAACCATGCCATGGCTTGCTGTCGCACCATCGTCAGCCGATAGTCCTCGCTGATGGGCAGGTGACCCGGTGGTCTCCAATGGGCGAAGAGGCTCATGGCGTGGCGTTTCTCCTCGGGGGTATCGTGTATCAATCCCCGCTCTTGCAAGGACTGATTGAAATGGGTCGGGTAAAGAGAATTTCTTACCCGGCTCGGATAGTCTTCTTATTTCTCAATGATTAACGATGAATTGCTCTTTTTGCAAGATCGAATTCGAATTATGAATCGTAACAAAGTACATTCCATTCGCCAGAGAAGATATATCTATGGAATTGTATCTATTTAGTAATCCAGACTTACATTTTGTTCCATTAATAGAGTATATTTCATAAGAGTCTTGCGACTTACTTAATAGATTGTTAGTTTCTTGATTCTCTAAATTGATATTTAGTATAGATGAATTGTCATTCATGATGCTATAGGTGTTTTTTAGATATAGGCGGAATGTCTGCGTTAAAGTGGAGCCATCAGCTTTAGCTGTAATGACAATAGGCGATGTGCTACTTGAATTTGCTAACACAGAGGCTGTTGTAGATGATGAAGAATAAAAATTACCGGGATTTCCACTGCTGCAATTCCATTTGTACACTATATTCGTTGGGAATTTGATTGATATATTTACAGGTGAATTTAAGGGAATAGTCCAGTTGATAGTTTCCATACCGGAATAATTAAATGTCTCTCCACGTTCTACTGCAATCGTTCCGCTCGTAGTTCTTGCTCTCATCCCATTTAGGGCTAAAAAATGAGAGAGTAAATCCGAAGAATAGTGTTGTGGATCTTCATTTTTCTTATCATGAGTCCTTGCGTAATCATATGCTTCATGAGCTGTTGTAAAAGCGTCTTGGTTAACATCTCCTACCATATATCCAGAAGAAGCTTTCTTCGTGACAGCCTCCGTCCAATAGTAAACGAATTCATCGTAACGGCCGTCACTCATGGAAGAAGATGGCTGATCTTTAGTGGAAGCCGTTGATATGGAAACCTTTGGATTATTTTTAAAATAAGAGATAAAACCGCCACTGAAACATTGTCCCATTACGATATTGATCGCTTTGGCATTAATGGCATTCACCCAAGGAGCGAAAGTTGATGCATACAAATTCTCATCGTTCCATAATGTTAAACTAGAGTTCCCGGAAGAGTCATAATTTCCGTGATCTATTGTGAAAATAAAAAGATAGTCGTTGGAGGTAAGCCTCGACGCAAGATTGCTAAAAGTAGTCTTGATATTATTGCTTGTCGCCGCAAATTGTATATCGTTTGTTCCATTTCCGTCTAAATCTAACGGCGAAGAATCGCCAGTGCTTCTATCGATGTTGCTGCTCGTTCCATCTGACATTATAACGGTAATATGGGCAGGGTCATAATTATACGTATAAAGCAATGTCTGATAAATAGAAGAGCAATCGTTCCAATATCTCGGGTAATTGACAGAGGGATTTCCTCCTCCACTAATTATTACTGCATATTTGTTGCTATCATATGTTGCCTTTGTTTGAAGGAGCTGAGGCCTTGCCATAGGCTTGATAAAAACAGACTCATCAAATGTAACTACGCTAGACTTTATTTTATCCATATCAGCCAATGATGGTTTAGTAGGGTAGAAATTACTCTCTATTATATCTACTTCACCATTGTTACTTCCGATAAACATATAGTTACAAGAGTGTCCCCAATTGGATAAAGGATACTTATTTATGAAAAACATCCAAGAGCCATAATCCGGGGATTCTATACTTTTATCACCAATCTCAATGACTGTGTTGGCTGGTAATATCTGCTTGGATACAAATATTTCAGTGGAATCTAATGTAGTCGAATCAATGCCACTAATAACTATATTATAAGCTTCGAGTTTAGTTATGGATTTATTTGCGCTGTTTATGGCTCCTATAGATAGTAGAAGCACATAAATGATGATAAAATACATTTTTTTCATAATGTCGTAATTTAATTTAGATTAATTGTTTGTGTTAGATCTCTTGTGAAATCAAATTTAAAAGAGGCATATTCACTATTCTCTTGCATGATCACACAATCATAAGACTGCCCTTCTTGAAGGTTGCTGATTT
This sequence comes from Parabacteroides sp. AF19-14, assembly GCF_003635485.1. Classification (NCBI taxonomy): domain Bacteria; kingdom Pseudomonadati; phylum Bacteroidota; class Bacteroidia; order Bacteroidales; family Tannerellaceae; genus Parabacteroides; species Parabacteroides sp. AF19-14. The sequence goes on along the minus strand of NZ_QTMJ01000017.1, from coordinate 79,346 downwards.
CATATGTTAATTGTCTTCCACAAAGACAATTAGCATCATCGCCAATTGGCGTGAATTTAATTATGATTACTTTTTCATTATAACTGATACTCGACTCTATTTTTTCCAGAGCGCAATTCAGTTGGACATGGTACATGTCCACTCTTAGAGTGTTTGTGTTAACTGCACTGATTTCTACATAAGCGGTCTCTTCTTGCGCCTTGGTCAAGTTTTTCCCCGTGGCGCATTCCGAGTAGGAACCATTTTTTAGGTACACGCTGTTTTCCTTATCGTTACAACTTATAAGGATCATAGCGATTATTGCCATGAATTGCAAAATAATGATTTTCATAAATAGAATGTTAATTTAATATCTTTATTATTAGAAATAGAAAACCATACGCTTTACTAAAAAGTAGAAGTTGGTTTGGCTAGTTTAGATTCAGTCTTACATTTTATAGAAACATGAAGGCTGTTAGAGCATGACTTGTAATTTTATTTTATCTTTTTTCCAAAGATATGATTTAATTATTATTTATTGGCTTGAAAAAGTATTATATTTATGATTTTGCATTAAATTAACAATGTGTATGTTTTATTTCTTAATCTCCAAAGGAGATGGTTCGTTTTGCTTTCTCTTCTGTTATCGGCCCATCGAAATACCTCCGCAGCAACCACGCCATCGCCTGCTGTCGCACCATCGTCAGCCGATAGTCCCGCTGATGGGCAGGTGACCCGGTGGTCGCCAATAGGCGAAGAGGCTCATGGCGTGGCGTTTCTCCTCGGGGGGGGGCGTTGATCAATCTCCGCTCTTGCAGGGATTGGTAGACATGGGCGGGGTAGAGACGTTCCTGTGGGTAACCGGCCTTGTATTGCTGGAATACCTTGCGGAGGAAGGCAAGCTCACGCTCTTTCTTGTAGGCCGTGATATAATAGCCATTGGCATAGATGTCACAAAGCAGGGCAATATATAATGAAAAGCGTCAGATCCGTATTTGCGCTTTATTTGACGGATTTTACGGTTGCTTAGTAAATCCGTGTCGAGCGGGAAATAATCCGGCTCCTTTTTAATAGGTCGTGCCATTACTCCTTCTTTTCCGGGTATCCTTGAATCAGAAGAATTCTACAATAAGCAGAAAATGAGGTTTTGTTTGCAAGGGGTTGAAAATCAGAGTCGTAAAAAACATCGTAATGTTTGCGTTAAAACACGTACATGTTTTTCCGAAAAGTCGTACATGTTTTTGGATATTCACGTACGTGTTTTTCCGGAAATGATATTGATGTAAAATAGGAACATTAAAAAATACAATAACCTTACCTAGTGAGATTCTGTCACAAGAGATATTCTGGGCATTTTATGGTTAGATCGATTTGGGTGCGGTTTTCCTATTGGTATCCGAGGACGATGTGGATTTTGGATATTTTCTATTATCTTTGTCACTTGAAAGTGTATTATCAATTCAAAATGTAAATAATATCATGAGAAAATTATTGTTAGCCTTTTGTGCGTTCGCAACGATTTGTAGCGCCGGGGCGCAGTGGAAGCCCGCCGGAGACAAGATCAAGACGGACTGGGCTGAGAAAGTAGATCCCCGGAATGTATTGCCAGAATATCCACGCCCCGGGATGGAACGTGCGGATTGGCAGAATTTGAACGGCGAGTGGGAATACGCTATCCTTCCGAAAGGACAGGTGGAGCCGACGAGTTTCGATGGGAATATCTTGGTGCCGTTCGCCGTGGAATCCTCCTTGTCCGGCGTGCAAAAAGAAGTGGGGGAGAAGAATGAGTTGTGGTATAAACGAACCTTTACGGTGCCCTCCTCATGGAAAGGAAAAGATATCTTGTTGAACTTCGGCGCCGTGGATTGGAAAGCGGACGTATTCGTGAATGATATCTTGATCGGCTCCCACACGGGAGGCTTTACCCCGTTTTCCTTGAATATCACTCCCTATCTGAATGGCAAAAGTACGCATAAGCTGGTGGTGCGTGTATGGGACCCGAGCGATAAAGGCTACCAGCCCCGTGGAAAGCAAGTGGCCAACCCGGAGGGAATCTGGTATACGCCGGTCACCGGAATCTGGCAGACCGTATGGTTGGAGCCGGTCGCTTCCTCGCATATCACCTCTATCAAGGCGATCCCGAATATCGATAATGGCGTGATGAGCGTGACGGTCGGGGCTTGTTCCGACTCCCCGGTGTCGGACATCGTGGAGGTCAGCTTGCTCGATAAGGGGCAGGTGGTTGCTACCGCCAAGGGCGTACAAGGGACAGAATTACGCTTGGCCGTGCAAAATCCTACGTTGTGGGAACCTTCCAATCCTTATTTATATGATATGAAGGTGAGCTTGTCGAAGAATGGCAAGAAGGTGGACGAGGTGAAATCGTACACCGCCTTCCGTAAGATATCCGCCGAGCGTGACGCCAACGGCATCATGCGTATGCGCTTGAACAACAAGAACCTGTTCCAATACGGCCCGCTGGATCAAGGCTGGTGGCCCGACGGGCTTTACACGGCTCCCACGGACGAGGCGTTGCTGTATGATATCGTGAAGACGAAAGCGTGGGGCTTCAACATGATCCGCAAGCACGTGAAGGTAGAGCCGGCCCGCTGGTACTATCATTGCGATAAGGAAGGTATGTTGGTTTGGCAGGATATGCCTAGCGGCGACATGGGTAACCAATGGGCGCCTCATACGTATAACGGTGGAACCGACAAGGAGCGTACCGAGGAGTCTATCCGTAATTATTACAAGGAGTGGAAGGAGATCATGGACCTGTGCGTCTCGAATCCTAGCGTAGTAGTATGGGTGCCCTTCAACGAGGCTTGGGGCCAGTTCGATACCGAGAAGGCTGCCGAGTGGACAAAAACATACGATCCTTCCCGTCTGGTGAATCCGGCCAGTGGCGGTAATTTCCGTGCGTGCGGCGATATCTTGGATTTGCATAATTACCCGGGCCCGGCGATGTACCTGTTCGATCCGGTGCGTGTGAATGTATTGGGCGAGTATGGTGGTATCGGCTTGGCTGTGGAGAACCATTTGTGGTGGAACAAACGCAACTGGGGCTATGTACAGTTTAAGAATAGCGATGAGGTGACCGCCGAGTACGTGAAGTACGCCAAGGAGTTGAAGGCGATGGTCCCGAAGGGTTTCTCCGCCGCTGTCTACACGCAAACCACGGACGTGGAGGGCGAGGTGAACGGCCTTATGACCTACGACCGTAAAGTGATCAAGATCAATGAGGCCGAGGTGCGCAAGGCGAACCAAGAGGTGATCAAGGCGTTGTCTGAGTAGAAAGCCGAAAAATTAGTAATTTGATTCGATGATAGATCCGGTCCGGGCAGAGAGAGATTCTTTCCCGGATCGGATTGTTTTAACGGAATGAATATGATTCGAAATGTGAGTTCGCGAGACGCCAAGGCGATCGTGGATATATACAATGAATATGTCGTGAATAGCGTGGCTACGTTCGAGACGGAACCTTTGCGGGTGGAGGAGATGGAGGGCCGCATAGCCGGGATCTCGGCGAGCTATCCTTATCTGGTATACGTAGATCATGATGAGGTCGTGGGATATTGCTATGCCCACGCATGGAAAGAAAAGGCAGCTTATAAATATACGCTTGAGACCACCGTTTATTTATCCCCGAGATACAAGGGCAAGGGGATCGGCCGGCAGCTTATGGAAAGGCTGATCGAGGAATGTCGGGCAGGCGGCTACCACGCCTTGATTGCCTGCATTACCGAGGGGAATGAGGCTAGCTGCTCGCTGCATGAGAAGCTGGGGTTCAGAAAAGTATCCCACTTCGAGAAAGTAGGGCTGAAATTCGGGCGGTGGCTGGACGTGGTAGATTATGAATTGATAATTAAGCCTAACGAGAGGTAACTTTCGAATCTCAATTTTCAATTCTCAATTAATATACCTATCTTCGCGATAAACAAAATGTAAAGAATGAAATACAATACAGAAGGAAAAAGATTGACTTTGCCCGAATACGGACGCAATATCCAAAATATGGTAGACTATTGCGTGACTATCCAAGACCGGGAAGAGCGTAAGCGTTGCGCCAACACGATTATCAACATCATGGGAAACATGTTCCCGCACTTGCGTGACGTAAATGACTTTAAGCATATCCTCTGGGATCATCTGGCGATCATGGCCGATTTTAAGCTCGATATAGACTATCCGTACGAGATCATCAAGAAGGAGAACCTGTATAGCCGTCCGCCTCGTATCCCGTACAACAATAACCGTATACGCTACCGCCATTACGGAAAGACCTTGGAGCTGATGATCCGCAAGGCCACGGAGCTGCAACCCGGTATGGAGAAAGACCAGCTCGTGCGGTTGCTGGCAAACCAGATGAAGAAATCGTTCCTTACTTGGAACAAGGAAAGCGTGGACGACCGTAAGATCTTCAAGGATCTGGACGAGCTGTCTAGCGGCAAGATCGTATTGAGCGAGGAGGAACACAAATTGGCCGAGAGCCGTGATATCTTGGCCCGTAATAACAGTGGCGGCAACAAAAGGAACTTTACGCGTAAAGGCAGATGAGCTCGTTCGTTATAGAAGGTGGTTATCGCTTGTCCGGCGAGATCGTTCCGCAAGGCGCCAAGAATGAGGCGTTGGAGGTGATCTGCGCGACATTGCTAACACCGGAGAAGGTGACCATACACAATGTGCCTGATATCTTGGACGTGAATAACTTAATCCAGCTCCTTAGGGATATGAGGGTCAAGGTGGAGCATCCGTCCGCCGATACCTATACCTTTCAGGCGGACGACGTGGACATGGAGTATTTGAGTACTGAGGAGTTCCTGCGCAAGAGTGGTAGCCTGCGGGGTTCCGTGATGATCGTAGGCCCGTTGGTAGCCCGCTTCGGCAGGGCGCTGATCCCGAAACCGGGTGGCGACAAGATCGGGCGACGCCGGCTGGATACGCACTTCGTGGGAATCCAGAAGCTGGGCGCTTGCTTTAGCTACGACGCCGGGCGGCAAGTATACGAGATAGAGGCACGCCAGTTGAAAGGCGCTTATATGCTGCTCGACGAGGCTTCCGTGACCGGAACGGCGAATATCTTGATGGCTGCCGTGCTGGCCGAGGGGGTGACGACGATCTATAACGCCGCCTGCGAGCCTTACCTGCAACAACTTTCCACGATGCTGAACCGCATGGGAGCGAGAATCTCAGGTGTCGGTTCTAACCTATTGACGATAGAAGGTGTACGGTCGCTTTCCGGCACGGAGCATACCATCCTCCCCGATATGATCGAGGTGGGTAGCTTTATCGGTATGGCAGCTATGACCGGATCGGAGATCACCATCAAGAATACAGGATATGATAAGCTGGGGATCATCCCGGACGCTTTTCGCCGCTTGGGTATTATCGTGGAGCAGCGAGGCGATGATATTTATATCCCCCGGCATGATTCCTACGAGATCGATACGTTTATCGATGGGTCTATCATGACCATCGCCGACGCTCCTTGGCCGGGGCTTACGCCGGACTTGCTGAGCGTATTTCTCGTCGTGGCTACGCAATCTGTGGGGAGCGTGCTGATCCACCAGAAAATGTTTGAGAGCCGTTTGTTCTTTGTGGACAAGCTAATCGATATGGGAGCCCAGATCATCCTTTGCGACCCGCACCGGGCTACGGTGATCGGGCTGGGTAACCGCTTCAAGCTACGGGGCTCTACGATGGTATCCCCGGATATTCGCGCGGGTATCGCCTTGCTGATCGCCGCTATGAGCGCCGAGGGTACCAGCACGATCCATAATATAGACCAGATCGACCGGGGATATCAAGGGATCGATAAGCGATTGAACCAGATCGGGGCACGTATCACGAGGATTTAAAGATTTTAGGCGATGATTAGAGAAGGAGAGGTTTTCAAGATCGGGCAGTTTGCCAAGCCCCATGGTATCAAGGGGGAGTTGTCGTTGGTGACGAACAGCGATGTGCTGGAAGATGCCGAGGACCCGTACATTGTTTGCGAGATGGATGGTATCTTGGTACCGTTCTTCGTGGAGGATTTCCGCTATAAGACCGATACGGTGGTCTTGGTGAAACTGGAGGACGTGAATTCCGAGGAGGATGCTCGCATGTTTGTGGGCAAGGAGGTGTTTTATCCTTTGGACGCCGTGGACGAGGAGGATCTCGTGGGGGATATGACGTGGGACAGTTTTATCGGTTATACCGTGACGGACGTACAGAAAGGCTATTTAGGAGAGATAACAGACGTGGATGAGACGACAATCAACGTCCTTCTGCGTGTCGATCATAAAGGCGAGGAGCTGTTGATCCCCGCCGTGGAGGAGTTGATCACTGAGGCCGACCATGAGGCCCGTAGTCTCACGGTGTCTTTGCCGGAGGGACTTATAGAATTGATAATTGATAATTGAAGATTAGGGGTTGAAAAAGAAGAATACGAAATCGTTTTGGCACCGGATCCGGTTTAAATATAAACTTTCCTTCATCAATGAGGGGACGTTGGAGGAGGTGTGGTCTTTCCGGCTTTCGCAGTTATCGGCGTTTGTCACTTTGGCGGTGTTCGCCTTTTTCTTGATCGCCGTTACCGCCTTTATCATCATCAAGACACCGATTCGCAACTACTTGCCGGGCTATCTCGACGTGGAGGTTCGCAAGGAGATTATGCAGAATGCCTTGCGGGCGGATTCGTTGGAGCGTATGATGGAGATCCAGTCCCTTTATCTGAATAATGTGGCCGGAATCCTTTCCGGTACGATGCCCTTGGACTCGATCCGTCAGATAGATTCTTTGGCTAGCAACGATATTAACTATGAGATTCCTCGTAGCAAGGAAGAGACTCGCTTCGTGAAAGATTACGAGGAAGAGGAGAAATATAATTTATCGGTATTGACCGACCCGGGCAAGGTACCGACCGAGGGGGTCTTTTTCTATAAGCCCGTGAATGGCGTGGTCACCTCTCATTATGAGACGGATGTCCATCATTATGGCGTGGATCTGGCCGCGGCCCCGAAGGAGAGTGTCTTGGCTACGTTGGATGGTACGGTGATCTATACCGGTTTCGATCCGAACCACGGAAACGTAATTCAAATACAACATAAGAACGGATTCATCTCGGTTTATAAGCACAACGAATTGTTGCTGAAAGAGGTGGGAGACCATGTGGTAGCCGGTGAGGCGATCGCTCTGGTCGGGAATACGGGAGAGTTGTCTACCGGGCCGCACCTGCATTTCGAGTTGTGGTATAAGGGCAATCCGGTGAATCCGGAAGAATATATAGCTTTTTGATAATCCATGAAAAAAAGACAGTTAGCGATATTAGGCTCGACCGGTTCCATCGGAACCCAAGCCTTGGAGGTAGTGAGCGAGCATTCCGATCTTTTCGAGGTGTATGCCTTGACCGCGAATAACCAAGTGGACTTATTGATCAATCAGGCCCGGAAATATATGCCGGAGGTGGTGGTGATCGCCAATGAGCGGAAATATCCCGAGCTGAAAGAGGCCTTGGAAGACCTGCCGATCAAGGTATGGGCGGGTGCCGACGCTATCGCCCAGATGGTGCAGTCGGAGCCGATCGATATGGTGCTGACGGCGATGGTGGGCTATTCCGGCTTGCGACCGACGATCTCGGCGATCAAGGCGGGAAAGGCGATCGCCTTGGCGAATAAGGAGACATTGGTCGTGGCCGGCGAGCTGATCATGAAGCTGGCCGCCGAGCATAAGGTGCCTATCTTGCCGGTGGACTCGGAACATTCGGCCATTTTTCAATGTTTAACAGGTGCGTACGATAATCCGATCGAGAAGATCTTGCTGACGGCTTCCGGTGGTCCGTTCCGGCGGAAGACGCTGGAGGAGCTGGCTACCGTGACGAAGGCGCAGGCCTTGAGGCATCCGAACTGGACGATGGGGGCGAAGATCACGATAGACTCGGCCTCGATGATGAACAAGGGCTTCGAGATGATCGAGGCGAAATGGTTGTTCGATGTCACGCCGGATCAGGTACAGGTGGTGGTGCACCCGCAGTCGGTGATCCACTCGATGGTGCAGTTTGAGGATGGCGCCGTGATCGCCCAGCTGGGAATTCCCGACATGAAATTGCCGATCGCCTACGCTTTCTCGTTCCCGACACGTATGAGGAGCATGGCGCCCCGTCTGGATTTCAACCAATATTCGACCTTGACGTTCGAGGAGCCGGATATGGAACGTTTCCGCAACTTGGCTTTCGCTTTCGAGGCGGCCCGCCAAGGAGGGAATATGCCCTGTATCTTGAATGCCGCCAATGAGGTGGTGGTGGCCGCCTTCCTGCAAGATCGTATCGGCTTCTTGCAAATGAGCGACGTGATTGAGCAGACCATGCGGAAAGCCTCGTTTATCGTCAATCCCTCGTATGAGGATTACGTGGCTACCGACACCGAGGCTAGGCGGTTGGCGGCCGAGTTATTTTGAAATAATTTAAAACAGAACAAACAATAGTAGATGGAAACTTTTTTGATTAAGGCGTTACAGCTTATCTTGAGCTTATCGATACTGGTGATTGTCCACGAGTTCGGGCATTTTATCTTTGCCCGGATTTTCAAGGTGCGGGTAGAGAAGTTCTACCTCTTCTTCGATCCGTGGTTCTCGCTATTCAAGTACAAGCCGAAAAACAGTGACACGGAATACGGCGTAGGCTGGCTTCCGTTGGGAGGATATTGTAAGATCTCCGGTATGATCGACGAGAGTATGGACAAGGAGGCGATGGCCCAGCCGCCCAAGCCTTACGAGTTCCGCTCCAAGCCGGCCGGACAGCGTTTGATGATTATGGTAGCGGGCGTGGTGTTCAACTTCTTGCTGGCTTTGTTTATTTATTCCATGATCTTGTTTACGTGGGGCGATACGTACTTGCCTTTGAAGAACATGAAGATGGGTATGAATTATAGCGAGACGTTCCAGAACGTCGGTTTTCAGGACGGTGATATCTTGCTGAGAGCGGACAATGAGGAGTTGGAGCGTTTCGGTAGCGACAGTTTCCGCAAGGTGGTGGAGGCAAAGACCGTGACGGTGCTCCGTGACGGGCGGGAGACCGTGATCTCCATACCGGAGGATATGATGCAACGTTGCATGCGTGACGGAAAAGGCTTCGCCGATCCTTTGCGTATCCCGATGGTTGTTCGTGAGCTTCCCGACAAGAATGCCCCGGCGGCTCTCGCTGGCATGCTGCCGAAGGATAGCGTGGTGGCTATTAACGGTGTGGCTACCCCGACGTTTTATGATGCCTCCGGGTTATTGTTAGAGAATAAGGGCGAAGAGGTGACAGTAGATTTCTACCGGAACGGCCAGTTGGAGTCGTTGACCATGAGGACGGACTCGGCCGGGAAAATTGGCGTAGCGGTGATGTTGCCTACGGATCTCTATCAGACCGTGACCCGCGAATACGGCTTTTTCGAGTCGTTCCCCGCCGGTATTAAATTAGGTATTAATACCTTGAAGGGATATGTGAACGACATGAAATATGTGTTTACGAAGGAAGGTGCCTCCAGTTTGGGCGGTTTCGGTACGATCGGCGGATTGTTCCCGTCTGTCTGGGATTGGCGGATTTTCTGGGAACGTACGGCTTTTCTATCTATCATCTTGGCGTTCATGAATATCTTGCCGATTCCGGCCTTGGATGGCGGACACGTGATGTTCTTGATCTATGAGGTAGTGGCCCGTCGCAAACCGAGCGATAAATTCCTAGAGTATGCCCAAATGGCAGGTATGTTTATCCTGTTCGCTTTATTGATCTATGCGAATGGAAATGACATCTTCCGCTTCTTCTTCAAGTAACGTATGTCTCTACAACTAGATACAAAAAACCTCCCGGATCACTTTTCTATGTGATCCGGGAGGTTTTTTTGTATGAATAAAGTCCTCTTTCTTATTTCAGGATGTCGTTGATAGAAGCGAGGATCTTCTTGGAGTTCTCGTCTTTCGGGTCGAGTTCGACAGCCTTTGTCAAATATTCTTTCGCTTGCTTGAAGTCTTTGTCGGCTTTCGCTTTCTCGGCGTTGTATTTATCCGGCTCGGAAGTAGCGATCGGGGTAGCGGCCTGTAATATCTTCGCTCCGTTGCCATACAGCATGGCGCCAAGGCTGTAGTAAGCGTTGCTCTGGTAATCCTTGTTCGATACGGCTAGGACCTCTTTGTACATTTTCTCGGCACCGGCCAGATCTCCCTTCTTTTGGGCGGCTTGTCCTTGTTTGATGCAGTAACCGTAAAGCAACTTTTCCAGATTGGTCTTATTCTTGTTTCCATCGGGAATCACTTTTAATCCCTCTTTTACCGTAGTCAGGAATTCTTCAGTTTTGTTTAAGTTACGGTAAGCCATAGCCTCGCCTACATAAGAGTCGTCTACGTTGTAGTTCATCTTAACGGCCATGTCGAAGTATTTGGCGGCCTCGGCGTAGTTCTTCGCTTGATTAGCGGCGTATCCGCAATTGAAGATACGGGCGGTGTCTTGGTAATTGTTTTGTTTCAAGTATTCGCCGTATTTTGTTACGACGGTAGCGTAATCTTTTGCTTTCAAAGCAGCGTCACCTTCATCTCTTAATTTGTCAGCGTCTTGTGCGAATAGGTTTCCGACACATAGGCATAAAGCCACTAATAAAACAATTTTCTTCATGGTAATTATTAAATTTAATTGATTTTGTGCTCTAAGTTAAGGTGTGCGGGAAAAGGAGCCAAGATATTTTACGTTTTTTAGAAAACAATAAAAATAGAAAACATAAAAAAGGGATTGCCGCAAGCAATCCCTACTAATGAAAGATTCTTTGGAACTTATGCTTTGAGTGAAGGAAAAGCCTCAGCCACGGCGGGGTAGACAATCTTTCCTTCCACGATGTTTAATCCCAGTTCTAGGCCCGGATCTTCCTCGCAGGCTTTTTCCCAACCTCTGTCGGCAAGCTTGATCACGTACGGCAGGGTAGCGTTGGTCAAGGCTAATGTGGAAGTCTGCGGGACCGCTCCCGGAATGTTGGCTACGCAGTAATGGAGGATATCGTCTATCTCATAAACCGGATTGGCGTGCGTAGTCGGGTGGGAGGCCTCGAAGCAACCGCCTTGATCGATGGCTACATCTACCAATACGCTGCCCGGTTTTAATAACTTCAACATATCCCGGGTGATCAGGTGCGGGGCCTTGGCTCCGGGGATTAATACGGCGCCGATCACTAAATCGGTAGTGGGTAATTCCTGTTCGATCGTATGCGTGGAAGAGAACAACGTCTTCACGTTTTTCGGCATCGTCTCGGACAGATAGCGTAAGCGGGGAAGCGAGATGTCGGCGATCGTGACATCGGCGCCTAGCCCGGCGGCCATCAAGGCGGCGTTGTGGCCTACCACACCACCGCCTAAAACCAATACCTTACCCGGTTTCACGCCCGGCACGCCACCTAGCAATACGCCTTTGCCACCTTGCGGTTTCTCAAGGAAACGAGCGCCTTCCTGTACGGACATGCGTCCGGCCACCTCACTCATAGGAATCAAAAGGGGTAACGTATGATCTGGGTTCTCCACGGTCTCGTAAGCCAGACAGATGGAGCCGCTCTTTATCATGGCAAGGGTGAGAGCCTCGTCGGATGCGAAATGGAAGTAGGTGAAGACAAGCTGTCCTTTGCGTACCAAGGGATATTCGCTGGCGATCGGTTCTTTTACTTTTACGATCATCTCGGCAATTCCATATACATCCTCAATGGACGGGAGTATCCGGGCCCCTGCCGCCACATAGGCATCATCGGCGAAACCACTGTTTATACCAGCCGTGTGTTGTACATACACGGTATGACCTCTTTTCACCAACTCTTTGGCTCCGGCGGGAGTAAGAGCTACCCTGTTCTCGTTGTTTTTGATTTCTTTTGGAATTCCAATAATCATAATGGTAGCATTTAATGGGTTTATATGCCTGCAATATACAAAAAAGAGGAACAGATTGGTATTCTGTCCCTCTTTTTTTATCTTATTTCTTGTTCCTTATAAACCTTGTCCGTGGCAGTTCTTGTATTTCTTGCCACTTCCGCAAGGACATGGATCATTGCGTCCTACTCGTTTCTCGGCACGGACCGGAGCTTGCTTCGGTTGAGGTGCCTCAGCTTGGGTGTTGTTTCCGCTCAAGTCTGTTTTCTCCGTGCGGTAACGGCTCATATCCTCGTGCTTCTCCGGGGCGGCCTCTTGTACGGCGATACGTTGACGGGCTCTTTCCTCGGCAATCGCTTGGGCGGCTTGCTGGGCTACGGCCGCTTGACGGGCTTGCATGGCTTGGCGTTGCTCCTCGGTCGGCTCCTCACGTACCGGGATCTGTCCACGCATCAAGATGGCGGCTGTCTTACGGTTCATGTTGTCTACCATTGTCTTGAACAGGTTGTAAGATTCAAGTTTGTAGATCAACAATGGATCCTTGTTCTCGTAGCTAGCGTTTTGTACGGAGTGGCGCAGCTCATCCATCTCACGTAGATGCTCTTTCCATCCCTCGTCGATCATATGCAATACGATTGATTTCTGGAAGGATTTAACGATTGCCTTACATTCCGTGTCGTAAGCCTCTTTCAGGTTGCAAGATACATTATACATGCGCTTGCCGTCCGTGATAGGGATCATGATGTTCTCGTACATCGCTCCTTGATTCTCGTACACTTGCTTGATGACCGGGTGAGCGACTTGCGTCATGCGTTCCATGCGACGTTTGTAAGTCTTCAATGCCTCCTCGAACAATTTCTCTACGAGTTGCTCCGGTTTCATGCTCTTGAATTCGTCTTCCGTGAACGGGCTTTCCATGGCGAATGTCTTGAACAATTCCAACTTGAAGCCCTCGAAGTCCTCGGCGTGTTGATCGGCGATAGCTGTAGAAGTATCGTAAATCGTGTTCAATACGTCCAGACCGATACGCTCTCCCATCAAGGCGTGGCGACGGCGGGTGTAGATTACGTTACGTTGCGAGTTCATCACGTCGTCGTATTCCAACAGACGTTTACGGATACCGAAGTTGTTTTCCTCGACCTTCTTCTGGGCACGTTCTACGGACTTGCTCAGCATATTGTGCTCCAGAACCTCGCCTTCCTTGAAACCAAGCTTATCCATCAAGCCGGCGATCTTCTCGGAAGCGAATAAACGCATCAAGTCGTCTTCCAGTGAAACGAAGAATACGGAAGAACCCGGGTCTCCCTGACGTCCGGCACGACCACGTAACTGACGGTCTACACGACGGCTCTCATGGCGTTCCGTACCGATGATAGCCAAACCGCCTGCGTCTTTCACGTCCTTGGACAGCTTGATATCGGTACCACGACCGGCCATGTTGGTAGCGATCGTAACCGTACTCTTTTGACCCGCCAAGGCCACGATCTCGGCCTCTTTCTGGTGCAACTTAGCGTTCAATACATTGTGCTGGATCTTACGCATCGTAAGCATACGGCTCAATAGCTCGGAGATCTCTACGGATGTTGTTCCCACCAATACCGGACGGCCTGCTTCCGTCAGCTGAACGATTTCCTCGATAACAGCGTTATATTTCTCACGTTTTGTCTTGTAGATACGATCGTTCATATCGTTACGGGCGATCGGTCGGTTGGTCGGGATCACTACTACGTCCAATTTGTAGATATCCCAGAACTCGCCTGCTTCCGTCTCCGCCGTACCGGTCATACCGGACAGCTTATGGTACATACGGAAGTAGTTCTGCAAGGTGATCGTGGCGAATGTTTGTGTAGCGGCCTCTACCTTTACACGTTCCTTAGCCTCGATCGCTTGGTGCAGGCCATCGGAATAACGACGTCCGTCCATGATACGGCCCGTCTGCTCGTCAACGATCATGACCTTGTTGTCCATAACCACGTACTCATCATCCTTCTCGAATAAGGTGTAAGCTTTCAACAACTGGTTGATGGTATGTACACGCTCGCTCTTAACGGAATAGTTCGCCAAGATCTCGTCCTTTTGAGCTTGTTTCTCTTCCTCGGTTCCTGTCATGTTCTCCAATTGAGATAATTGGGACGTGATATCGGGAAGTACGAAGAAGGTCGGGTCGTCCGTCTTACCGGTCAATAGGTCGATACCTTTATCCGTCAATTCGATACTGTTGTTCTTCTCGTCGATCACGAAATACAACTCATCGGTCGCCTCGTGCATATGGCGCATATTCTCGGACATGAAATATTCTTCCGTCTTCAACATTTGAGCTTTTACGCCTTGCTCGCTTAAGAACTTGATCAACGCCTTGTTGCGGGGATATCCCTTGAAGGAGCGGTACAGAAGGATAGAGCCTTCCTCAACGACCTTCTGGTCGTCGCTAGCCATTTTCTTCTTGGCCTCGATCAATAATTTGGAGCAAAGGTCTTTCTGCGCGTTCACGACAACCTCCACGTTCGGGCGGAATTGCTCGAATAATTGTTCCTCGCCACGAGGGATCGGTCCGGAGATGATCAGCGGCGTACGAGCGTCATCGATCAATACGGAGTCCACCTCATCGACGATGGAGTAGTTATGCTTGCGTTGTACCAAGTCTTTCGGGCTGATCGCCATATTGTCACGCAAGTAGTCGAAACCGAACTCGTTGTTCGTACCGAACGTAATATCCGCCTCGTAAGCCTTACGGCGAGCCTCGGAGTTCGGCTGGTGCTTATCGATACAGTCTACGGAAAGTCCGTGGAACATATAAAGCGGTCCCATCCACTCGGAGTCACGTTTTGACAAGTAATCATTCACGGTTACCACGTGTACACCGTTACGTGTCAAGGCGTTCAAAAATACCGGAAGGGTAGCCACCAAGGTCTTACCTTCACCGGTCGCCATCTCGGCGATCTTACCTTTATGAAGAACGACGCCACCGAATAGCTGAACGTCGTAATGGATCATATCCCATGTGATCTCGTTTCCACCGGCTTTCCAATGATTGGCGTAAATCGCCTTATCGTCCTCGATGCGGACAAAGTCGAAACGAGCGGCCAGATCCCGGTCGAATTGGTTAGCGGTAACTACCACTTCCTCATTCTCGGCGAAACGGCGGGCCGTATCTTTCATGATGGCGAATACCTCGGGCAAGGATTGCTCCAGTACCACTTCCATCTTGTCCGTGATGGCTTTCTCGATTTTATCTACCTCGGCCCAGATCGCCTCACGTTCTTCCAGTTCCTTATCCTCGATGCCTTTGCGAAGCTCTTCCACTTGCGCTTTCTCCTCGGCTACGTAGTCCTGGATACGTTGTTTGATCTCATCTGTTTTCGCACGCAACTCGTCGTTCGAGAGTGCCTTGATTGACGGATATACGGCCTTTACCTTATCTACGTAAGGTGTGATTTCTTTAAGGTCACGCTGCGACTTATTGCCGAACAGCTTCGTCATAAACTCATTAAATCCCATGATTCTTATGTTAATTGATAATTGATAATTGAAAATTGAAAATTGAGAGTTCAACTTCCGATTGTCAATGAGCAATCATCGTCTGTTATTACTTTGTTATTTGAATTCAGATAAAATACTTAGGGGAGAACCACCTACCTTTCCCTTCTATGATAATTTTAATTCTCAATTACCAATTTTCAATTCCCAAAGCGGTAGGCTTTGAGTAGCGTTTGGTGGCCTGATTCTTAGCACATGGGTTACCGTGGGGGCTACCTCAGTGGCCTTGACTTCGCGGTAGATATGTTGGGGTTTCAACCCGTTGCCCATAAATACCAGCGGGGTGATAACAGCATTATTGCGTATAATCTTGACTTTTTCTTTCGGATTGTCGAGGTTCACTTTCCAACCGGGTTGCAACTCGATGATCAGATCGCCCCGTCTCAGATGGTGCGTACCTTGACGGAATTTGGCGGTTCCCTCGTTCCAGTCGCCCGTAAGCAAGCTCCTGCCCGTGGTGACGAGTTGTACGCCACTAAATTCCTGTATGAATTCGGCGGCCTTGTTCTGTAAAGTCGTCAAATCCAGCTTGGCGTCTTCTATCGCCTTGCGGTTCAAGTAGATCTGGTTGTTGTAGTATCCTTGTACCCAACTGGTATGTTGGCCGTAAATGGCCATCAAGTACATATTAAGCAGGGCCAGACAACGTTTCGGGTGGAACTCGCCACCGTTCACCATCAGGCCGTCCGGATAAGACTCCTCGCTTTTATAATAACCGGAACCGGTGAAGACTACCAATGTATTGGCCAAGCCCACTTTCTTGTCGATCGTATCCAGTAGCTTCTCGATATCTTGATCGAGTTGATAATACGTATCTTGAATCTCCCGGGTGTATTCCTTGCTCATCGTACCCCGGTAATTGCCCGCGTAGTACGTGATAGACAACATATCCGGGCAACTGCGTGTACCAAACCCTCCGTACTCTAGGAACTGGAGGGCCAAGCGATTGATCTCCTTATTGATGAACGGCGAGGTCTTCAGGTTCGGATAGCAGTTCGCGAACTTCTCGCTGAACGTATAGCGGAAAGGAAGATCATCCAATACGTAAGGAAAGGCATCGTATTTCTCCATCGGAAGGGTAGGAGTCCATACCATGGTTTCCAAGCGTGACGCCAAGGATTCCGGGCCGTTATTATAGCGGTCTACGTACCAAGGGATTCCCTTATAGTACGTCGTGGTAGCCCATTTCCCGTTGGTGTTATCCATCCAGAAAGCTCCGTTCGCCGCATGTCCGGCGGAAAGGATAGCGCTCTCGGCATCCGGGGCGATGGAATATACGTCGCTTCTTCCTTGAGAGGCGATTTTCAACTCGTCGCCGATCGTGGAACTGAATAAATTCTTGGGCGAATAATTCTCTTTCGTGTAATTACCCAGATATTCAGGATCATTTAAGATCGAGACCTCTTTCTCTTTCTCGAAATCAAACGTCTTCTCCCCCGCGATACCGCTGAAGCAAGGGTTGCTTCCGGTAAAAAGAGTCGCGAACGCGCTGGCTTGGTCTATGTCCGAGAACTCGAAGCGGATATTGTTGTACACCAACCCCTCGTTCATCAAACGCTTGAAGCCACGTTCACCAAATGTATTATAAAAGTATTCTATATAGTCGCCCCTTAGCTGATCCACTGTAATACATACCACCAATTTGGGGGTACGTTGCTGCGCCTCAAGGTTTGTTACCACGAGGATAGCGATAAGTGACGTTATAATTTTTCTCATCCGATTCTCCATATCTTTCTGTAAACACCCCAACCCGAACGAACCCAAATCGAGGCTACAAGCGGAATAAAGGCACTGTTTAGATGTTGCGGAATGAAATACCATCCCAGTAACATCAGCGTAAGCGCCGCAAAGTTAATAAAATGATAGTAATATGCAGCCTTCTTCAGCTTTTTTACGCAAAACAAAATAACAGCGATCAAATCGAGCGGCTGTAACCATACCAAAGACCAGTTCGGCCACGTGCAGGGATGGACGGATATGAAGCTAAGAAAGAAGAGGATGACACCTCCGGCTCCGGCTACCGAGAAAAGGACACAATCCACCCACAAGAAGTATTTTTTTTTGCGCCATTCGATCCAAGTAAACCCTAAAACGATTCCGAACAGAAGCCAAGCGCAGACTAAAGGGGTGAATAAATCCCAGATATCTTTTTCCGGCTCGTCGGCTTCCCCGGCTCCGATCACGTGGGTCTCGCTCACCAATGGGCGGATTGTCCCGTCCGGGCCCGTGATGGTGGCTTTAGCGAACGCTTCTTTTAGATAAGGGGGGAGGAAGAGCATCTCGTGCTGGGTGGCCTCCCGGTCGGTGGGGCTGCCTAGCGCTAGGTCGCATCCGAATGTGAGCCACGGATGGTTTCGGGTACAATAATTAATAAGATCCCGGAAGGTCTGGGATTGATAGGGATACTGATAATCGACGCTCCCGTTGATCTCCTTTTCCAATATCGCGGCAGGGCGGGTAGCGCAATTATCGAAGAAGAAGTTATAACGATATACCCTGTTCTCCGGCCTGTAATTAATAAGCAGGGCATCCCATATATGTTCTTTCTCTTCTTGGGTGAGGTTCAATACTTGTTCCGTGATATCGCTGCCCCGCATTTGGTACTCGATCACGTAGTCTTGGAAATCGGCCACTCCCAATTTATAATCCGTCTCTCCTTTAGCGAATCGGTAGATAAAATTAGGCTTGGAGAAATCAAATATACCGTAATTGAATATATAATCTATATTTTGCTTGGGATCGTATATGCGTAGAGCGGCATGCCCGTACACGGTGAATACCTCTTCATCGTACGGTGCGCTGGTCATCAGACTGATACGGGCTTCCTCGCTCAGTTTGGGTTGCGCCATCGCCGATAGGGAAAGAATCCCCAGCAGAAATAGAAATATGCTTTTTGTCATTCTCTTCTTGATTATTTGACGCAAAGGTAGATTATTTTTCTTAAACAGTATAGATCGTTTAAGCATAACATATGGCTTTATGTCGAGAAAAGAGATAGCTTTGTTTTTATTATAAAGGGAAAAGGAAACTTGGTTACGTCTTTGATTATAAGAGTGTTGCAGTTTTTACGGATTTTTTTTTAAGAAACTTTAGTTTCTTCTAGGGAAAACAAAAGTTTTCCTATGAGGAAACAGAAGTTTCCCTTGCACAAAACTCTAGTTTCTAGCTAGAGAAACGGACGTTGCTTTTAGAAGGAGCATTGAGGAGATAAAACAAAATTAGGCGACCATCCTTATTTGGATAATCGCCTAATGCCTGATAGAGCGGTAGGCGAGGCTCGAACTCGTGACCCTCAGCTTGGGAAGCTGATGCTCTACCAACTGAGCTACTACCGCATTGCGAGTGCAAATGTATACAAATCTTTCTTTTTTTAGTAACTTTGGCGAGAAAATTTTATAAAAAAGAATTAAGTATGGAAAAACTAGTCTTGATAAAGGTAGGAGGGAAGATCGTTGAGGAAGAAGAAACGCTTCGTCAATTATTGAACGATTTCGCTGCTATCGAGGGATATAAGGTCTTGGTGCATGGGGGAGGACGCTCGGCTACCAAGCTTGCCGCCCAATTAGGGATCGAGAGCAAGATGGTGAACGGTCGCCGTATTACGGATGCCGAGACCTTGAAGGTCGTGACAATGGTCTATGGCGGGTTGGTGAATAAAAACATCGTAGCGGGCTTGCAGGCGTTGGGCGTAAACGCTTTAGGATTGACTGGTGCGGACATGAATTTGATGCGCTCCGACAAACGTCCCGTGGCAGAGGTGGATTATGGTTTCGTAGGCGACGTGAAAGAGGTGAATGCCGATTTGCTAGCCTCTCTTATCCATCAAGGTATCGTGCCGGTACTGGCTCCTCTTACACATGATAAGCAAGGCCATATGTTGAATACGAACGCTGATACGATAGCGGGAGAAGCCGCTAAAGCGTTGGCGAAACATTTTGAGGTGACATTGATGTTCTGTTTCGAGAAAAAAGGCGTTTTGTTGGACGAGAACGATGATGAGAGCGTGATACCGGAAATCGATCGTATAGCGTTTAAGGGATATGTAGAACAAGGAATTATCCAAGGGGGCATGATCCCAAAGCTGGAAAACGCTTACCAAGCGATAGACGCCGGGGTGAAGCAAGTGATTATTACGCAAGCCTCGGAGATTCACCAAGGAAAAGGGACGAGAGTCTTTTAAATAAATGAGGGGCTGTTTATGGCCCCTCACGTACATTATATAATAGGTCTATCAAAGACTCCGAATCTTGATATTACGGAACCAGATTAATGAATCCCCATGTTTTCCTTGTAATCCGATAAATCCTTTTGTCGGTAATTCGGCGAAAGGTTTGGGCAGCCAGCTTGGGATATCGCTTCCATCCGGGTTCTTGGTGCCGGAAGTCCATTTGCTCATATCCATTTCGGTAACTTTCTTTCCGTTGAGGATAACCATGATATGTTGTCCGGCGCATTTGATACGCATATGATTCCACTCCCCGGGTTTTTTGACAACCTTGTCTTGCACGGCGCCTAGATGTCCGTAAATGGCTCCGCATTTCTCATACGGCTTGCCGTTTCCCCATTTTTCACAATGGTCGTCCGCTATCTGTATTTCTACCGAGTTGGGTATCCAGTCCTTCGTGTCCGTACAGTAAACGACTACTCCGCTGTTCGTGCCTACGTCGGTCTTAAAATCAAGATCCAGCTCGAAGTTCTCATATTCATCCTTTGTCCAGATAGACTCGTCCTTCACGGCACCTAACACGCCATCAGTCTCGCTCCAAACTTCCGGATTGTAGTTGGCGTTTTCCAGATTTTTACCGAAGAGAGGCTTCCATTTATTGTTATCCGCCGCGAATAAGGAGAATGTACCTGCCACACACCATAAAGTAGCCATGGCTAAAAGAAAATGTTTCATGCTATTAGTTTTAAAGATTTACGTGAGGCAAATGTATTCATTTATTTTGGAAGGAACATAGTCTACGAAGAACGATTTTATTTACAAGTGAAAGCGAAATAGGTTGAAATGCTATGATTCTTAAGGAAATCTTCTTTTTTTATCAAAAATCAAATAGTTTGTTAAAATGATATTAAAATCTTGTATAATCTTTATTGTTGTAAAATAGATTAACTGAAAATTACCTATTGCTTGATTGGTTTTGTGTTATTATGATATTGCTTGTGTGTCAAAATATGCATTTAATAGGTCTAAAAATGACGTTGTGAAATATATTTGACTGTTTTGATGACATAAAACTATTATATTATTTGTTTTTAACAGAAAATATTCTTTATATTTGCGGTGTGAAGATTAGGTATATGTATGATTGTATGTAAAAGTAAAGTGAATATTTTAATGTAATTTTAAATATATGCATGTATAATCCTGCTGTTTTAAACTAAGTTCTTCGTAAACTATGGTAAGTTATGTGTGAATTTTGATTTAAATAATTAATTGTTAAACAAAAAGTGTGTTTATGAGAAGGTTGACTTTTTTGTTATTATGCTTGTTTATAGGCATAGGAGTCGCAACGGCACAGACGATGAAGATAACAGGTAATGTTATATCATCGGAAGATCAGCAACCCGTGATCGGTGCGGCTGTCGTTGTGAAAGGCACTACGATTGGTACGGTTACGGACTTTGAGGGAAACTTTAGTTTAGATGTACCGAGAGACGCTAAGATGATCTTTATTTCTTATGTAGGATTGAAAACGAAGGAAGTACCTGTGGCATCCGTGATCAACGTTGTTTTGGACTCGGATTCAAAAGCGTTGGATGAGGTGGTTGTAACCGCTATGGGTTTGACTCGTGAGAAGAAAGCCTTGGGTTATGCCCTGCAAGAGGTGAAATCTGATGAGTTGACAAAAGCTGGCCAACAGAGCTTGGCGACCTCACTTTCCGGTAAGATCGCCGGTGTGCAGATTACTTCTCAAGGTGGACAGGTTGGTGCGTCGCAGAATATCGTGGTTCGCGGTAATTCCTCTTTTGGTAATAACCAACCGTTGATCGTTGTGGATGGTGTGCCTATCGCTAATGATAACGCGAAAGGTGCCACTGTAAACTTGGGTTCCGGCTTGAATGATATTAATCCGGAGGATATAGAGTCTATCTCTGTGTTAAAGGGTGGATCTGCCGCTTTGTATGGTATGCGTGCCGGTAATGGCGTTATCTTGGTTACTACTAAATCCGGTAAGAAAGACAAGGGTGTATCTATCTCTTATGAGGGTGATATCACGATTGACCGGGTTTATAATTTGCCTAGATTGCAGAATAAGTACGGACAAGGCTATTACGCTTCCGAGTATGATTGGAAGGAAGCGCAAGCGGGGGGATATTCTGGCGATTATCAAGCTTTTGCCTTGGAGAATGGTTACAATTATGTAGATGGTATGGGTAGTGGTATCAACGATAACGCAGATGAGTCTTGGGGACCTCGCTTGGATATCGGATTGAATTTGCCGCAATACAATAGCCCGGTGATCGATGGCGTGCGTCAGGCTACTCCTTGGGTTTCCAGCCCGGACAATATCAAGAATTTCTTCCAAACGGGTTATTCTATGAATCATACGGTGGCTTTGTCTGCCTCTACGGATAAAACGTCTACACGCGCGTCTTTATCTTTCCGTGATCAAGGCGGTACGACCCCGAACACTGATCAGAAGCGCTATGCTATGGCGGTGAACACGAAAATGACGTTTAATAAGTATATTGATTTCGACTTGTCCGCGAATTATATTCGCACGAAAAGCGCAAACTTGCCGGGTACGGGATATAACAGTACGAATGCTTTGCAGTCTATCATGCAGTGGTTTGGTCGTCAAGTTGATTTGAAAGATTTGAAGAATAATTGGGATCAAGTGGATGAGTATGGAAAATATACGCATTATAACTGGATACAGTCTTTCCATGCGAATCCATATTGGACATTGAATAAGAATACCAATAGTTATGATCGTAATCGTTTCTATGGCAAGACCTCTTTGTATATCAAACCGACCGATTGGTTAAAGTTTGAAGGTCGTATGGGCTTGGATCATTACGATTCTAATCAGTTCTCTCGTATTTTATGGAATATCGACTATCCGAATGGATATTTCCGTAGCTTCGACCGTTCGATGACTGAGTTTAACGCGGACTTTATCGCCTACGTGAACAAGAACTTCGGTGATTGGGCCTTGAATGGTTTGGCTGGAGCCAACTATCGTGATTATCAAACAGCTATCATGGGGACAGGTGCGGACGAATTGACCGCAGAGGGATTGTTTACCGTAGCGAACGCTCATGGAACCCCGTACACCTTGAACGACCATGAGAAACGTCGTTCAAACTCTGTATACGCTAATGCCTCTATCGGCTACAAGAATATGGCTTATGCCGAGGTAAGTGTCCGTAATGACTGGGACTCTACGATCAAGGACGCTTTCTTCTATCCTTCTTTCAGTGGTAGCTGGATCTTGACCGAGACATTCCCCGGATTGCAAAATGGCGATTATTTGAATTTCTTGAAATTGCGTGGTGGTTGGGCAAAGATCGGTTCCGCAACGGACCCGTATCGTTCGAACGCTTATTATTCATTGATCAGTTCTTCGTTCAATGGTACTACATTGTTCTATAATCCGACAATCCTTCCTCCTACAAATCTTCGTCCGGAGAGCGTAAAGACTTGGGAAGTTGGTGTTGAGGCTAATTTGTTCAACAATCGTTTGCATATTGATGCCGCATATTATAATAAGGTGACGAGCGACCAGATCATGAATGCGAACGTGGCTACCTCTACCGGTTATACCTCTATGTATATCAACGCTGGAAAGATCAGCAACAAGGGTGTCGAGTTGCAGGTATCCGGTGATATCATCAAGAATCCGAAGGGATTCAACTGGACGGCTACGTTGAACTGGGCGAAGGATAAGAGTCGAATCGATGAGCTTTATACAGATCCCGTTACCGGACAGTCTTTGGACGCTTACCAAATCGGTAGTAGCTGGAGCGTGAAGAACTATGCGATGGTCGGTAAAAGCTGGGGTACTTTGGTAGGTACTGGTTACGTATATAATGAGGATGGCTCGATCTTGGTAGAGGATGGTATTCCTGTCTACGAGGCTGGAAAAGAGATCGGTGATGTTACGCCGAAGTGGTTGGCTGGTTTCAGCAATGAGTTCTCTTATAAGGATTGGAGCTTCGGTTTCTTATTGGATTTCCGTTTGGGCGGTGACGTATATTCTGTTACACAAGCATTCGGTTCTCAGACGGGTATCTTGAAACACACGGCAGAAGGCGATTTGCGTGAGAATGGCGTCGTACTTGGCCAGAATTATATGACGGACAAGGTCTTCAAGACCGCTGATGGTAAGATTAATGATGTCGCTGTCAACGCGGAGGACTTCTTCTATAATTATTATACGATTTGTGAGATGTCGGTATTCGATGGTTCTTACTTGAAATTGCGTGAGGCTCACCTGACGTATAATTTCCCGAAATCAATTCTAGAGAAGACTAAATGTATCAAGGCCGCTCATGTATCATTGGTTGGTACGAACTTGGCGTTGCTTTGGGTGCATAAGTCAAATATCGCTCATATTGATCCGGAGTCTACAAGTACCGGTGGCGATGACCCCGAGACTACGGCTACAAGCAGAGGATTTAACTCTGGTGTAGGTTTTGAGTCCAACTCTTATCCTCCTTCTCGTAGCTTTGGTCTTAAATTAGGTGTAACATTTTAATCAACATTAATCTGAGGAATTTAATATGAAAAGATATATCAAGAATTTCATGATGGCTATGATGGTCGGCGCTACTGTATTCGGTAGCTCGTGTACCGATTCGTTTGAGGAGGTCAATACAGACCCGGATAGCCCTACGGATGTGCCTACGACGAATCTTCTGGCGTATTCTTTATATTACACATCCTATCGTCTGTATGATCGGTGGTTCGCGATGGATGAGCCGATGACTTTTTGCGGATATGCTTCGAAGATGACTTATATCGACGAGTCCCGCTATAATTTCCGTACGGGTGTACAGGATACGAACTGGGAGTATTTGTATCGTATATTGAATAACCTAAAAGATATCGAGAAGCGTGCCACGTTTAATGAGACTCCTAATATGCTGAACGTATCGAAGGTTATGCAGGTTCATTTGATGCAGGTAGCCACGGATCGTTGGCGGGATGTCCCTTATACGGATGCCGCTAAGATGACAGATGGGGTCTTGCAGCCGAAATATGATAAGCAAGAGGATATTTATCCGGGCTTATTGGCTACGTTGAAGGAAGCTGCGGATGGCTTTGCCGATGGTGGTAGTGATGATTTAGGCGAGGGAGACTTGTTATTCGGTGGTGATATCGAGAAGTGGCAGAGATATTGTAATTCTATGCGTCTTCGTTTAGCGATGCGTATCTCAGAGGTTTCCCCGGCATTGGCTAAGGAGACCGTAGAGGAAGTCATGGGTAATCCCACTAAGTATCCGATCATGGAAAGCAACGATGATAATGCTTTCTTCTGGTGGATCGGAACAGACCCCAACTATTACGAACCGATGGCAGACGGTTATCGTACACGTAAGACGGAGTATTGTGCCGCAGACGTGATAGTGGATCATATGAATACACGTGAGGACCCTCGTCGCTCATCTTATTTCCAACCCACAAAAGAAAGTGTGGAGGCCGGTGAACCTAAGTATGTAGGTTATACGATCGGGGCGAAAGCGAATGCGGTAGCTTCTAAATATTCCATTTGGGGAGCACGTTTCTTCACGGACTTGGCTGGTTTTTCTCCTTATATGCGTGTCGCTGAGCCTTGGTTCTGTGTCGCTGAGGCATCTATGTTGGGATGGAATACCGGAATCTCCGCAGAGGACGCATACAATAAGGCTGTTACCTATTCCATGGAAGAGAATAGCGTATCTGCCGAAGATATAGCGGATTACCTTGCGAACGCGGGTAAGTTCACGAATGATAAGAAACAGATTTATTATGAGGAATGGGTTGCCATGTTCAAGCAAGGAATGGAAGGTTGGTCATTGTATCGCCGTACAGGCGTGCCAGACAACTTGTATCCGGCTCCGGGCCGTCCGGCAAACTATTCTAATCATAACGTACCCCCGTTCCGCTCTCCGTATCCTGATAAGGAACGTAATTTGAACAATGCGAATTGCGCTCCGTTCGATGCGGAAGTCGTGGATAATTTGTGGGGTAAACAAATGTGGTGGGATACACGTACAGGCGTTCATTAACTACTAGTTAACATAGACATACCAAGTGCCTGTATACTATAGAGGGGCTGCTCGTGATGAGTGGCCCCTTTTTTTGTCATTATGCTGTCATTTTTAAATAAACTATGTACCTTTGTCTGGCTTATTTAGAAAAAAGATGGAAAAAGAAGGAATGATGGTGGTCGATATTAAGAATATCGTTACTCGTTTGCCGGAATTGCGGTTTACGGCACCCGTGAATTGGAGAATTGATGAAGGGCAGCAATGGGCTGTGGTCGGTCCGAATGGCGCTGGTAAAACCTTGATAGCGGATATTATGCAGCGTAAATTCGCTTTTAAGGAAGGTGAGGTCGTGTTCTCCGGGGATGGTAAGGTAAGTGACTTTATCAAGAGTATAGCGTTTAAGGATATTTATTCGTTGGCGGATTGCCGGAATTCTTATTACCAACAGCGTTGGCATTCGACAGAGACGGAGGAGATGCCTACTGTCGAGGAATTGTTGAAGGAATATGCCGGCTCTGATAATTTAGCGAAGATATTGACTCTTTTCGGTATAGAGGATTTATTGCCTAAGCGGTTGATCTTCTTATCAAGTGGTGAATTACGAAAATTCTTGATTGTCAGGACGTTGCTTAGCCGTCCTCGTGTCTTGATCTTGGATAATCCTTTTATCGGCTTAGACGCTCCTTCCCGGGATTTATTGGTAGAGATGCTGGGGCAAATGACAAAATTGAATGGTGTTCAAGTTGTCTTGTTATTATCTAACCCCAATGACATACCGGCAATGATCACGCATGTATTGCCTATCCATGATTGTACTTGCTTGCCTCCGCTGACTCGAGAGGAGTTTATGTCGGATACGGAATTAATCGCCCGTCTTTTTCCAACGGAAGGCATTCATGCATGCGAGGAAGTTGGAAAGGTTCGTTTGCCTGTGGATATGAACAAGATAGCCTCTTTACATGAGGTGACTTTACGCATGGAACATGTGAAAATACGCTATGGTAGCCGTACGATCTTGAAAGATTTGGATTGGGAAATCAAGAATGGGGAGAAGTGGGCGTTATTCGGTCCGAATGGCGCTGGTAAATCTACCTTGCTGAGTTTGGTTTACGCGGATAATCCCCAGTCGTATGCGAATACGTTGTATTTGTTTGATAGAAAGAGAGGTTCCGGGGAAAGTATTTGGGATATCAAGAAGCGTATCGGATATGTATCGCCGGAGATGCACTTATATTATAAAGAGAATGTCCCTACCTTGAATATTGTCGGTTCCGGCTTTTTCGATTCGATCGGCTTGTTTCGTAAGTGTAATGCGGAGCAAGAAACGGTAGCCTTGGAGTGGATGAAAGTTTTTGGCATCGAACATTTGAAAGACCGTTTATTCTTGACCTTATCATCGGGAGAACAACGTTTGGCTTTATTAGCGAGAGCTTTCGTGAAAGATCCCGATTTAATTATATTAGATGAGCCTCTCCACGGTCTGGATGTGAGCAATAAGAAAAAGGCGGCTGCTATTATCGAGCAATTCTGCGATCGCCCGGGAAAAACCTTGATTTACGTAACCCATTACCCGCATGAATTACCTGCTTGCGTAGACAAGCGGTTCGAGCTAGTGAAGCATGCGTAAATTATCCTTATAAGGACTTGAAAAAAACATAGTTATGATTTTTCAAAAGATAAGTATGAATTGAAAAAATCATAACTATGAATTTATAAGGTCATTTAACGGCTACCACCCGCCCACCAGACCGGTTCGCTGTATACATATTGGCCATCGCCAACAGCTTCCTTGATATTGTTATTTGCTGTTGCGTCACCAGAGCCATAAATGAAGCGTAATGGGAATTTACCTTTATTTTTTAATGTGATAAAGTCTTCACCCGCCGCTTTTAATCTACGATAATCGTTATAAGCCTCGACAGCCTCACCTGATGCGCCAAAGAAAGCAAGATATTTCTGGATCATGGTTTCTTTCAGCGGGTTAGCCTCGAATAACGGTTTTACGTTCTTATCAAAATATTCAGCGGCAACCTCTTCTGTTAGATCGGCTTTTGCTGTAGCCCCTCCATAATTTAATAAATCCGGGCAATTGATCGTTGCTTGGATAGAACGATTCATGTTATTAAATGCTACTTGTATCGCCTCTTTTAGTATTGGTTCAGCCTCGTCTTTTTTATTCAATCGACAAAGAGCTTCTGCTTTCAGGAATAATAATTCATGATAACTTAGCATCATTGTCGGAGCTAAAGAAGAGCCATAAAATATGGAAGTGTCGTATGTGAATTGCACTTGTTCAGGCTTCCCGTTTGGTGCGGCGTTAACCTCTGAAGGATCTTCACGTTGTACCCAGTCCGGGTCCATAAAGGCACGTGTTCCCCTCGGATCGTTACGTTCTACAAACTTTTCCACTATACTTTGGCTAGCGGCTAGAGCATCACGAGTAAAGCAGAACCCAAATAGAGGATTGATATTGGTGACACCATCATAGAAATTAAATTTTAACTCTTCGCTTGAAGATTCAAACGATTTAGATATGCAATCTAGGACAGTGTTCAATGAAGCGGTCTTGTCCGATGCTCTATTTAAGAGATGCATTGTTAATCGGGCTTTTAAGGCGTAAGCCGCTTTTTTCCATTTACCTCCGTTGCCCCCATAAGCCAGATCATTTGTTCCTACCGCTCCCATGGCATCTGTACCATCGAAATTACTGATAGCGTCATCTATTAATTTAAAGATGTCACTGTAAATAGATTCTTGAGAGTCTATTTTAGGCTGCATGCTAATATTCATATCGCAAGCTTCTGTCCAAGGCACATCTCCAAATAAATCGGTAAGTACCGCTAGGTTATAGGCGGCGAAAAACTGTCCGATTCCTAGCGTGATTTGGTTACCTGCTTCTTCTCCTTCTCCGGAACACTTAGCTATTACTGTTTTAGCGTTCTTTAGGTTGGTATAGGTAGAAGACCATACATTGTTATAAGTATTTGTTGAAGATGGTTCTCCATTTCGAGTCTCGGCATTGAATAACTGATTATGAATACCTGCTTCTTGCTCAATATATACAGATGCATAAGTAGAGAAATCGCCTCCTACGGTGCTGAATGCGGTAGAAGTGATCAAGTCTGTTACAATAAATTTGGCTTGTACATCCTGTGCGTGATTTTTGTCTACATTAATATCGTCCATTACGCTATCTGTACAAGAAATCATAGGAACTGCCAGCAATGCCAGAGCCAATAATCCATGCGTTAACTTATATTTATTCATATGAGTAATCATTTTAGAATTTAACATTTAGACCAAAACCGTAACTAGAAGTTGTTGGTAATGAGAAACGTTCAAAAGAACCAGCCATATTCGTGTTTCCTTGAGTGGATTCCGGGTCTATGTTAGCAAGTTCGGACCAAACCAAGATATTTCTTGCGAAAACATTCAAGTTGACTTCTAACCATTTTTTCTGGAATACAGGATAACTAACAGCTAATTCTCTTAACTTAATAAACGAGCTATTATATACGGAAGATTCGTTGATATTATTGATCGTCTCATAATAATGTTGCATCTCGTTCGCTCCGGATATAGGTGTCGTGTTTTTGGAGCCGTCTTCCTTAACTCCTTCAACAATGAATGATCCTTCTCGATTTTCAGTGTTTTTACTTACACCATACATGTCAAGAAGACCATTTGTTCCACAATAAATCTGTCCTCCTTGCTTCCAGTCGAATACAGCGCTAATGTTGAATTTCCACAAACGTAAATTTGTATTGAAACCAAGGATAAAATCCGGAGAGACTTTACCGATTACATCATCTTTACCAGCCATGGGAACTCCATCCTCGTCGACAATCAAGTTACCGTTATCGTCTCTTGCGTAAGAGACTCCGTATATTACTGGGAATTTATCACCAATACCCGCACGTACTTGAGGAGTCGTAAATCCGCCTAAGAAGATACTTTCTACTCCGGGAGCCAATTCATCTACATAATTATCGATCTTACTCCAGTTGATCCCGATATTCCAATCTACATTCTTCAAACGGATTGGATTGATATTCACCGTTAACTCATGAGCGTTCGTGTGAATCTTTCCTCCATTTGTCATAAAACTGCTTGATCCCGTGGATGATGCTAATGGTACTTCGAAAATTTGATCTTTTACATTTTGGCGAGAGTAAGTGTAATTAATCGATACCAAATTGTTGAAGAAACTAATATCCGCTCCTAGTTCATAAGAACGAGTATTTTGAGGTTTCAAATTGGGGTCATACACGATCCCATATTCTGTGAAAGCATTTTGACTATCGATAGGATACATCAAAGGTGTCCCGCTATAAAATCCTCCACCAAAAGAAGGAGTCGTATAGTAGTTCTGATAGTATTTCCCGGCTTGTCCAACCTCAGCGTACGAAGCACGGATTTTCGCGTAATTTACGATTTCGTTCTTTAAAGGTTCTAATTCTGTCAATATCCAGCCTACCGATACGGAAGGGTAGAAAAATGAGCGGTTGCCTGCCGGCATTGTAGATACATAGTCATTACGGCCCGTAACATTTAAATATAACATATTCTTATACGAAGCAGAAAGACTGCCAAAGAAACCTACTGTACGTTGGCTGCTCTGTTTTTCTTCATTATCTTTAGTTACGGTGTTATTGATGTGATTCCATCCCGGGAAATTATATGTACCACCATATTGCCAGTAATATTTATTATTGTCTTGTACGATCTCATTACCCAGTAAGGCATCAAAGTCCCAAGCTTCGGAGATCTTCCATGCGTAAGTCGCGGTTAATAGAGAGTTGAACGTCGTTGTTGTCCATCCCGAGTTTTCTATCTGTCCTTTTCCGTTCGCATGTCCATATCCCCAAATATCTTGATAATGGGTAGTATAAGCATCTGCACCCATTTGATATTTTACATCTAACTTATGATTTTCGGTATTGAATTTTGTACCGAAGTTTACATATGCGTTACCAAAGAAACGATTGGTCTTTTCTGTAAATTCATTGTTGTTGACAGACCAATAGGCAGCGTCGAATCCTCCTGTACCGCGATACGTATTTTGTTGGTATAAATTATTGGCATAATGGGATGGTATACCTGCTAAATCATAATGAGCGGGTGCGGGATATACGGTCGCCACGATACCGTCATTAGCTCCGGTAGATTTTTGGATTTTTGAATTCACGAAGTTTCCGGAAAAACCGGTAGTCCAATGCTCTTCCAATCGGGATTCCGCTGTTAATTTTACATTGTAACGATCCATACCTGTAGTAGGGACTATACCATCTTGGGTAGTACTACCCAAAGAAAAGGAATAAGAGCCTCTATCCAATGCTTGTGCGACATTTAATGAATTGTTCCAAGTCGTACCTAAATCAAAGAACTCTCCTATATTATCATAAATTTGTGGAGTAGTCCATGGATCCATTCCTGCATTGGCACGTTGAGGAACGTAATACATACCTTCATGTTTGCCCGATTGCTTGGTGTATGTATTATCTGTATTTCCTCCGTAGGTAGGATCATTGGGTAATTCTGAGATTTTAGGTCCCCAGCTAGTTGAAGCGTTAGGATTGAATTTACCGTTACTACCTTGAGCGTATATATTCTGAAGATGAGGTTTTCTGGAAATCTTGTCAAAACTCAAGTTAGAAGAAAACGATACTTGTGGTTTCCCTTTTTTTGCCCCTTTACCACTTTTTGTTGTAATAACGATTACACCATTAGAGGCACGGATACCATACAAGGCGGAAGCTGCTTGTCCTTTCAGGATGTTAATGCTCTCGATATCGTTAGGATCGATATCGACTGCTCGGTTCGCATAATCTGCTCCGCTAACGCTATCGTAAGTACTCATGTCTGCGGCAGAAGAAATAGGCATGCCATCTACAACATATAGAGGAGAGTTATCCCCTGTAAATGAACGGGCTCCACGAATCGTTATCTGAGAAGAAGCACCGGGCATACCGCTAGATGGTTTAATCTCTAATCCGGAGACTTTTCCTTGTAAGGCTCCCGATAGGCTGGAGTTTGCCGCTTGCGTTAACTCATCAGATTTTACATCTTGTACCGCATAACCTAAAGCTTTTTTCTCTTTGGAGATACCCATGGCTGTAATAACGACTTCACTTAGGTTCTGTGCCCCTGATTGTAGCTCCACTTTCATTACAGGCTCGATAGGAACTTCTTTCGCCACCATTCCCACATAAGAGAATACCAGAGTCTTCGCGGAACCTATGAATAATAGATTATTTTTTATTATTACTTAGTTTTCGCGGAACCTTGTTATAATCTGAAAATCATGATGTACGCAGGAATCGTTCGCTGTTATTTTATGTATATTTTTATCTCTCAAAGTGTTAAATATGTAATTCTTTATACTTGATGTAAGCCGTAATCTCTTGTGTATATATTATAATATTTAAATTAGGGGCTAAAAAAGTCTCCAAATTTTCTACCCGTTTATCTTTTCTTGTTATTTTATTGAAATTTTTTAATTGTTTACTTGTTATAATAAAATTATTGTTATATTTGCATTTATCCGAACCTTAATTTTCATGTTGCTAAAAATCTATTGCGAATTAATAATATGTAAGTAAAACAAAAAAAGAGTGTGTCTATGAAAAAGTTGACTTATCTTTTACTTTGCCTAGTTTTAGGCATTGGATTGGCCACAGCTCAGACGAGGAAAGTAACAGGAACTGTTATTTCCGCCGAAGACAGTGAACCGATTATTGGTGCGTCTGTAATAGTCAAAGGTACTACTACAGGAACAGTAACGGATTTTGATGGTGCGTTCAGTTTGGATGTACCAAGTTCCGCGAAGACTCTGGTAATTTCTTATGTGGGCATGATTGCTCGTGAGGTTCCGGTACAAGATGTGTTGAGGGTAGTCCTTCAGTCTGGTACCCAGAATCTTGAGGAGGTTGTCGTTACTGCGATTGGTATGAAAAAGCAGGAAAAGGCGTTGGGCTATGCAGCCTCTACTGTGAAGAGTGAAGATTTGAATGCCGCTAAGTCTGGATCAGTGATGTCAGGCTTGACTGGTAAGGTTGCGGGTTTGAATATTACTAGCGGTGGTGCTACAGGCTCTTCTCAGAAAGTAATCGTGCGTGGTATCAGTTCTTTCAGTGCTAATCAACCTTTGTATGTGGTGGATGGTGTGCCTATTATGAATGATTTCCAAGGTGAGGATTCTTTCTCTAACTCAGTGGATTTTGGTAACCAAGCTAATGACATTAACCCAGAGGATGTTGAGTCTGTAACAGTCTTGAAGGGTGCTTCCGCTACTGCCCTTTATGGTAGCCGGGCTGCTAATGGTGTTATCATGGTGACAACAAAACGGGCTGGGGCTGAGAAGCTTTCTGTTACGTACGATGGCTCATTTATGGGATCTAGCGTATTGCGTGTTCCTCAAACACAAGATCGTTTCGGACAAGGATGGGGATCTTTCGGACCTATGGAGAATGGTTCTTGGGGACCGGTTTTGGATGGTCGTGATCATATCTGGGGACCTTACTCAGACGGCTCAGAAGGTTTATTAACTCCGCTTTCTAAGCCTTTCTCGTATGTAAAGAACAATCTTCGTGATTTTTATGAAACTGGTTTTGAGACGAATAATAACGTCTCGATTCGTATGGGTAATGATAAACTTGGTTTTGTTGCCTCCTATGGTAATGTGAAGTCTGACGGTGTATTACCGGGTGACGCTGATTCATATGCTCGTAATACAATCTCGTTAAGAGGTAATATGAAATATAAACGTTTTTCTGCGGAATTAAACTTGAACTATGTCCGTAAAGATATCACACAAGCTGCTGCTGGCCAAGGAGATGATGGTGCAACGATGTTTTCTGAGATTTTGCAACATGCCGTGGATGTAGATATTAGCTCAATGAAAGATTATACGAATCCTTATTTTAATACGGATAACTTCTATACTGCTTATGCGGAGAATCCATATTGGGTGTTAGATCATAATCGTAATAAATATCAAGACGACCGTGTCTATGGTAAGATCGAGCTTGCTTTTGAGATTATGAAAGGTTTGAAGGCGGTTGGACGTTTAGGTGGTGACTTTACGAACGCTACTCAAAAGAGATGGAATGAAAAAGTGACTTTCGCTTCAGGGTCTTGGAGTGAATTAGGTGGTAAGAAGCAGCAGCCCGGTACTTATACGGAACGTCGTGACAAGGTGGAGCAAATTGATGCGACCGCTTTCTTAAACGCGGATTATAAAATCGGTGAGGATATCGCTTTGAATGGTATGATTGGATGGAACTTGAATCAACAAACGAGTTCTTATTTGAAATCTTATCTGTATGGTTTGGAGCAACCGGGATGGTTTAACCTAGCGAATGGTGTTGATAAGCCCATGACTACGACTTACTCTGATAGACGCCGTTTGGTTGGTTTGTTCGCTCAAGGTGAGTTTGGTTACAAGAATTTCTGGTTTGTGAATGCTTCTATTCGTAACGACTGGTCATCTACTTTACCTCAAGGAAATAATAGCTTTTTCTATGGTGGCGTGAATACTTCATTGATCATCACGGATATGTTTGAGGATTTGAAATCTGATTATCTGAATTTCTTGAAGGTTCGTGCAGCTTGGGGACAGACTGGTAACGATGCCCCGATTTACCGTACTAGCAGTTATTTTACACCGACTCAAATCAGTTTAGGTTTTGGAGATTTATATTTACCTATTAATAATACATTAGGCTTGACAGAGTATAATCGTTTGCCGAGTATGGATCTTCGTCCGGAGATCACGACAGAATGGGAGTTCGGTTTAACAACGCATCTGTTTAACAATCGCTTGGATATTGATGCTGCTTATTATAATAAGAGTACGAAAGATCAGATAATATCTGCTAGCCTGGCTCCGGAGTCTCGCTATACGTCTATGACCCGCAACGTAGGTAAGATTGCGAATCAAGGTGTCGAGTTGGCAGTGAATGGCATTCCTGTTCGTACGAAAGATTTCGAGTGGGGATTAGGTTTTACTTTCAGTAA
Source organism: Parabacteroides sp. AF19-14 (assembly GCF_003635485.1). Taxonomy (NCBI): domain Bacteria; kingdom Pseudomonadati; phylum Bacteroidota; class Bacteroidia; order Bacteroidales; family Tannerellaceae; genus Parabacteroides; species Parabacteroides sp. AF19-14. Next base: position 44,753 of record NZ_QTMJ01000017.1, on the reverse strand, counting down.
GAACTGGAGTGAGGTGAAAGAGTTATGGGATGATGTAACTGAGTATAAATTGACAAGTTCCTATCAAGTGGATTTCGTTGCGGAAGTAGGTCAGCCTTTGGGCGTTTTCAAGGTTCCGGCTTTGGCCACGACCGATGATGGTAAGGTGATCGTTGATAATAACGGTATGCCGACAATTGATGCTAGCAAGAAAGAGATCGTAGGAACGTCTACTCCTAATTTCTTGATGGGCTTTAATACGCATTTCACATGGAAAGGGATTACTTTATCAGCGGTATTAGATTGGCGTAATGGCGGTGAGTTCTATTCATATACCTCTCAATTGCTTACATTTGCCGGAAACTCTACTTATACGGTGTTTAATAATCGTGAACCATTTGTGGTTCCTAATTCCGTGAAAGTCGTAAATGGTCAATACGTAGAGAATGATATACCTATCGTACATTGGGGAGGTGCTTCTAGCGCTGTTAATACCTACTATAATAACGCCTCCAACTACGCTCAGTATAGAAATTGGATTTTACCTAAAGATTACTTGAAATTAAGAGAGATTACACTTTCTTACTCTTTGCCGAAAGCATGGTTGAAACAAACCCCATTCTCTATGGTTCAAGTTAGTTTGATCGGACGTAATTTATTTATGTGGACCCCGAAAAAGAACAACTACGTAGATCCGGAAGGTACGAATTATGGTAATGACATCTTGTCTGAAATTGGTGAATTTGGTGCGGCTCCGACAAACCGTACGTTTGGTGGTGGTATTAAAGTCGTATTATAATAAGTAACTTTAAAAAGTAAAGATAGTATGAAAAGAAACAATTTAATATATACAGGACTGGTTAGCTGCTTGTTGATGGCGACTACAGCTTGTTCCGATTATTTGGATATTAACCAGAATCCGGAATATCCAACGGAAGCCTCTTCTTCTACTTTGCTTCCTTCTGGTATCGCAGGAGTAGCAAGTATTGTAGGTGGTACTTACGAATTATATGGTAGCATGTGGTCTCAGCAATGTACGCAGGGACATACATCCAACCAGTATAATACATTGGTTAACTATACGATAACTAACGCATCCGATTCTCGTTTGTGGTCTATACCTTATTCAATAGCACTGCCTGACTTGGATTTGGTTATCAAAAGCTCTGAATCGGCTCAAGAATGGAATTATTGGGTAATGGGTAAGACTATGACTGCCTTTATGTATCATATCCTAGTGGACTCTTATGGCTCTATTCCTTTTACAGAAGCTATCCTTGGAAATGAGAATACTACACCAAAGTATGATGACAGTAAGACTGTGGTTTATCCGGGATTATTAGCGATGTTGGATGAGATTATCGCTAAAAAGGCGGAGGCTACCGCAGGTGGTTTGCCTTCGGTTACAAAACAAGACTTGGTGTTCGCTGGTGACGTGAATAAGTGGATTCAATTTGCGAAGAGTTTAAAGCTAAAATTGTTGATGCGTGATTTCGATACGAATAAAGCTGCTATCAAGGCATTGCTCGACGAAGGAGATTTGCTGAGTGTAGACGCTAAGATGGCCTGTTTTCAAGATTTGGAAAATAAATCAAATCCATTGTATGAGAATGACCGTCGTAAATTGAATTCAACTGTAAATATTCGTGCGTGCGCTACGGTTTGCGATTATTTGAAAAAATATGAGGATCCTCGTTTAAATGATTTTTATTCACCTAATACGGATGGCTCCGGCGAGACAACAGCTTTGAAGTATGGTGACCGCCCAAACTCGGTAGCGGTAACAACTCGTATGATCTCTGTGGCTAAGCTAGGTCCTACGGATCCTGTTTATTTTATGTCTGCTGCTGAGGTAGCGTTCCTGCAAGCGGAAGCTTACGCTCGTTTGAATGATGTGGCTAAAGCGAAAGTGGCTTATGAACAAGGTGTGAACTATGCGTTTGAACGTTGGGGATATTCTGCTGCCGAGTTTATTTCGGAAGGTGCTCCTTATGCTTTCGATAGTACGGACCAAAATTCAATGCTTACCTCTATTTTGACCCAGAAGTGGATCGCTTCCACTCGTTGTCAAGCATGGGACGCATGGTTTGATATCAATCGTACCGGTATTCCTGTTTTAGGGACAAAGCATGTGGATGAGGAAGGATATATTTGGGGGCAGTTGACTCCTTGCATTGGTTCTGCGTTGGCTCCGGGTGAATATCCTCGTCGTTTATTGTATCCGAAGTCATCTTCAGACTATAACCCTAATACTCCGGCGGTAGTTCCGTTAGCGGAAAAACAATGGTGGCATAAATAAATGGGTGTTATAAATGTATATTAATCAGAAAAGCTTTTTGAATATGAAACAGATAAATAAATTACTGGTTATCTTATTGGCGTTGGTCACCTTTTCTTCTTGTGAGACCTATGGTGATTACGAGATAGAATACACGGCCATTTATCCTTTATGTGGCGAATGGGTAGTTAATGTTACAGGTGAGGATGGTGGTGTCTTGGCGGAAGGTGTGACCTGCAATACTTACAATACGACTGATGATGCCACGGATAAGATGTGGATAAAAATGAGTGTTGCCACAAACGACTGGGGAGTACGTGGCAAGATTCATTGCGATGTAGCTTCTAAATCTTTTGATGGGGATGGTATCGCTAATCTGCTCCATGCGGATGATGGTATAAATTCTACTGTAACCTTCAATATCTCTGGTAAAGTAATTGTGGATGGTTATACTACTCAAGCCAATACAAAAGTGGATGCCATTGAATTTACCTTGACTCAAAATGGAAAGTCGATGACGGTTAAAGGATTCCGTAAAACAGGTTGGGAAGGTGAAGATTATTGATATGATTTAATATCTTGAAAAGTAGGAGAGGCCTGCCATGTATTTGGCAGGCCCTTTTTATTTACTTTGATATATGGTTTTTTATTAGTTGGTAATCCGTGATAACAAACTTTTAGTTTGTAGATTGTGCTACAAAGAACTTATTATTGTTCCTTCGTGTTTACAATCAGATAATATATAAATGTATCATGGAAAAAGTAATTTACAACTTAGTGTTTAATCGAAAAAAGCAATTGAATGCGGAAGGAAAAGCTTTGATTCAAGTAGAGGCCTATTTGAATAGGCAAAAGAGGTATTTTTCAACGAAGGTTTATGTGAAACCTTGTCAATGGGACAACAAGAGACGTTCCATAAAGAATCATCCGAATATGGATGCGTTAAACCTGTATCTTCAGAACTATGTTATGGAGTTGGAGAGAGATGAGCTGGAGAAGAGACAAGCGAATAACGGTTTTTCGTTGAAGGATCTGCGTGAGGAGACCTCTTCGATATCTACGTCTTCCTCTTTTCTTGTTTTCATGCGTGAGGAGATTTTACATAGTAATTTAAAAGAATCGACATTAAAAAACCATTTGTCCACTTTGCATGTTCTATCCTTATATAAAAAGGACGTTCTGTTTAAGGATATTAATTTCAATTTCTTATGCGATTTTGAATATTTCTTATTGAAGCAGGAGTATCATCGAAATACGATCGCTAAACATATGAAGCATTTGAAACGATATATCAACTTGGCGATTAATAAGGAGTTGTTCGAGTTGCACAAATATCCATTTCGGAAATATAAGATTAAATATCAAGAGAGTAAGCGTACTCATTTAACGCCTGAGGAGTTAGGTCGTTTGGAAAACTTAAAGCTGGATGGGCAGCGTACATTGCGCCGGTGTCTGGATATGTTTTTATTTAGTTGCTACACGGGATTACGTTTCTCTGACATAGTAAGTATAACGAAAGAGAATTTTTTGATTATTGATGATAAGGTTTGGCTGGTTTATTCATCGGTGAAGACAGACGTAAGTGTCCGTTTGCCGCTATTCCTCTTGTTCGAGGGTAAATCTTTACCTATCTATGAGCGATATAAGAATGCGCCGAGAACCCTGTTTGGTGTTCCCTTATCCTCTAATTCAAACGTGAATAAGCAATTACGCCGAATCAGCCAATTGGCAAGTATTGATAAGAAGGTCTCTTTTCACGTGGCTCGGCATACGAATGCTACCTTATTATTATATAATGGAGCGAATATAACTACGGTACAAAAGTTGTTAGGGCATAAAAGTGTTCGTACTACCGAGATATATAGTAATATCATGGATATGACAATTGTCCGTGATCTTGAGAAGATTGAGACACGATTGAAGTTCGGCTAGAATGTGGATTTATAAGAAAGGAGAAAAATATCATTAAGATATTCTTCCCCTTTTTTGGTATTACTTTTTTTAACGAGATCCACCCGCCCACCAAACAGGTTGGTCGTAAACGTAGAAACCGTCACCGTACGCCTCGGCGATTGTCGGGTTGTTCAATACGCTGTCGTTACCGTATGGTAAACGTTTAGGCACACGGTTCATACCGCCCTGCGTATTATACGGATTAGTCAAAGTAATGTGACGCTCACCCATAGCCTCGCAACGACGGATGTCATTGTAAGTCTCTACCTGCTCATCCACGCACTGAGCCAAATATTTCTGCTCGAAAAGAAGTTTCAATGTCGGCTTGCCTAGAGAAGCTGCGAAATCACCAGCACCACTAGCATCTTCTCCTATAATTGTCAAAATATCTGTCACTGCAGAAGTAACAGCTGCTTGGAAAGCCTCCGTAGCATCTTGGCCTTGACGCAATTGGGCTTCGGCAAGAATGAAATAGATCTCAGATTGGCTCAATAAGTGGATTGGTTGTGAACCCAAGTCGTACCAAGTTGGATAACCTAAGCTACCATCCATCACCTTAGCGGCTTCCGCATCACCCGGCTCAACCAACGTAGCCTGACCGTTAGCGGTATAAGCATTTAAGCGAGGATCGCCAGTTGCCTCCATCATTTTTGCTACTCTAGCAGAAGAAGCGATATAACTACGGCTCCAGATGAAAGCGCTCCAAGGATTGTCACAAGTCACACCATTGAATTCTTTGATCTTCATGCCCGTGAAACCTAGATCGATTGCCTTCTGGGCGGCAGAGGCAGCAGAGGCTAATACGCTCTTATCTACCGCAGTTTGGTGAATCAAGTAACGTGCTTTCAAACCATATGCGCTAGCCAACCATTGATTCATGTCACCGCCAAACACCAAGTCCTGGTCTTTTACATTGTTCAACTTTTCGCTTACGGCTGTCTCTAAATTACCGATAGCCTTATCCAACGTAACCAACAAGTCAGCGTATATGTCCTTTTGTGCATCCAGCTTCGGTTGCAGGCATTCTTGCCCTTTCAAGGCCTCGCTATAAGGAATATCGCCGAACATATCGGTTAAAATACCGAATTCCATTACTTTCAATACCTGTGCGATACCTAGTACGTCATAGTGTCCCTCGTTGCCAGTCACGCCATTCTCTACTTTGTCTATCATCTGTTGGATGTTCAGTAGATTTCCATACGTGCTAGACCATACGTTATTAAATGTAGAGGAGTTTGCCCACTCAATGGAATTACGTAACTCAGCTTTCATCAGCTGATTGTTACCTACTCCGATATTTTGCTCGTTCAATGAGGAAAGATAGAATGCCAAATCTCCGGATACCGTACTGAAGCCGGTGTTCATGATAGCTTCGCTCAATTGCAAATAGGCAGGTACTACCTCTGGAGCTGGATGATAGGTGTCCTTATTGATATAATCGAACGTATCCTCAGAGCAAGCGGTAAATCCCATCATCGCCACTGCCAGTGCGATATATATGTTTTTCTTCATAACTCTTTATTACTGATTAATTTTTAATGTTTAGAATGTAACTGTTAATCCTCCACCGAAGCTCGATGTATTAGGCACGGAGAATCGCTCGAAGTAACCACTCATGTTATTATTACCCTGTGAAGACTCCGGATCAAAGTTAGGAAGCTCTGCCCACAATAGGATGTTACGGGCGAAACCGTAAACAGACAGGTCTACGCCGCAAAATTTCGGCAACTGATACGTCAAGGTCAAGTCGCGCAGTTTCAAGAACGAGGTGCTATAGATACCAGCCTCGGTCACGTCGTTATAAGACATCCAATAGTCTTGCTTGCTAACCTCTACCGTGTTCTTCTCGCCGGTAGCCTCGTCGATACCCTCGGCAACCATTGTCCCCTCGTGGTAAGGTAAAGACTCTTTTGTCGCACCGAAATAGTTCATCGTTAAGTTCGTACCGTGGTACATCTTACCACCCTGCTGCCAACTCCATGTCGTAGAGATAGATACTCGTTTGTAACGGCCTCCTAAAGTGAAACCAGTGGTGAAGTCAGGGGCGCAGTTACCCAAGTCTTGCATAGCGCCGCTTACCTGAGGCAGACCGTCCAGCAATAATAGATTACCGGCTTCATCGCGCTTAAACGCATTACCGTAGATATTCGGGTAATTACAACCGGCTTGTGCACGTATTTGCGGCTCAACGAATCCACCCAACATGATAGACTCGACACCCGGAGCCAATTCGATGACCTTATTGCTGATACGAGTGAAGTTGATACCTAGATTCAAGTCATAATCCTTAGCTTGCAAGATCGCAAAGTTCAAAGACAACTCATGTGATTTTGTTTGCATTTTACCAGCGTTAGTCAACATCTGGCTATAACCCGTAGTAGCATCAACTGGAACGGCAAAGATCTGATCCGTCACGTTCTGCAAGCTATAGGTATATTCAGCCTTGATACGACCACCGAAGAATTGCAAATCTGTACCGACCTCCCAGTTGGCCGTGTTCTGAGGCTTCAAGTTCTCATCATAGAACGTTGATGACGGCGCATAGGAAGACACACCGCTAGGCAACGGATAAGCAACCGGTGTATATTGGTAGAAACCACCACCGTACCCAGGCTGGGTATAATAAGTCTTATAATATTGTCCGGCTTGACCTACTTGAGCAAAAGATCCGCGTAACTTACCGTAGTTCAATACGCTGTTGTTCTCCAAGAAAGAAAGCTTTGTGAATTCCCAACCCAGTGATACGGAGGGATAGAAAAAGCTGCGGCTACCACGAGGCATGGTAGATACATAATCGTTACGTCCGGTGACGGTCAGATACAGCTGGTCTCTCCAAGAAACAGAGGCGCTACCAAAGAAACCTACCGTGCGCTCTTGACGGCCGTACTCATAAGCGGAAAGCGAGGTTGCGTTAGATATTGTGGGTAGACCATAGAAATTAAGATTCGTACCGGTATAGCTCCATGTTCGGATATTCTCGTGATTTACCTCATTACCTAATACGACATTTACACCCCACTCATCCTCGTTTCCAAACTTACCGTCGAAGTTGGCCGTGAACAAATTATTGAACACATTGTGTTGAGACCCATAGTTATCAACCTGTCCTTTCGTGTTGGCTGCGGAACCGATCTCGGCGATATCAGCATAGTCGGAAGTCCAGATATCCAAACCGGCTTGTTCGCGGAAACGTAATGACATATTATCGCCCCAACCCAACTTTGGCTCGTATTCTACGTAAGCGTTACCGAAAGCACGGTTGGTGTGCTGACGATACTCATCGTTCTCTGCCCACCAATAGGGGTTATTGAAACTAGTCGAACGGAACAAGACCTGATTGCTCGGATCACCCGGAACATTGAACGGAATACCTTTTAAATCGTATTCGGAAGGAGCGGAATAAACCACGTTCATGATACCAGAGTTTGCGCCCGGGGCACTCGTGATCTTACTTGAGGAATAATTAGCGGAGAAACCGGACTTCCATTCGTTATTGATCTTCCAGTCTACCAAACCGCGGGCGCCCCAACGATCCATACCTGTAGAAGGAATGATACCCTTTTGATGGGAGTTGTTAATACCGACAGAGTAGTTCACGCCGTTCAACGCCTGTGAGATATTGAAGTTCGTATTCTCTGTGAAACCAGTTCCCAAGAAGTCGCCTACATTATCGTATATCTGAGGAGTAGTCCATCCATCTAATCCGGCTGCCGCACGTTTCGGATTGTAATACATACCTTGATGTATGCCGTCCGCTTTCGTATAAGCATTGTCTGTATTACCTCCGTATTTGGAGTCGTTAGCTAAGTCGGTGATTTTCGGACCCCAAGTCATGGAAGCTGTAGGGTCGTAGGCACTAATGCCGTTACCTTGCGCATAGACATCTTGACGTTCGAACTTACGAGATACACGCTGCGCACTCAAGTTCGTAGATACAGTCACTTGAGGACGACCCATCTTCTGGTTTGATCCGCGTTTCGTGGTGATTACGATCACACCGTTAGATGCACGGATACCATATAAGGCGGAAGCTGCCTGTCCTTTTAATACATTGATTGTCTCAATATCCTCAGGATTGATGTCAATACTACGATCCGCATAGTTGGCTCCAGACACAGAGGCACCCGTATCGAAATCCGCGGCTGTATTGATAGGCATACCATCGATCACATACAGCGGTTGGTTGTTGCCGTCGAAAGAGCGAGCACCACGGATCGTGATCTGCGCGGAAGCACCCGGAGCACCGGAAGACTGGCGAATATCCACACCTGTCAATTTACCTTGGATGGCATTCGCCAAAGAGGTCGTACCACTCTTATTCAAATCATCCGATTTCAAGTCTTGTGCAGCATAACCTAGGGCTTTACGATCTCGTTTGATACCCATGGCGGTTACAACCACCTCGTCCAAGTCTTGCGTATCAGACATCAATCTGACGTTTACCTTAGAGGATACTCCAACCTCTTGAGATTGCATACCGATGTAAGAGATTACTAACTGCTTACCATCGTGAGGCACATCTAAGATAAAGTTTCCATCAAAGTCAGTCACTGTTCCTACAGTGGTTCCTTTTACGATGATGGAGGCTCCGATCACCGGCTCTCCATCTTCCCCAATTACCTTACCGGTAACCTTCGAAGTCTGTGCTGAAACCACACCTGCACTCAATGCAAGAAATAGTAGCACAGAAGTCAACTTTTTCTTCATAAACACACTTATTTATTAACAATATACTTAAAAATGTTTTCTCTGCATTTTAATGGTTGATTAACTAAGTTCATACAGAACTACTCCATTTTATGTTTTACGACATACCTATTAAATGAAAAACGGTTGCAAAACTATAAATTATACCTGAAAAAAACAACAAATTATTATTATTGTGATATATTTCCTTTGTTTTCTTAATTGTTAAATCTGTCAATTTGCAATATAACCACTGTCTAAATCGACTCAGGTAACATGATCGTATCACAAATCAATGAGTTATCGCTGCCGATAGTTTCTTTTTGACAAATAAAAAAATTATTTTTATCTTAATTTTATCGTAACAAATAGTGAGCTTACTCTTTATAGGCATGATATTGGACTTGATATCAACTTATTCTGGATATTTTATAGCATATAGCTTATTACTAAAAATATTTACAACTTTATTTTATGTAGATATTTGTGAAAAACGGCTGGCTTTTCTTATCCTCCCAATATGGCTGATAAACAATATCTCTCAAATCCAATATATTTATTACAGAATTTTAATAGATATAAACTTATATGATAATTTTTTTTTCATATGACTACACTAAATAAAATATTGAAAATTGGTAGTTCTGTATGAACTATAGTCCACGAAAGCTTAATTGAATTTCTAGTTTAGTTTAAATAAAAAGAATGTGTCTATGAAGAAAAAGTTGACTTCTGTGCTACTATTTCTTGCGATGAGTGTAGGAGTAGTTTCGGCACAGACCTCGAAGGTTACCGGTAAGGTAGTCGGAGAAGATGGTGAGCCGGTGATCGGTGCGTCCATTATCGTAAAAGGAACGACTGTGGGAACAGTTACGGATTTTGACGGTAATTTTACTTTGGATGTTCCTAGTGATGGTAAGCAATTAGTTATTTCATACATCGGTATGAAATCCAAGGAGGTAGTTGTGTCTCCCAATGTAAATGTAACATTGATGTCTGATACCCAAAACTTGGATGAGGTCGTGGTTACGGCTATGGGTATCTCAAAGGAAAAGAAAGCTTTAGGTTATGCCGTGCAAGATGTAAAATCGGATGAGTTAACACAAGGTGCTAACACTAGTTTGTCTGGGGCTTTGCAAGGTAAAGTATCCGGTATCGATATCGCTTCCTCATCGGGTATGCCAGGCGCATCTTCCAAGATCATGATCCGTGGAGCCCGTTCATTTACAGGGGATAACTCTCCTTTGTATGTGATCGATGGTATGCCGATCGCATCTACGGCGGATGTTAATACGGATACGATGAATAATGGTAGTGTTAGTGGAGCTGACTATGCGAACCGTGCCGTAGACTTAGATCCGAACGATATCGAGAGTATCAACATCTTGAAAGGACAAGCTGCTTCTGCGTTGTATGGTATGCGTGCTTCTAATGGTGTGATCGTTATTACTACAAAGAGCGGAAAAGGTGCTCGTAAAGGAAAACCTCAGATCTCATTCAACACGAATCTTGCGTTTGATAAGGTTTCTACATTACCTGAGTTACAAACTGAATATGGACAAGGTAATGAAGGTGCTTATAACCCATATTCGGGATTTAGCTGGGGACCGTCTATCTCTGACTTGGCGAATGATCCTGTATATGGCGGTAATGTACAAAATGAATATACGGAAGGTGGATTGCATAATGGACAATACTATGTGCCTCAGCGTGCTGCGGCAGGATTGGATCCATGGGCTACTCCCCAAGCTTATAATAATGCGAAAGATTTCTTCCAGACTGGCGTTACTTGGAGTAACTCTGTAAATGTAGCTCAATCTTTCGATAAAGGAAACTATTCATTTTCTTTGGGTAATACGACTTCTGATGGTATCGTTCGTTCTACGGGAATGGATCGTTATAACGTGAAGCTGTCGGGTGAGGCGCAATTGCATGATAACTGGACGACTGGTTTTAACGGAAACTTCGTGACATCAAAGATCAAGAAGCAAGGAACCGCTAATGACGGTGTTACCGCTACGGTTTATACGGCTCCTATCAGTTATACTATGGCGGGCATACCTTCCCATATCGAAGGTGATCCTTATACTCAGAATACGTTCCGTGAGAACTGGATCGATGATGGAAACTGGGCGTGCGACAATAATAGCTTTACGGAGAGATCTCAACGTTTCTTCGGGAATGCGTTCTTGAAGTATTCTACTAAATTTGGTACGGACAATCATAAATTGGATGTGAAATACCAAATTGGTGATGACGCTTATACGACCAATTACTCTGATATTTACGGCTACGGTACAACTGGTTATACGAATGGTTATGCTAGCGAATACGGTTTTACGGTAAATGAGATGAACTCATTGTTGACGTTTACGTATAACTGGAATATCAATGAGGACTTCGTATTCGATGCTTTGTTGGGTAATGAGCTTGTAGATAAGCGAATAAGTAATACTCAAGCCGTGGGATATAGCTTCAACTTCCCGGGCTGGAACCATTTGAACAACGCTTCTGTATTTAACAGCTCTCATGAGTATAAGAGAAAACGTACGGTAGGTAACTTCGCTAGCTTATCTTTGGCTTGGAAGAATATGCTTTATTTGAATGTTACGGGACGTAATGATATCGTGTCTTCTATGCCGAGAGATAACCGTTCGTTCTTTTATCCTTCCGTATCCCTTGGATGGGTATTCACGGAAGTGGAAGCCTTGAAGAATGATATCTTGACATTTGGTAAGATCCGTGGCTCTTACGCAGAGGTAGGTATGGCAGGAGAATATGTGCCGTCTTATTATTATACGCCAGGTTATGGTGGTGGTTTCTTCCAGGGAACACCTATTATGTATCCGATTAATGGAAATATGGCGTATATTCCTTATTTCGTGGTTTATGATCCGAACTTGAAGCCTCAGAACACGAAGTCTTATGAGCTTGGTGCTGACTTGACTTTCTTGAATGGTTTAGTTTCATTGAATTATACGTATTCTCGTCAGAACGTGAAAGACCAAATCTTCGAGGTGCCTTTGGCTGGCTCCACAGGTGCTTCCAGTATGATGATGAATGGTGGAAAGATGCACTCAAACGTACATGAGATTACATTAGGTATCTCTCCGGTTGATGCGAAGAATTTCAAGCTGGACTTCGCTTTTAACTTCTCAAAGATCGACAATTATGTAGACGAGTTGGCTCCGGGCGTAGAGAGCATTATGTTGGGTGGTTTCGTGACTCCTCAAGTACGTGCAGGTATCGGCGATAAATTCCCGGTAATCTATGGTGTTGGTTACAAACGTGATGGCGAAGGACGAATTGTAGTAAACGAAAAAGGTATACCAGAGGCTGGTGAGACCCAAGTAATCGGTAAGGTTTCTCCTGATTTCCGTTTGGGTTTCAATACGAATATCGAGTTGTATAAATTCCGTTTGGCTGCTGTATTTGACTGGAAGCAAGGTGGACAAATGTATAGTGGTACGGCTGGTGAGACGAACTTCTACGGTACAAGTAAGTTATCTGGAGAGGTTCGTAAGAGTGATAAATATCATTTTGACTATGCTGCTGTTGAACAGAAGGGCGTAGATGCGGATGGTAAACCTATCTATGTTCCCTATACGGGTGGAGTGAAAGGATCAGATGCAGAGGAGTATTTCAAAAGCGTGAGGGGCATTGACGAAGCCTATGTCTATGACAACTCGTTCTTGAAATTGCGTGAACTTTCATTGTCATATCCTGTATATAAGAAAGATAACTTGAATGTAAACGTGAATGTTTTCGCCCGTAATATCATTGTATGGTCTGAGATAAAAGGCTTCGATCCGGAGGCTACTCAAGGAAATAACAATATGGCTGGCGCTTTCGAGCGTTTCTCCTTACCGGGTACATCTAGCTACGGTTTTGGTGTCAACGTAAATTTCTAATTTATAAAGAAGACAGATATATATGAATACAATAATAAAATCATTTAAAGGGTTGGCTGTTATGTCGGCCGTATCCTTGGCATTGGCTGGATGTTCCGAGGATGTAATGGATCGGATTAACCAAGATACGAGCCATACAAATAGCGTGGATGGCAAATTTATCTTGGCCGACTTGATTACTTCTACTGCATTTTCCAACGTTAGCGGAGACTTCAATACCTATTCATCTTCCTACGTGGAATATGAAGTGGGTATCGAAAACCAGTTATATAACGCGGAAATTCGTTTGAATGAGCCTTCTGCCTCTTCTACGTTTGAGAATACGTGGGGAAATGTTTATACAAGCTTGAAGAACGCTCGTGTTATTATCGGTCAATGTCAAGAAGGTAAGCGTGATGAGGGAAATTTAGTGACGAGAGGTATCGCTGAGGTCATGGAAGCTTACAATGGCGCTCTATTGGCGGATATATTTGGAGATACACCTTATAGTGAAGCTTCTTTATTGGATGAGAATGGCTCACCGGTGAATATGAATCCTAAAATAGATAAGCAAGAGGAGATTTATGTCTCTATAATGGCCTCCTTGGACAAGGCGATCGAGGATTTGAATCAGTCTGATCGTTCACCGGTTGGTACGTATGATTATTTGTATAATGGAGATGCCGAGAAATGGATTAAATTCGCTTATGGTTTGAAGGCTCGTTATACGATGCGTCTGATCAATCGTTCCACGGATAAGCAAGCTGACTTGAATAAGGTTTTGGACTATGTATCAAAATCTTTTACTTCTGCGGATGACGAGGCTGCATACGCTGTCTATGATGCGAATAATATCAACCCATTCTTTGGTTACTTCGATTCTCGCGCTGGTTTTGCCAATAGCCAGAGCTTGACGGACAAGTTGATTGAGCGTAAAGATCCTCGATTGGAAAGAGTGATGCTTTCTCCTACTACGGCTGACAAGAAACGCGTACAGGTTACAGGCTCTGCTGATAAGAACTTAGTTCCGGCCCCGAATGGTACTCCTGAGCAGAATATGCAGAAATATGGTGTTTCCGCCTTTGTATATTCAAACACGGCTCCTACGATGTTGATGAGTTATCATGAGTTGAAATTCTTGCAAGCTGAGGCGTTATGTCGCTTAAACCGTACGTCTGACGCCGAGAAAGCGTTGAAAGAGGCGGTAGCTGCCGGAATCGCAAATGCTGAAAGAAGTGTCTCTTCTGCTATCACTTATATGGGTAGCAAAATGGTCGTGAATTCAGAAAAAATGACAGAGGAGACGGCCAATACATATTTCGATAACCAAGTTAAACCACTGTTTGCTGTAAATCCTTTGAAAGAGACCATGATCCAGAAATATCTGGCTTTGTGGGGAGCATCGGGAGAGGCTACCGAGACTTTTAATGATATCCGTAGAATGAAAGGATTAGGAGAGAATTTCGTGACATTGGCGAATACGAAAAAATTCCCTCTTCGTATGCCTTATGGTAATAGTGACGTGGTATCAAATCCGGAAGTAAAAGCCGCTTATGGCGACGGTCAATACGTATATTCAGAGCCTGTATGGTGGGCTGGCGGAACTCGCTAATCTAACATATATAATATAATGTATAGGGTGCCTCTCCGATTATGGAGGGGCATCTTTTTTTGTTATATATCTTACATGTTTTGATAGCTTCCCTTATCCCATTTCCTTGGAAGGCTTATTGGTTTTATATGGAAATATAGATCATCTAACAATTGGTGCATGATCGTCCAACAGTCGTTGCATGATCATGCACCAACTGTTGGACGATCATGCACCAGTTGATAGATATTTAATGCTTCAAGAAAGAAGGTATAATGTGTTAAGAAGATATCGCTAAAAGTATGGGATAAAAAGGATAGGGAATTAAGGGAATGTTAAATTTTCATTGTCATAATGTTAGTATATTATACGGGTAAAAGTGTATTTGTGATGATTATTCTTTCATTATGTCACTATTTCCTGTTGTTTAACATTCTTTTTATACGATAAATTTCTTGACTTATCCTTTGAAAAGTAAATAAAATGTCCGACTTTTGCTTCCATGATGAGTCAACCATTAGCAGAGAGATTACGTCCGAAGACGTTGGATGATTATATCGGACAGAAGCACCTGGTAGGCCAGGGAGCCGTGTTGAGGAAGATGATTGATGCGGGACGGGTTCCCTCTTTTATATTGTGGGGGCCGCCGGGAGTCGGGAAGACTACCTTAGCGCAGATCATAGCGAATAAGTTGGATGCGCCTTTTTATACGTTAAGCGCGATCAGTTCGGGAGTGAAAGACGTGCGGGAGGTGATAGAGAAGGCCAAGAGCAACCGCTTCTTCAATACGGTATCGCCGATATTGTTTATTGATGAGATACACCGATTCAGTAAGTCGCAGCAAGACTCATTGCTGAACGCCGTGGAGACGGGCGTGGTGACGCTGATTGGGGCAACCACGGAGAATCCCTCGTTCGAGGTAATCCGTCCTTTGTTATCCCGTTGTCAGGTGTACGTGTTGAAATCGCTGGACAAGAATGACTTGCTTACGCTATTGCATAAGGCGATCGCCGAGGATGTCGTTCTGAAGGATAAAAACATAAGGCTGACGGAAACGGATGCCATGTTACGTTACTCGGGAGGAGATGCCCGGAAGTTGCTGAATATTCTGGAACTGGTGGTGTCTGCCGAGGAGAGTGACGATATTGAGATTCTGGATGAGAAGGTAGTGGAGAGGTTGCAGGAGAACCCTGCGGCGTATGATAAGGGAGGGGAGATGCACTACGATATAATCTCCGCTTTTATCAAGTCGATCCGGGGTAGCGATCCCGATGGCGCCATTTACTGGCTCGCCCGTATGGTGGCCGGGGGAGAAGACCCTGAGTTTATCGCACGGCGGTTGGTGATCTCCGCTTCTGAGGATATCGGATTGGCGAATCCGAATGCGCTTTTGCTGGCGAACGCATGTTTCGATGCCTTGAAGAAGATCGGCTGGCCGGAGGGCCGGATCATCCTGGCCGAGACGACCGTTTATCTGGCTTGCAGCCCGAAAAGTAATTCGGCCTATATGGCGATCAACGACGCTTTGGCACTTGTTAACCGGACTGGGAATTTACCCGTACCGCTTCATCTACGCAACGCGCCTACCAAATTAATGGCTGAATTGGAGTATGGCAAGGAATATAAATATGCGCACGACTACGAAAATCATTTTGTAAAGCAGGAGTATCTTCCGAAGGAAATTTTGGGCGAACGTTTGTGGAAAGGACAGGAAAATCCGGCCGAGCACAAACTAATTGAGCAAATGAGGCGCCTTTGGGGAGATCGTTTTTAATTGACATATTCTGATTGTAAATTAAAAAATGCTCGAAAAGTGTCGGCAAATGAGAAAAAATAGTTACATTAGCCGCCTGTTTTTGAAAAAATAGTTACTTTATTTATAATAACATTCTAAAAAGACATTGGTATGAAGAAGCACAATTTTTATGCAGGTCCTTCTATCTTGAGCGAGTATACAATTAAGAATACAGCCGCTGCGGTAGAAAATTTTGCGGGTATGGGGTTATCACTTCTTGAGATCTCTCATAGAAGTAAGGAGTTTGTAGCCGTAAACGACGAGGCACGTGCGTTGATCAAGGAATTACTGGATGTTCCGGCAGGCTATGAGGTTGTATTCATGGGCGGTGGCGCCAGCATGCAGTTCTGTATGGTTCCTTACAATCTGTTGAATAAGAAAGCCTCTTATTTGGATACCGGCACATGGGCTTCGAACGCTATCAAGGAAGCTAAGTTGTTTGGGGAGGTAGATGTTGTCGCTTCTTCCAAAGACAAGAACTATACTTACATCCCGAAGGGTTATGCGATCGCTGATGACTCGGATTATTTCCATTTTACTTCTAATAATACGATTTACGGAACAGAGATGCGTAAGGATCCGGATGTGAAGCAACGTTTGGTTTGCGATATGTCTTCCGATATTTTCTCTCGTCCGATCGATATTTCCAAATATGATATTATCTATGCGGGTGCTCAAAAGAACTTGGCTCCTGCCGGCGTGACTTTGGCTATCGTTCGTGTGGACGCTTTAGGACATGTAGACCGTCCGATCCCGACCATGTTGAACTACGCTACCCATATTAAAAAGGATTCCATGTTCAATACACCTCCTGTATTGCCTATTTACGCGGCTTTACAGACCTTGAAATGGTATAAGGAACAAGGTGGTATCGCCGCTATGGAGAAGAAGGATCTTGAGAATGCGGCGATCTTATACGATGAGATCGATCGCAATAAGTTGTTCCGTGGTACGGTAGCGGAGGAAGATCGTTCGATCATGAATGTTTGTTTCGTGATGAATGATGAGTATAAGGAGTTGGAGGACGAGTTCAGTAAATATGCTACTGCCGCTGGTATGGTAGGTATCAAGGGACACCGTTCTGTAGGTGGTTTCCGTGCCTCTCTTTATAACGCGATGCCGAAGAGCAGCGTGGAGGCTTTGGTAGCTTGCATGAAAGAGTTCGAGAAACAACATTAATTAAGGAGGATTCAGACATGGCAAAGATATTAGTTGCTACAGAGAAACCTTTCGCCGCTGTCGCTGTGAAAGGCATCCGGGAGGTAGTGGAAGGCGCTGGCATGGAACTGGCTCTTTTGGAGAAATATACAGAGAAGGCGCAATTGCTGGATGCGGTTAAGGATGCCGATGCCGTGATTATCCGTAGCGATAAGGTGGACGCTGAGGTATTGGATGCCGCTAAGAACCTGAAGATCGTGGTTCGTGCCGGTGCGGGGTATGATAACGTGGACTTGGATGCGGCTACTGCCCATAAGGTATGCGTGATGAATACGCCGGGACAAAACTCTAACGCTGTCGCCGAATTGGTATTCGGTATGTTGGTGTACGGGGTTCGTAATTTCTATAACGGTACTTCCGGAACAGAGTTGAAAGGAAAGAAATTGGGTATCTTGGCTTATGGAAACGTGGGCCGTAACGTGGCTCGTATCGCTAAAGGCTTCGGTATGGAGGTTTACGCTTACGATGCGTTCTGTCCGGCTTCCGTGATTGAGGCCGATGGTGTGAAGGCTGTAGCTTCTACAGCCGATTTGTTTAAGGCTTGCCAAATCGTCTCTTTGCATATTCCGGCTACGGCCGAGACGAAGGGTTCTATCAATTTCGAGTTGATGAATTCCATGCCGAAGGGAGCTATCGTAGTGAATACGGCTCGTAAGGAGGTGATGGATGAGGCTGGACTCGCTAAGATGTTGGAAGAGCGTCCGGACTTCAAGTACTTGACAGATATTATGCCCGCTATCCATGCGGAATTGGCCGAGAAATATGCCGGTCGTTATTTCAGCACCCCGAAAAAGATGGGTGCCCAGACCGCCGAGGCTAATATCAACGCTGGTATCGCCGCCGCCAAGCAGATCGTTGATTTCTTGGTGAATGGCAATGAAAAGTATCGGGTTAATAAATAAGAATATCCGGTTGTAGAGACGGGGCACGCCCCGTCTCTACATTGATACATAAACCAATTAGATTTAATTACCATGGCAAAAATAAAACCTTTCAAGGGAGTTCGTCCGCCAAAAGAATTTATAGAGGAGGTGGCTTCCCGTCCCTATGACGTATTGAACTCGCAAGAAGCTCGTGCGGAAGCGGAAGGAAACGAGAAATCCCTTTACCATATCATTAAACCGGAAATCGATTTCCCAGAAGGGACGGATGAGCATGATCCGGCTGTTTACCTGAAGGCCGCCGCCAATTTCAATAATTTTCAGGAAAAAGGTTGGTTGGTTCAGGATCAGAAAGAATGCTATTATGTTTATGCCCAAACCATGAATGGCAAGACTCAATATGGGTTGGTAGTCGGGGCTTATGTTCCCGATTATATGAATGGCACGATCAAGAAACATGAGCTGACCCGCCGTGACAAGGAGGAGGATCGCATGAAGCACGTACGTGTCAACAACGCTAATATCGAGCCGGTATTCTTCGCTTATCCCGACAACTCAGAGTTAGACGCTATCGTTATGAAATATACGGCTCGTGAGCCCGAATATAATTTCGTGGCGAAATTAGACGGTTTCGGCCATACGTTCTGGATTATCGATGAGGATAAGGACATCGCCCGCATCACGGAGTTATTCGGGGAGATGCCTGCGTTGTATATTGCCGATGGACATCATCGTTCCGCCGCTGCTGCTTTGGTAGGAGTGGAGAAGGCCAAGCAAAACCCGGATCATAAGGGAGACGAGGAGTATAACTATTTCATGGCTGTTTGCTTCCCGGCCAACCAATTGACCATTATCGATTACAACCGTGTGGTAAAAGACTTGAACGGCTTGACCGAGGAACAATTCGTTGAGAGATTAACGAAAAACTTCGTGGTAGAGGAGAAGGGCTCTGCTATTTACAAACCGGGTGCCTTGCACAATTTCTCCCTGTATTTAGGAGGGAAATGGTATTCTTTGACCGCTAAGCCCGGTACGTACGATGATAATGACCCGATAGGCGTATTGGATGTCACGATCTCTTCGAACTTGATTCTGGATGAGATTTTAGGCATTAAGGATTTACGTTCGGACAAGCGAATCGATTTCGTGGGAGGTATCCGTGGCCTGGGTGAATTGAAACGCCGTGTGGATAGCGGTGAGATGAAGGTTGCCTTGGCTTTGTATCCCGTTACGATGAAGCAATTGATGGATATCGCCGATACGGGTAATATCATGCCGCCGAAGACGACGTGGTTCGAACCGAAGCTTCGCTCCGGTTTGGTGATCCATAAATTGGATTAAGTCTTATATACATAAATATAGCTTTGGATTGGGGTATAATCGTTGAAGATTATACCCTTTTTTATCCTTGTAACCTAGATATACGGAATAAATTGTATCTTTAGGACTTAAATAGTATCGCAATGGGTAAAATAAAAAATATAGTATTCGATCTGGGGGGCGTTATCATAGATTTGGACCGGGATGAACCTGTTCGTCGTTTAATAGAGATTGGGGTCAAAGATGCCGATGGATTGATAGATCCTTACGAACAAAAAGGGGTTTTTCAAGATCTGGAGACCGGAAAGATCGGAGTAGAGGAGTTTTGTCGCTATTTACGGAAGTATACGGGTAAAGACCTTTCTTATGAGGATATTTGTTGGGCTTGGTTTGGCTTCATTGGCGGCGTTCCCCAATATAAATTGGACTACATATTAAAACTCCGTGAGAAATATCAAGTCTATTTATTGAGCAATACAAATCCGATCATACAGCTTGAATGGGCACAGACAAAAGAGTTTACGCCGGCGGGCCGTCCATTAAATGATTATTTCGATAAATTGTATCTCTCTTATGAGATCGGTGTCACGAAGCCGGATCGTGAAATTTTTGATCGCATGATCTTGGATTCAGGAATCAAACCAGAGGAAACATTATTTGTAGATGATGGTAAGAATAATATCGTAGTGGGGCAGGAACTAGGGTTCCATACCTATCAGCCTTTGAATGGAGAGGATTGGAGAGGGAGGCTCGATGAAATACTCTCAAAATCATAGGATCTCTATTCCTCTTAATTAAATCTATATCATTGAAAATGACAAATACTACTTTAAATTTGGAAGAACTACTCTGTGGTGTAAACGAGCTAGTCGATACGCTTTGGATCGTCACATTAGGTAATGAAAAGGTTGAGATAATCAAAGATTCGATGACTCCCGAAAGGGAAGGAGAATGTTTGGATTATACGGAACTTTGCCAGACTTACATTCAAGAATATGTATATCCTGCGGATTTAGGGAAATGGGAGGAGATCTTATCCTTGAATTCATTGCGGCAAATGGCGGCTAGCGGCGTAGCGAATAAGAAGTTCGACATGCGTTTCTGTAATGATTTGTTTGGGTTTGAGTGGCATGAGGCTTTTATTCGTATCTTGAAAGATAAGAGTGGAATTCCGGATCGTGTCATTCTTTTCAGCCGCTATGTGAATCATTGTCGCAAGGCACAGATCGTAGAGGCTGCCGTTCAGACTGAGTATGATTATGTCGTTTATATAGAGGCAAACACGAATAGCTATGTCATGTATACTTCCAATCGTGAAAGTGGGACGCCGGTCCCCCCGATAGCGAGTAATGACTATGAAAAAGAGGTAGCCGAGTTCCACCACAAATATGTGCCGGAGGATCAGCGAGATGAGTTAACCCGAAATCTTTCCCTAGATCATGTCTTATCTGTCTTACGAAATGCCCGTGAGTATGTCTTGTTCTGTCAGGTGATGGAGAATGGCGTTTTTAGGGATAAGAAGATGCGTTTTAGCTTTTTCGATAAGGAGAGGAATATACTTCTTTTGACCCGGACCGATATTATGGAGGTTCGTGAGGAAGAGCGGCAAAGGCAATTACTTCAAGATGCCCTACAAGTGGCTAAATCGGCAAATCAGGCTAAATCGGATTTCTTATCCCGTATGAGCCATGATATACGTACTCCGATGAATGCCATTATCGGTATGACCACTATCGCCAGTATGCATATCGACGATCGGGAGCGTATAGTGGATTGCTTGAAGAAGATTATGGTTTCTTCCAAATTGTTATTGAACTTGATCAATGAGGTCTTGGATATGTCTAAGGTAGAGAGCGGACATATTTTGCTGACAGACGAGGAGTTCGATATGGGCGAGTTATTGCAAAGCGTAATTACTATGGTTCAGACTTCGGTCAGTCAGAAGTTTCAGGATTTCCGGGTTCACTTGTTTCAAGTCAAACATGAAAAGCTGATTGGCGATGTGCAACGGATTCAGCAAGTATTGTTGAATTTGCTGTCGAACGCCATAAAGTATACGCCGGACTATGGGAAAATAACACTTGAGATACGGGAAAAGCCAATTAAAAATGGTAATTATGGTTTATTTGAGGTTACGGTTATAGACAATGGTATCGGGATAAAGCCGGATTTCTTACACAAGGTTTTCGAGCCATTTGAACGTGCGGAAGACGCAACCCTGCGGAATATACAAGGAACCGGCTTAGGCATGGCAATAAGCCGTAATATCGCTCATATGATGAATGGTGAGATTCAGGTGGAGAGTGAATATGGCAAAGGTTCCGTTTTTACATTTACGATGCAGTTGAAATTGCAGGATCAAGGGTGTTTTGAGGATGATCATTTAAGGGATTTACCGGTTCTCGTGGTAGACGATGATATCGTGTGTTGCGAGAACGCATGTATGAGGATTAACGAGATCGGTATGAAAGGCGAGTATGCCATTTCTGGTGAGGAGGCTATCGGGAAAGTAGAGAGGGCACATCATCTTAATGATGACTATTTTGCCGTTATCCTTGATCTGAAAATGCCGGGAATGGATGGGATCGAGACCGCTACCCGTATCCGAAAAGTCGTTGGCCGGGATATTCCGATCATTATTCTTTCCGCTTATGATTGTCCGCATTTTGAGGAAATAGCCCAACGAGCCGGTGTCGATGGATTCATAAGTAAGCCGTTGATGAAATCCAAGTTATTTTATTTGATGAAAAGTTTCGCTATCAAGCAAGAGAAAAAAGAGGAAGAGACGGAGAAGCCTCAATATCCTTTCGGTAACTTTGAGGGTAAGCGGATCTTGCTGGTGGAAGATAATAGCTTGAATAGGGAAATAGCGACTGTGTTGCTAGAAGAGACCGGTGCGGTGGTAGAGGAGGCGGAAAATGGCCTTGTCGCGGTGAATATGGTAAAAAACTCTAGTCCGGGATATTATGACTTGGTATTTATGGATATCCAGATGCCGGTCATGAACGGGTACGACTCTACTCGCCATATTCGGGCATTAGAACGTCCGGATATCAAGTCCATGCCGATAGTAGCCATGTCTGCGAACGCATTTGCGGAAGACATCAAGTTGTGTAAAGAATCCGGAATGAATGAGCATATCGCTAAGCCGATCGATTTCGGGAAGGTTCTTGAGATCTTAGAGAAGTACTTGTAGATATAAGGATATAAAAAAGGCCGTATCCTTAGCTAAGCGCTATCAGATACGGCCTCTTTTTTTGTGTTATTTACTGGATGCCACGTTCTCTCAAACGTTTCTGCCAGTTCCATGCGGATTGCAGGGTGTCGGCTAAAGTCTCCTTGGCGGTCCAGCCTAATACCTTATTCGCGTGCTCCGGATTGGCCCATACCTTCTCGATATCACCTTCACGACGGCCCACGATCTTGTGCGGAACCTTAACGCCTGTTGTCTGCTCGAAGGTATTGATCAGTTCAAGGACAGAAACACCATTGCCGGTACCTAGGTTGAATATCTCGATATGCTCATCAGACTTATTCTCAAGCATACGGTCCATAGCGATTACATGTGCTTTCGCCAAGTCTACGACATTGATATAGTCACGGATGCAAGAACCGTCTGCTGTATCATAATCATCGCCGAATACGCTTAGTTCCTTGCGGATACCCATAGCCGTCTGTGTCAAGTACGGGATCAAGTTCTGGGGAACACCATTCGGCAACTCGCCGATCTCTGCGCTTGGGTGAGCGCCTATCGGGTTGAAGTAGCGCAAGATGATGCTCTTGAAAGGCGCTCCTGCGTGGATCGTATCCCGGATAATCTCCTCGTTGATCTGCTTCGTGTTTCCATAAGGAGACATAGCGGGTTTGATCGGGGCATTCTCGGTTACCGGCAAGTTCTCCGGGTCCGGTTGTCCGTATACCGTACAAGAGGAAGAGAATACGATACCTTCGATATTGAATTCAGGCATCATCTCCAACAAGTTCACCAAAGTGACAATATTATTGCGATAATACTTCAAAGGCTGCTGTACGGATTCTCCTACCGCCTTGCTAGCGGCGAACAAGATAATGCCTTTGATGCCCGGATGAGCTTCCAATGCCTTGCGAGTACCTTCCTTATCCTTTAGATCCAATTGGATAAACTCCGGACGGATGCCCGTGATTTTCTCGATACCATCGAGCACCTCGATATTCGAGTTTGACAAATCGTCGATAATGACTACCTCATATCCGGCGTTCTGCAATTCTACTGTGGTGTGTGAGCCGATATAACCGGTTCCGCCCGCTACTAAAATCTTCTTTTTCATTCTAGTGTTCATTTAGATAAGTTTGTTATACGATACCCGAGAATCCCATAAAAGCCATAGCTAGCAAACCGGCCGTTATCAAGGCGATAGGAGTGCCTTTCATGCCTTCCGGAACATGCGTCATGGCTAGTTGCTCCCGAATACCCGCGAAGATAATCAAAGCTAGCGCAAATCCAATAGCGGTCGAGATAGCATATACCACAGATTCTAATAAATTATACTCTTTTTGGATTACAAGGATAGCCACACCCAAGATACAGCAGTTCGTGGTGATCAATGGAAGGAATACGCCCAACGCCTGGTAAAGGGCGGGAGAGACCTTCTTCAATATGATTTCCACCATCTGAACCAAGGCGGCGATGATCAGGATGAAACTGATCGTCTGCATGAACCCTAATCCGAAAGCGTCCAATATGTATTTTTGCACGAGGAATGTAACAATCGTGGCGATCGTAAGCACGAACGTAACGGCGGCTCCCATGCCTGCGGCAGTCTCCACTTTCTTAGATACCCCCAAGAACGGACAAATTCCCAAGAACTGTGCCAGTACAACGTTATTAACGAATACGGCGGCGATAAATATCAATATATATTCCATATGATCCGTTTATTATGCTTTACGCAGTTTGTTTACTATTGCTACCAGATAACCCAAGGCGATAAACGCTCCCGGAGCCAATACGAAGATCAGCGAACCGTATTCCTCGGGCATCAAGGTTACGTTGAATAACTTACCGGTTCCCAAGAACTCACGGCAAGCGCCCAGCAGCGTAAGAGCCATCGTGAAACCAAGTCCCATTCCGATACCATCAAGGGCCGACGGGATAATTCCGTTCTTCGCGGCGAAAGCCTCGGCACGTCCTAGTACGATACAGTTTACCACGATCAACGGGATAAATAATCCTAAGCTAGCGTATAAAGCCGGAACGAATGCTTCCATGCACATCTGCACTACGGTCACGAACGTCGCGATCACAACGATATATCCCGGGATACGCACCAAGTCGGGGATTACGTTTTTCAAGGCGGAGATCACGATATTCGAGCAAATCAATACGAACATCGTAGCCAATCCCATACTCATGCCGTTGATGGCCGAAGAGGTCGTTCCCAAGGTAGGACACATACCTAACAGTAATACAAATGTCGGGTTCTCCGTGATGATACCATTCATCAATATTTTTAGATTACTCATTGTTCTGTCCTCCCTTTTTATTTGTTATCAGTTGAAGTGGCACCCGTTAATCCGTCTACGCCTGCGAATGCGCTATACGCACGGTTCACGGCATCGAGGAACGCACGGCTGGAGATGGTCGCTGCCGTGATAGCGTCCACGTCGCCACCATCTTTTGTTACTTTTAAGCCTCCGTCCGGAATCGTACGTCCCAAGACACTTTGCTTGTTCTTGTCCGCACGGAACCATTCTTGCATCTTGGCTCCCAAGCCCGGAGTCTCGGCGTGTTGCAATACGGAATAGTTCAAGATCTTGCCATCCATATCGAAACCTACGATAACCCGTATCTCACCGCTAAAGCCTTTTTTCGTGTTACTCTCTACGGCTCCGCCAACGACTTGTCCGCCTTTCTTGGCAGGATAAATCTTGAGGGAATCACCATCGGAGGAGACGGCCATATAGATGTCCTCAGTCGGTTTGTTGTCGAACTCGGGAGCAACGGCTTTAATCGCTTCCTCCAAGGCGGTCGCTTTAGCTACCGCTATAGGGCCGGCGGTAAACTGGTTCACTCCGGCTAGGATCGCCCCTGCTACCAAGCAAATGCCTGTTAGTGAAAGGAGCATATTGGGTAATGTTGATTTTAATTTTGCCATGCTTACTTTCCTCCGAAATGTTTAGGTTTGATATAGCTGTTGATTAGCGGAGTAAATGCGTTCATGATCAGGATAGCGAACGACATACCTTCCGGGTAAGACCCGAACAAACGGATCACCGTGGTAAGGATTCCGATTCCCACGCCGTAGACAAGCATTCCGTTCTTGCTCATCGGCGAGGTTACGTAGTCGGTCGCCATAAAGATGGAGCCTAATAACAAACCGCCGGATAATAAGTGAACAAACGGGCTGGCGTATTGTACCGGATTCACCAAGTGCATGATGCCCGTGAATACGAATACGGTAGCCAAGATGGATACCGGGATCTGCCAAGTGATGATCTTTTTCCATAGCATGAATAAAAGACCGAGGATCAAGGCCACGGCGCTCACTTCACCGAGACTACCTCCCATAGCTCCTACAAGCATGTTCCCGTAAGACGGAAGCTCGGTCACGCCTTCGTTCATCAACGACAATACCGTTGCGCCGGTCTGGGCATCCGTATAAGTCATCGGGAAAACGTTCAAGGCATCTACCACCGGCCAAGTCGTCATCTGTGCCGGGAAGGAGATCAATAAGAATACACGTCCGACTAACGCCGGATTGAAAATATTATTACCTAATCCACCGAAAGACATCTTGCCGATGCCGATCGCCGCCAACGCTCCGATAATAATGATCCAGACCGGAAGGTTGGAAGGTAGGTTGAAGGCCAGCAATACACCTGTCAGGATAGCGGAGCCATCGCAAAGGGTCGGTTCCTTTTTCATCAGGAATCGCTGGATCAAATACTCGAATATCATACAGGCCAGAACCGATACGACCGTAACGATCAACGCTCCCAGACCGAAGAAATAAAGGGATACCAAGAAAGCCGGGATAAGGGCAATCAGTACACCATACATATTTTTGCTTATGCTGTCGCCACCATGGATGTGGGGCGAGGGCGATACGTATAAATTATTTTCCATGTTGCTCTTGTTTTATGACTTTCTAGACCGGATAATACCCATAACTTTTCCTTTACCCAACCGGATCTGATCCAGCAACGGACGGTTGGCCGGACAGGTATAACTACACGACCCGCACTCGATACAGTCGGTGATATAGTTCTTCTCCGCCAATTCCCAATTCTGGAATTCCGTGGCGTTCATCAATAGGGTAGGGTTTAATCCCATCGGGCAGACACCTACGCATTTGGCGCAACGGATGCAATCCCGGATCGGCTTGCGGACAGACTCCTCTTTCGTCAGTAATAAAACGCCGGAGCTTCCTTTGCAAACCGGCACCTCGGCGCTGATCAACGCTTTACCCATCATCGGTCCGCCACCGATAATCTTACCCGTATTCTCGGGCAGGCCACCTGCGGCCTCGATCAAGCAACTGATCGGGGTTCCCATACGAACCAAGAAATTGGAAGGATTAGCTACCGCCTTACCCGTGATCGTCACCACACGCTCGAACAACGGTTTATTCTTTTGTACCGCCTCGTAAACGGCATAAGCAGTTCCTACGTTCTGTACCACGGCACCCGCCGAGATAGGAAGCGCACCACTTTTTACCTGACGGCGAATAACGGCGTCGATCAATTGTTTCTCGCCTCCTTGCGGATATTGTACCTTAAGCGGCATGATCTCTATACCTTTATAATTTACCGCCAACTTTTGCAGATGGGCGATAGCGTCCGGCTTGTTATTCTCGATACCGATCACGGCCTTGTTCACGTTGACCGCTTTCATTAGGATCGTGACACCGACTAGGATTTGCTCGCCTTTCTCCAGCATCAACGAATGGTCGGAAGTAAGATAAGGCTCACACTCCACGGCGTTGATGATTACGATCTCTGCCTTGTTTCCGGGAGGCGGCATCAATTTCACCTGCGTAGGGAAAGTCGCTCCACCCAGACCGACGATACCGGAAGCGGCGATCTTATCCACGATTTCCTTGGAAGACAGCGCACACTCCTTCACTAAGGTCTCGCTGCGGTCGATCGTCTCTTCCCATTCATCACCTTCCACATCTATATAGATAGCGGGACGTTTGTATCCGCTAGCGTCGAGAGCGTTATCTATCTTGTTCACTTTGCCGGATACGGAAGAGTGGATGTTCGCTGATACGAAACCACCCGCCTTGGCTAGCAATGTACCCACCTTTACCAGATCCCCTTTCTTCACCACGGCCTGCGCCGGGGCGCCGATATGCTGGCTGAGGGGGATAATCACCTGTTTAGGCGTAGCGAGAGCCGTAATTTTCTTACCGGCAGACAGTTTATTCTCGGGGGGATGTATACCTCCGATTCGAAATGTCCTTAGCATACTATTAGATTTTAATTTAGATTTGTTTTTTCTTCACTTGTAGCTTTCGGAGCGGCTTCCGGTTTCACGGTAGCCTCTGCCTTCGGCGCCGGTTTCACGGTCTCCGCTTTCGGAGCGGGAGCGGCTTCCTTGCGAGGAGGGAAATTCAGCTCATGAATAGCTCCTGTCGGACATACAGCCACGCATTTGCGGCACATCCGACACTTCGTATAATCGATATAAGCTACGTTATTTGTTACGGTGATTGCCTCGAACGGACATTCCTTGGCACATTTGCCACAGCCGATACAAGCGTTGGCACAAGCCTTGCGAGCGGCGGCTCCCTTGTCCTTATTTACGCAAGACACGTAAATCCGGCGTGATTTAGGTCCTTTCTTTCTTAGCTCGATGATATTCTTCGGGCAAGCCTTCACACAAGCACCACAGGAAGTACATTTTTCCTCGTCTACCTCGGCGATTCCCGTAGCCGGGTTGATGTGGATGGCGTCGAAAGCGCAGGCGTTCACGCAGTCGCCATAACCTAGGCAACCGAAAGAACAATTCGTCTCGCCTCCGTAAAGGGTAGAGGCGATGGCGCAACTTTTCGTTCCATCATAAGAGTTTGTACGTGGGCGGGCCTGACAAGTTCCGTTGCAACGGACAACGGCTACCATGGGTTCGGCTGTACCCGCCTCTTTACCCAGTATCGTAGCGACCTTGGCCATGACCGGGCCACCACCAACGGGGCAGAGCAATCCGTCTAATGAGTCAGCTTTTACGCAAGCACCCGCAAATCCGGCGCAACCCGGATAACCGCAACCTCCACAGTTCGCTCCGGGGAGGACTTCCTGTACTTGAGCGATGCGAGGATCTTCATAGACTTCAAATTTCTTGGAAGCAGCGTAGAGGAAAACCGCTCCGACCGCCCCGATTGCTCCTAATGAAATAACGGCAATTAAAATCATGATATATTATCAATTAAGTTTTTTCAAAGTAAATATAAATCGTCTTTTTAGTTTGTCACGCATTAAGTATAGTATACAGTAATAAGGCAGTAAAAGCGATAAACCGGTTAACCCGCTCGTGGTCTCGTCCCATTGTAGATTCGTACCGATCACGATGGCCCCCACGACTATCACCAAAGGAATGACAAATGCCAGCAATACGGCCTGAAGCCCCATGGAATTTTGTCCGCATATTATCACTTCCTCGTTTACGTGAAACCGTCCCGACCGATCGGGTACCTCAATGATCTTATCCTTTTTCTCGGATGCCGAGCACATAGACTGTGCGTGGCATCCCGAGCATGCGGATTGTTGGGTAATGCGGACGAAGACGGTGTCGCCATCGATCTTCTCTACAAATCCTGTATGATTTATACTTTCGCTCATATTTGTAATCTCGACATTGCAAAATCAAGGCAAAAGTAAGTATAATTTAGAAACTATGTCACGATTAACAAAGTTTATTATTCGAAATCTTAAATCCTAGCTTACCATTTGTAATTAAAACCGAAACTTAACAACTCATTAAGCTGGAAATAACTCTTATTATCCTCTGTTTTTTCCACTCCATCGTCGTATCTAAGGTGAAAATAGATACGTGTGGAGAAAAAGCGGCTGATGGCCAGAACCAAAGTATTCTCGAACTCCCCGATGGTATGATCGCCATAAGTGGTAAAGAAATAAAGACGGGATTGCCAGCTTACGTTACGGTTGAAATCAAAGGCGAGGTCTGCACGGATCGTGGAACCTATTTGGCTTAGCTTGTTATTGAACTCACCGGTTTCCTCGTTTTTCTTGAAACCGTGACGGCTATAATCGATCTCTTGTGTCGTATACATATATGTATAGGAGATCGGCGCCAAGTTGGTACTGAATTTAACCTTCTTATGCTTGTCGGTAAATTGTTTCTCCAGCTCGTATTTCATACCGAGACCGAAGTTGATAGAGAACGGGGCAAGGAACGCGGCCTGTTTGATGTGCTCGTTCTCTTGATAGTTGGTGAAGAACTGGGTCTTGAACTCAGCGTCGAACGTATAGTACCATTTGTTGAACGCTTGGTAGCCGACGTTGCTGTGTATACGGAATACGTCGTCACCGATCTTATAGTTCCTTAAGGTATCCTTCGGTGCCGTATATACGCTGGCTTTGAATTCCAGTTCGTTCGTTACTTGTACCTTATCTTTCTTATAGTCGTATTTTAAATTGTTCTTGGTGAACAGGTTCAAGTTGCTACTTCCACCCTTGTACCAGTTCTCCGAAACGTAGTTCTGGGAGAATTGGACGGCGCTCTCGAAGGCCGATATCCAGTATCTCCGCTCCGGGATGAAGCGGGCGGGAGCGTCTACGTCCTCAAAATTGGCATCAGCCTCCACCTTGATCGGCAAGTCCTCATAAATATTCTTCTTGATGAATTTAGGTTTGATCACCTCATTGGGCAGATCCCTCTCGGAGTAGCGGAAATAAGTCGGGTAATTGTTCTGCACATATTTGTAAGCCATCTCCTCGAACTGTTTGTTTCGCTCCAGATCTTTGAAGATGGAGTCTGTCCGGTATAAGTTATCATAGGGAGTCCTCTCCTTCAATGAATCGAAGTTATAGAATATCAAGTTTTTGGGTAGATAATCTCCCCGGAAAACGATCGGCATGAATAAAGGGTTTACGATCACGGTGTCTCGGAAGGTCATCGTATTATCGAAAGCCGTGGAGGCGTCTCGTACCAGACGGGCCCAATACATCGCCTCGTCCGAGATCTCCAGTTCGTCTTTTTTCAAGAAACGCAGTAAATTCGTGCTTGGGGCCAAGGGCGCCGAGTAAGTCTTGTTTTGTTTCTCGAATTGTTTACGAATGTCTACGATGTTGTCTAATTCCTCTTCGCCAAGATTGATCGCAGGAATCGTATCATCCGATACGACTTGCTGTGCGGGACGTTGAACTATCGTTCCGGTAACTAGTTGGTTCTCTTGGCTGTATGCCGAGCTCCCAATTAGTGAAAGTAATAATAGCGCATACACACCATGCCTCTTCATCATCATAATACCTTATTTACATCTATTAGTTGTAGTGGTCGCAAAATTAGCTAAAAAGAATGATATACAACATACGATTTGATATTTATCTGGGTAAAAGTTACGATCACTGAGGCAAAGCAGGTGTGTCTAGCGAGGCTTATACGGACTTGCCTCAGTACTCCGCAGGAAGTACTGGAATACTTCGGTCAAAGTACTTCAGTACTTCCTGCGTAGTACCGAAGTAATTCCATGAGAAGTACTGTCTTTAGTGCCGTGCTTCGGGTCGGGAATCGGAAGAGTCCTGCCGAAGCACGGGGCAGTTCTGGAGATATTCAGCGAGAAATAAAAACATTAAATTTGGCATGTCTCGATGAAAATCGCTAACTTTGCGGTTTCGAAATGCAGGTGTGCAATTAAAAAGATAACTAAAATATTACTATCGTGGCAGATACAAAGTACATTTTCGTTACAGGCGGCGTGGTCTCTTCCTTAGGTAAGGGTATTATTTCCGCTTCTTTAGGTAAGCTCCTTCAAGCAAGAGGTTACAAGGTTACTATCCAAAAATTTGATCCTTACATCAACATCGACCCGGGTACGTTGAACCCTTATGAGCATGGGGAATGTTACGTGACCGTTGATGGACATGAGGCTGACTTGGACTTGGGCCATTACGAGCGTTTCCTGAATGTCCAGACTACCCGTGCGAATAATATCACTACCGGACGTATCTATCAAAGCGTGATCAACAAGGAGCGTAAGGGGGATTATCTGGGTAAGACGGTACAGGTGGTACCTCATATCACGGATGAGATCAAGCGTAACGTGAAATTATTGGGTAGCAAGTATAAATTTGACTTCGTGATCACCGAGATCGGTGGTACGGTGGGTGATATCGAGTCTCTGCCTTTCATAGAGAGCGTTCGCCAGTTGAAATGGGAGCTGGGCAAGAACTGCCTTTGCGTACATCTTACTTACGTGCCTTATATCGCCGCGGCGAAAGAGTATAAGACGAAGCCTACGCAACATTCCGTGAAGCAATTGCAGGAGTTAGGCATCCAGCCAGACGTGTTGGTTTTACGTACGGAGCATGAGCTGAATGCGAACTTGTTACGTAAGGTGGCGTTGTTCTGTAACGTGGCCGAGGATTCCGTGATCCAGTCGATCGACGTACCGACGATCTACGAGGTTCCTTTGGTATTGCAACGCCAGAAGATGGACGAGGTGGTCTTGCGTAAGGTCGGTATGGAAGTCGGCCCGACTCCGGAGTTGAAGCCTTGGAAGGAATTCCTTGCCTTGAAGAGCACGGCTACGGATACGGTGAAGATCGGTTTGGTTGGTAAATACGTGGAATTGCAAGACGCTTATAAGTCGATCGACGAGTCTTTGTTGCAAGCCGCTATTTACAATCATCATAAACTGGATTTGCATTTGTTCCATTCGGAGAAATTAAATAACGAGAACGCCGCCGAGCAATTGAAGGATATGGATGGTATCTTGATCGCCCCCGGATTCGGGCAGAGAGGTATCGAGGGCAAGTTTGCCGCTATCAAATACGCTCGTGAGCATGATGTCCCTTGCTTGGGCATCTGCTTGGGTATGCAGTGCATGGTGATCGAGTTTGCCCGTGACGTATTAGGTTTGGCGGATGCCAACTCTACGGAGATGGAGCCGAATACGGCACATAAGGTGATCGACTTGATGGAGGAGCAGAAGAACGTTACCAATATGGGAGGTTCCATGCGTTTGGGTGCTTACGACTGTACGCTGAAAGAGGGCTCCAAGGTATTGGAGGCATACGGCAAGGAGCATATCCAAGAGCGTCATCGCCATCGTTTCGAGTTCAACAACGAGTATAAGAAGCAATATGAGGCCGCCGGTATGATGTGTACGGGTGAGAATCCGGAGACAAATCTGGTAGAGGTGGTAGAGATCCCCGCCTTGAAATGGTTCGTGGGCGTTCAATATCATCCGGAGTACAACAGTACCGTGGTGAATCCGAATCCTCTTTTCCTCAGCTTCGTGAAAGCTGCTATCGAAAATAAAAAATAATTGGTGATAAATGGATAAAAACACATTAATAGGTTTTCTGCTGATCGGTGTCGTATTATTTGCGTTTAGCTGGTTCAACCGGCCAACGCCTGAGCAGTTGGAGGCGCAACGTCGTTACCAAGATTCAATCGCGAAGATTGAGTATGCCCAGCAACTGGAATTGCAGAAACAAGAGAACAAAAGTGCTTTAGTGGAGGATTCGTTGGAGAACGTGCCGGACTCGGTAAGGGCGCAACGTTTGCAGCAGAGCTTCGGCGTATTCGGCGAAGCTATGGTGGGTACGGAAGATTACACGACCCTGCAAAATGACTTGGTTGAGCTTCGTATCAGCAATAAGGGCGGACGTATTTGTTACGCACGCTTGAAGGAGTATGATACGTATAATGACGAGCCTCTCGTTTTGTTCGACGAGAAAGAGTCTAATTTTAATTTCACGTTGGTCACGGCTACGAACCGTGTCGTGAATACGAGCGATTTGTATTTTACCCCGGTTAAAGGGAATGACCCGAATTCCGTGATCATGCGTTTGAACACCGGCGAGGGTAGTCATCTGGATTTTACCTATACCTTGAAACCGGATGATTATATGGTGCAATACCAGATTCTGGGTACGGGATTGAACGGTGTCTTGGCACCGAGCACGAATGCCTTGGATTTATTGTGGGAGCAGGATATCCGCCAACAGGAAAAAGGACGTAAGTTTGAGGATCGCTACGTGACCTTGAACTACAAGTTCATGGCGGACGACGTGGAACACCTGAGCGAGTCGAAGAGTGACAGCAAGCAGATCCCGAACCGCTTGAAATGGATCGGTTATAAGGATATGTTCTTCTCTACCGTATTGATCTCGCAAGAGGGCTTTGAGGCTACTACCTTAGACTCGAAAGCGATTCCGGAGGGGGATGTGTTGAAACAATTCAAGACGACCGCTTCCGTACCTTTCGACTTGCAAGGTAAGGAGGCCACGAACCTGTCCTTTTATTTCGGACCGAATAAGTTCGCCTTGTTGAAGTCCTTCGATAAAGGTGTCGTTGCCGAGCAGCAACTGGATCTGGAGAAGTTGGTTCCGCTAGGCTGGGGTATCTTCCGCTGGGTGAACCAATATTTCGTGATCCCCTTGTTCGACTTCTTGGGTAAGTTTATCCATAATTATGGTATCTTGATTCTTTTGATGACTATCATCGTGAAGATCATCCTTTTCCCGTTGACGTATAAGTCTTATATGTCGTCCGCCAAGATGCGTGTATTGCGTCCGCAAGTGGAGGAGATCAACGCTAAGTATCCCGGACAGGATAAGGCTATGGAACGGCAGAAAGCGACGATGGAGCTATATAGCCGTGCGGGGGCGAGCCCAATGAGCGGTTGCTTGCCGATGTTGTTGCAGATGCCGATCTTAATCGCTTTATTCATGTTCTTCCCGTCGGCGATCGAGTTACGTCACCAGAGTTTCCTTTGGGCGCACGACTTGTCTACTTACGACGCTATCTTTAGCTGGAATAAATATATTCCGATCATCACTCCGTATTTCGGAAATCACATCAGTTTGTTCTGTTTGTTGATGACGATCACGAATATTTTTTATACCAAGTATAATATGGAGATGACGAATACCGGGCAGCAACAGATGCCGGGCATGAAGGCCATGATGTACATGATGCCGTTGATGTTCTTGGTGTTCTTCAACCAGTATGCTTCCGGTTTGACGTATTACTATTTCATCTCTACGTTGATCACAATCGTGCAGACATTGATCTTCCGCTATACGATCAATGAGGATAAATTGTTAGCTAAGTTGGAGGCAAACAAACGGAAACCGATGAAGAAATCCGGTTTCATGAAACGTCTGGAAGAGGCTCAACGAGCACAGCAGGAGACGTTGCGTAAACAACAAGAGGCTAAGAAAAAACGATAGGATAATAGTAATTGTTGT
This sequence comes from Parabacteroides sp. AF19-14, assembly GCF_003635485.1. Classification (NCBI taxonomy): domain Bacteria; kingdom Pseudomonadati; phylum Bacteroidota; class Bacteroidia; order Bacteroidales; family Tannerellaceae; genus Parabacteroides; species Parabacteroides sp. AF19-14. The sequence continues at coordinate 9,742 of NZ_QTMJ01000017.1, read as the reverse complement.
CCTTGAAAAAGGTCCCTTTATCTGCTTATTGGTAGATAAAGGGATTTTTTTTGTATATCTTGGCTTCTCTACTTGAAAAACAAGACGTCTTGATCATGATTCTATTTGTTTATTTGTATTTATTCAAAACTTTTTGTTTGTTTGCATTGTTTTGTATTCAAAAGATTGATGAGGAAATTGATTTTTTCTATATTGAGGAAATAGGGAGGTTATAAATAAGAGATTTTGTCAATGACAAAAAATGAACGATCGCTTCAATGGGTAATAGCGGGAATATTCTTCGTAGTATGCTTTGCTTTCTTTCAATGGATTTACCCAAACCATTTGTTCTTCAAAGAGCAGATGAGGATTTTTTTGTATACCACCGATTATTTTATCTCGTTCTGGGATGAGCCGGCCTGGTTGAGCTGTTATGTGGGGAATTTCTTGATACAGTTCTTCCATTTGACTGTGATAGGTCCGTTAATCGTGACGTGCGTGTTGTTGCTCTTATGGTATTACTCTATGCGGGTTTTACGCAAGTTCGGAAATGGTAATATGGTCTCCATATATGCGTTGTTTCCGGTAGCGTTAGAGTGGGGATTGATTTGCCGGTTGTCGTATAGTATAGCGTCTACGCTTACGTTGATTTTCGTGCTATGGCTCTTCTTGGGATACATCCGGATTAAGAATAAGAGAACGTCCGTTTGGGTGGCTTTTATACTTCTTCCCATAATTTATAGCATGGTCGGTAGCCGGCTGTTTGTCTTCTCCTTGATGGTGATATTCTATGAGGGAGCCAAGAATAGGAAACGGTGGTGGTTCTGGCTTTCTCTTTTGTTATCGAGTTATTTATATCCGTTGTTCATGCGTCATTTTTATGGATTGAGCATTGAGGAGGCCTATAAATATTCCCATGTGGATGGCTTGAGCGTATATTTCCCCGCTTTAGCGTTGATTCTAGAGATATTCGCTTTGGAGATTAAAAGTATACGTAGGATACGTCTGAACCGGCATAGCTTGCTTATTACCTTTTTAGTCGTATTTGGATTCTTTTCATTTGTTATAGCGGGTACGAACCGGAAGCGGGAAAAGGTTCTGGCAGTAGACCAAGCGATCTATAGGGGTGATTGGGAGCGAGTCTTGGATTTGTCTGCCGGATTTGATTCTCCCGATATCTTGGTAAGTTATTATAGGAATATCGCTTTCTCCAAGAAGAACGAGTTGCCCCAGAATTTGATGGATCATTATCAACGAGGGGCGGACGCCTTGTTCTTACCGATCGATTTGAGGTCTTCTATACTTCCCGTGTTTTTCAGTAATGAGGTGTATTATCAATTGGGAGATATGGATATGGCCCGTCACCGGGCGATCGAAGGAATCTTGTTCAGCCCTAAACAAAGAAGCGTACGGCAGATCAAGCGGCTGGTGGAGATTGATATGCGGCGAGGGGATATTGAGGAGGCTAGAAAATACCTGAACCTATTGGACGCGACGTTATTTTATCACTCATGGGCAAGGTCGAAGGAGGAACAGTTGAAGGGTGAGGAGACCTTGTCGATGGAGAAACGTTTGCCGAGGAAAAGTGATTGGGAGCGAGAGCACGACATACTAATGTCCATATCCGATTATCCGGGCGTACTGTCAAGTTTGGTGGCGGAATATCCGGAAAATAAACAGGCATTGGATTATTTGTTGTGCTATTATTTACTGAACGAGAATTTGAATAGTTTTAAGAATACGTTCGATACTTATTATAAAGGAAAATTTGAGGTTGTACCCCGTTTGTACGAGGAGGCTTTGGTACAAGTCTTATCTAAAAGCTCGGACGAGGAGGTGGACGGTTATCAGATACCTCAAGATGTTATCGAGGATTACCAAGATTACATCCATTGTAAATCGGGTAGAAAAGCAAAGGAGGAATTACGAGAACGTTATTCCTCCACCTATTGGTACTACTCTGACTATATTCATTGAATAATAGTGTAAGTGATCAGCGGTTCGCAAGGAAGGCTAAGGCTTTCTCCATGTCCTCCGGTGTATCTATACCGATCGTTTCTTGCTCTGTGATGCCGACCTTGATTTTATATCCGTTTTCCAACCAGCGTAATTGCTCAAGGCTTTCCGCCAGTTCTAAAGCGGATTGAGGTAATTGGGTGATTTCTTTCAGCACTTGCGCACGATAGGCATATAACCCGATATGTTTGTAAAAGGTATGACTCGGCAACCATTCCGTATATTTCTTGCCCCGGATATAAGGAATAATAGATCGACTGAAATACATAGCCTCGTTGTTTTTGTTGAGTACGACTTTCGGGGAATTGGGATTGAATAGGGTACTCTCGAAATCATCGTCCGAACGGAAAGGCTTTACCAATGTCGCTATTTGCGTGTTTGCGTCGGCGAAGCAGGTTTTGATCGTCTGGATTTGCTCGGGATGGATAAAAGGCTCGTCACCTTGGATATTGACAATCACATCATACCCTTCGCCTATTTTCTGATAAGCCTCGTAGCAACGATCCGTACCGCTACGATGTTGATCGGAGGTCATGACGACTTGGCCACCGAAGGCTTTAACCGCATTCTCTATCCGGATATCGTCGGTAGCTACGCAAACGGAGTCTAAGACATCCTTTACTTGCTCATATACACGTTGTATCATGGGCTTTCCGTTCATATCCGCTAATGGCTTCCCCGGAAAACGGGTAGAGGCGTATCTCGCCGGAATAATTCCTATAAACTTCATCATTCTATATCGTTTTGTTAACTGGTTACTACTTTTCCTTCGCTTAACTGGATCAACTTATCCCGTTCGCCTACGATCCATACGATATCTCCTTCCTCGAAAACCGTACTGGGAGGCGGATTCTTGATCGAGCTACTTCCACGTTCGATACCGATTACCAAACAAGCGGCTTTATCACGGATACCGGACTCTATGATGGAGCGGCCAATCAATCGGGAACCTTCCGAGATAATGATTTGCTCCATGTTCATCTCTTCCTTTCTTGTGTTCGATTGCTCGGCGTATGATTTCTTGTAGCGTTCCTCCAGATATTTCCTAAAGTGCTCCAGATCATCATCGGCGCCAACTACTACCAGTTTATCGAACGGGTAGAGCCGCTCGTCTCCTCCTGGTATGTTGATTCGCTTCTCTCCCCGGATAATCGTTACGATATTTACGTTGCACTTTTGCCTGAAGTTTAATTCTTTCAGGCTTTTTCCCATACTGGGGGAATTCTGCTTCACCTCGAAATCCGCTAAATGGAGATCTCGTTCTAATAAGTGGTTCGCGAAACGCTGGTTGATCGGGGCTTTTCGCTCTTGTTCCACTTCCCTCGCTACAAGGTTACTGAAAAAATGCCGTTCCATCAGGATCGACTGCCTCTTTAGCCGTTTGGAGAATATCATTAATACGATAACGGCGGAAGCGACCGCTAGCATAATTCCTAGCGCAGCATTCAATAACCGTGCGACAGGAAGCATGACGAGACCGATACAGAGCAGGATTCTGAGGATCACGAGTGAGACTAGGGGACCCCGGTTATATTTATTATCGTTCCATAATTGCTGGAACTCCACGGAATGATTCTTTTTCATCATGATCGCCCGCAACATCGGGGAGATCAGAGCTAGGATTAAGATCAAGGAGATTAGATTTCCTTGGATGCCGGGCAAATGTTTGCAGATGAACGGAGTCACGATTTGTAGCCATAAAAAGATAAGTACTAGGCAGACGGCGGTATAAGTACCGACGATGCGGATCAAGGCTTTTAGTAACTTATTCCATGCGCTTTTTTGACGGATCGTATTGGAACCGGATGAATATCGCTCCAAGAACTGTTTCCAATTCTCCGGTATGATCCGCTTCGCCCATTTGTAGGCAGGTTCCGCTAGCCGGATCATATAAGGTGTGAAGAATGTCGTGATCACGGATACGGCGACAACGATCGGATACAGATATTGATCCGTCACGTTTAATGATAGTCCCAAACCTGCGATGATGAAGGCGAATTCTCCGATCTGCGCTAACGAGAAACCAGACTGGATGGCTATTTTTATCGGTTGTCCGGACAGTAATACTCCGAAGCTGGCGAAACAAATCTGTCCGGCCATGACTACGAGCGTGATAATGAAAATCGGGATTTTATACTCCCAGAGCATCTGAGGATCGATTAACATGCCTACAGACACGAAGAAAATCGCTCCAAATAAGTCTTTTACGGGTTTTACCAAATGCTCGATCCGTTCAGCGTCAATGGTCTCGGCCAAAATCGAACCCATGACAAAAGCTCCGAGAGCCGATGAGAATCCGGCTTTTGTGGCGATCATAACCATACCAAGGCATAGCCCGATGCTCACGATCAACAGAGTCTCCTCATTTAGGAAGCTTTTTGCCTTTTTCAGAAAAGAGGGGATCAAATAGATCCCGACGACGAAACAGAATAAAAGGAAAATGCCTAATTTGACTACGCTATCCAGCATCTCCATGCCTTCCACGTGTTTACTTACCGCTACGGTAGAAAGTAATACCATTAATAATACGGCGAATAGATCCTCTACCACCAAGATACCGAATACGACACCGGCGAATCGTTGGTTACGCAATCCCATGTCGTCGAATGCCTTGAAGATAATTGTCGTGGAAGACATCGATAACATACCTCCGAGGAAAAGACTGTTCATATGTCCCCAACCCAGTGATAAGCCCGTGATATATCCCGCTGTCATCATACCTATAACAACGGTTATGGCTCCAATGACGGCGGTTCCTCCCACCTTCATCAACTTCTTGAAACTGAAATCGAGCCCCAAAGCGAATAACAGGAAGATAACGCCTATATCAGCCCAGATACGGATACTTTCCACATCTGTAACTGTCGGTATTTGCTCGATGGAAGGTCCGGCGAGTATTCCGGCTACGATATACCCCAATACGACCGGTTGCTTTAACTTTTTGAATAACAGGGTAACCAACCCGGCGGATATGAGTATGACCGCAAGATCTGATATTAGCGCAGGTATCTGAGACATCGTTTATTGTTTTTTCGATTGCCAAAGTTAGGTATTTATTTTAATTTTGTGTCTCAAAACAGAAGCCAAAATGAAGAAGAAACATCCGATTGAAGCGCTTATAGAGCAAGGGGAACATCAACAACTTGATTTTAAGTTTGAGGTGAGCGACAGCAAGAAGATCGCCCGGACGTTGAGTGCGTTCGCGAATACAGATGGCGGGCGTCTGCTGATTGGAGTGAAGGATAACGGCGCTATTTCCGGTGTGAGAAGTGAGGAGGAATATTATATGATCGAGGCTGCTTCTAAAATGTATACGCATCCCGAGGTGCCGTTTACAGCTAAGCGCTGGGATGTCAACGGGAAGACCGTATTGGAGGTCTATATCGCCCCAAGCGATGAGAAACCGCATACGGCACCGGATAAAGACGATAAATACAAGGCCTATATCCGGGTTGCGGACGAGAATATATTAGCGAACGAAGTCCTCATGCAAGCATGGAAGAAGCAGAAAACCAAAGAAGGTACATTGCTGAAAATAAGTAAGCCCGTCGAGATCCTGTTTTCTTGGCTCGACGAGCATCCGTATATCAGCATAAAGCAGTTTTGCCATATCGCCCATATCAATTATTATGCGGCCCGTAACATCCTAAGTGATTTGATGGCTATGGGAGCGATGGAATATGTCGTGATCGATAAATGTATTGCCTATAAACGGATCGCATAGACTCGTTTATAGGTTGATTACATAGACTTGCGCGCTCTCGAATCTGACGACTTTGATAGGAGTCCCTTTCTCGATGAAGCCAGACTCCGATACGCCGTCATACAACTCTCCCTCGATAGATACCTTACCCGAAGGACGTAAAACGGTAGCGGCCGTGCCCTCTTTTCCGATCAGTTGTGTCAAATTGGGGCTGGATACCGCTTTTTCCAAATCAGCGTTTAATGCCATTTTCTTTAGCGGTCCTTTATGTCCTATTTTGTTGGATAACCATATCACTAGCGTGAATCCGATACCCAGACCTAATAGAACCGTTAAAGCGGCTCTGCCCGTATCCATTCCAGATACGTTTTGAAAATCAAAAACAGTATTGTTCAGTAAGCTCATTGTAAGTCCGCCGACCACGAGAATAATTCCACTTATCCCCGCTATGCCAAAGCCCGGGATCACGAATATCTCCAACATTATTAATATAACGCCGAGAATGAATAACAGGATTTCCCAGTTTTCAGCCAACCCGTCCATGTAGAGAGGAGCGAAGTAAAGGATAGCCGCTACTATCGCGGCAGCGGATGGAAAACCAAGCCCCGGGGTTTGCATCTCGAAATAAATACCACCGATGATAATAATGATTAATAAGCCCTGTATTACCGGACTCATAAAGAAACCTTTTACATTATCGAACCATGAGGGTTCATAACTTTTAATCTCATAGTCCTTACATCTGATATATTCTGTGATTACTTGATCCGGACTCTCGGCGATGCCATCGCAATAACCCCATTTGAGTGCTTCTTGAGAGGTAAGTGTCAATACTTTACCACTATCGATGAGGTTGGGGACGATCACTCTGTCATCGACCATCGCTTCGGCGATTAAAGGATCTCTTTTCCATTTATAGATCGTGTCGCCGTTTTGTATAAGCGTATCTTTCCCTTGCGCCTCAGCCGTCGAACGGATCATGGAACGCATATAAGATTGATATTTATCAGGTAGAGCCGCACCCGTTTGATTGACAACCGTTGCCGCTCCTATATTCGCCCCTTTCCGCATATAGATTTTCTTGCATGCTATGGAAATTAAAGCACCTGCTGAAGCTGCGTTATTATCGATAAATACATATACCGGTATGGGACTATATAAAATAGCCGTTCGCATAGAATCGGCAGATTCCAGTAATCCGCCGTATGTGTTCATATGCAATAAGATGGCATCGGCGCTCAATTGCTTGGCCTCTGATAATCCGTTATGGAGATAAATCCACGTGGTGTTATCGATCTCTTTTTTTATATCAATCGTATATATTAAGGACTTCTCTTTAGCCTCCGATTGAAGAGAGATTGCAAGTATTAATACTATAGCTGTTAATATTGTTAATAAACGTTTCATCTTGTTTGTATTATATTCGTTTTTAATATTTGGTTGAAAATTGTAACTGGCTTGTTGTAAATGTTGATTTTTGTAACTTGTGCAACTTGTAAATAATACTCATTTTCAGTAAGATTTACAACAAAAATATTAAGTTACGATTTTTAATATTAATATTTATCAAAGAACTGTATATCTCCATTTTTAATTTATATATTTGTTGCATCCTTCAATGTTTGAGGGATAATACTTATACAGTATTAAACTTTATTTAACTAGTAACAATATGAATGCGTTGCAATTTCAGAAAAAATTATTGAGCATGCAAGAAAACATGATGAATTTTGCGCTTATGCTTACAGCGAATAGGGATGATGCCCAAGATCTGATGCAGGACACAACGCTGAAGGTTTTAGACAATCAAGAAAAATTTGTAGACAATATCAATTTTAAGGGCTGGGTCTTGACTGTGATGCGTAACATTTTCATTAACAATTATCACAAGATCGTTCGCACGCAAACTGTCGTAGATCAAGGTGTCGACTTATATAACTTGGATGTCGTGAACGATTCAGGTTTTGACTCTCCGGATGGCGCTTATCAAATTCAAGAGATCACGAAAGCGATCAACGGTTTGAACAATGAGTTGAAGGTTCCATTCTCTATGTTTTTGAGTGGCTATAAATACAATGAGATCGCTGATAAACTGGATGTTCCTCTGGGGACGGTTAAGAGCCGTATATTTTTCGCTCGACAAGAATTACAAAAAGTTTTAAAAGATTTTCGTCAAGGATAAAATTTACTTTATATAAAAGAAGCCGTCTTTAACAAAAGACGGCTTTCTTTTTATTCGGCCGGTTGGTATAAATATCTCTTGATACTTCTTTTGGGTGTTTTCTCGAATTCTTCTTGATACAGCTTGAAACAGGTGATTTTACTGTAATTCGGCATCTCCTCGTTTACTTGGTCAATGTTGGTCTGCATCAACTTCTCGATTTCGGAATGTTGTATACCTGCCTTATCTACTTGCTCCCAATCGGGATAGATGAGGGCGACTAGTTTACCTCCTTGGGAGATGATGAGCGATTCTGCTACATATAGCATATTATTCAAGCGATCCTCGATCTCTTCCGGATAGATATTTTGTCCGCTGGGGCCTAGAATCATGGTTTTACTACGGCCGCGGATATATAAAAATCCATCTTTATCGAGGGTTCCCAGATCGCCGGTACGCATCCATCCGTCAGGCATCATAACGGCTTTTGTAGCCTCCGGATTCTTGTAATAACCGAGCATCACGTTCATACCCTTCACCAATATTTCTCCCACCTTGTTTTCCGGGTCCTCTGAATCGATGCGGACTTCCATACGGTCGACGATACGTCCTACGGAACCGGGCTTAAACTCATCCCATTGCGCATAGGAGACTAGCGGGCCACATTCGGTCATCCCGTAGCCTACGGTATATCGGAAATGGATGGAATGAAGGAACGTCTCCACTTCTTTATTGATAGCGGCTCCTCCGATAACGATCTCCCCGAAGTTCCCTCCGAAAGACGCCGTTAACTTGGCGGAAATGGTATCCAGCACTTTCTGGTCTATATAGGGGACTTTCAAGAGCAATTTAATCAAAGGCTTCTCCAGTTCGGGGAATACCTTGTTTTTGATGATTTTCTCGATAATCAGAGGTACGGCTAGGATCAGCGCCGGCTTGATTGTCGTAAAAGCTTCCGCTATGATTTTCGGGCTGGGGGTACGTGTGAGGAAGTGTACATGGCAGCCTTTATTCACGGAATTCAATACCTCGAATGCCAATCCGTACATATGGGCCATCGGAAGCATACATACGATATTATCTCCCGGATGGATGAACGGTAAATTGTCGTAAGCGAATTGCGTATTACTCCATAAGCTCCGATAGGGGATCATAACCCCTTTCGAGAAACTGGTGGTTCCGGAAGTATAATTAAGTACCGCTAATTCTTCCGGCTTTTCCACGTGATACCGAACATCGTTCGACGTGAATGAACGAGGGTACTTTTTACCGAAATATTCATTGATCCGGTCTCTTACTACCCGGACTTCTTTGCTTTTACTGTGAATGATCGAGAAGTTATCCAGCATCATGAACAGTTTCACGTCGGGCATCATGCGTTCATTCATATTCTCCCAGTTGCTGGAAGCGGCAAGGACTGCCTTTGCCTCGGAATGATTTACGATATGATGTATATTATCCGGTTTGAATTCATGTAGGATAGGCACGGCTACGGCTCCATAAGCCAAGATCCCGAAGAAACAGATCGCCCAGTTGGAGGAGTTCCGTCCAACTAAAGCCACCTTATCCCCCTTTTTAATGCCGGCATGCTCTAGGATAATATGAAATTTCTCGATTCGACGAGCTACATCTTTATAATGGAAGGTATGTCCATTATAATCGGAGAACGCCGGGAGATCCCAATGCTCCTTGATGCTATTCTCTATGAGTCCTAAAAAACGATTCTCCATACTAATTTATTTATCAAATAACCATATGACAGGGTGGAAAGTTGTCAAAAGCCAAAGATAGTGCCTTTTCTGTAAATTATGAGTTTCAGTCTGCCGGAAACTGAAATATTCTTTACCTTTCCTCTATAAATCAAGTTCACGTTAGGAAATAGT
>NZ_QTMJ01000016.1:0-117835 GCF_003635485.1 Parabacteroides sp. AF19-14 | reverse complement strand
AGCTCCGTGTAGAGCAGGTCGTAATCGGAAGACAGGGCGAAGTTGTCGTCCGAAAGGTCATAGACGGAGAACACGTTGCCGACAAGCGGCATGAGTTTCAGAATAAAGGCTTCTTGTTTCTCTTCCGGCACTTCGTCGAAAAACTCGCTCTCCACGACTTCACGGAGAATGGCGTACCGGGAATAGCGCAGCCCGCGCAGCAGCGTGTCCATCGCCTGCTCTTGCGCGCCATCGGCGGGATAGCCTTCGAGCCGCGCCTTTTCATACGTTTCGGCGGCACGGTCGGCCCGTTCCCGTATGAAAGCGGTGTCAGTCGCCTGTTCAAACTTGTTCGTGCGGAGGTAGTCCAGCAGGTACAGACCGTAATAGGAAAAGTCGGTCTGACCCTCGTTTTTCTTCTTGTTGTTCATTACTTTGGAGTTTAGTGGATTGATATTTAACGGGATAATTGATTGGAAAAAGGAAGAAAAAGGCACTCGGTATCCCTCCGAGTGCCACCACTAAATCCAAAGTATGAGTGTAATCCGGTATCGAAGAACAATTCATTACTCTGAACAAGTGGCAAAGTTAGTGCAAATCGAAGACAATACGAAAAAAACTTGTTTGTTTCTATTGTTGAGATGCAGCCTAACTTATCAAAAGTTAGTGATTATTTCCTTTTTTTCGGATAGGAAGACTTGCATTTCTTTTCCGGGAACACGAACGTCGTGTTATATTCCCCGTCAAAGGCGACTATGGCATCGAAGTTCTTGCCCTGCTTGCTCTTGAAGCCTTTGAGCGGCTTGGTGTGCCCGTCGGTGAGCAGGTCTTTGATTTCGTCGTCGGACAGGGTGCGTCCCGCTTTCTGCCGGAACACGGGCAGTCCGCACTCCGTGTTGTCGCAACGTACCACCTTGCCGTAGAACCGCATCCTGCCCGTGCCGCACTTGGGACACGCGCAGCCGGAATCACGGCTGCCGAAGAGCTTGTCGCACGAGAGCAGTTCGGAGGTGATTTCCCGTGTGTACGCCTCTATCTCCTTGCGGAAAGTGTCGGCGGGCAGTTCCCCGCGCTCGATACGTGCCAGTTCCTTTTCCCATTCGCCCGTCATGGCTACATCGGCGATGCGCATCGTCTTCACCACGGAATTGAGGGCGAGTCCCTTTTCGGTGGGAACAAGCGACTTCTTGCAGCGTTCCATGTAACCGCGCTTGAAAAGCGTTTCGATGATGGACGCTCGTGTGGCGGGAGTGCCGATGCCGCAGTCCTTCATCGCCTGCCGCAGCGCGTCGTCCTCAATTTCCTTGCCCGCTGTTTCCATTGCCGAGAGCAGGGTGGCTTCGGTATGCAGCGGCTTGGGTTTGGTCTTTCCTTCGGTGATGGAGGTGGCTTTCAGCGTGAGCGTGTCGCCATCCTGCCAGCCGGGGATGGTAGTTTCCTCCTTTTCCTCGCCATAGACGGCACGCCATCCGGCTTGCTTCACGACACTGCCTTTCACGGTGAACTCCACTCCGGCACATTCTGCCGTGACAGCAGTCACGTCCTTGACGCATTTTTCGGAGAATGCCTCTATCATTCGTCCGGCAATCATCTGATAAATGGTGCTGTCCTCTTTGGAGAGGAAGAGCGGTTTCTCTCCCGTGACGAGCAGGGCATGGTGGTCTGTTACCTTGCCGTCATCCACGCTACGGCGTGTCGGGATGGCTTTTGCCCGCACCTTGTCTTTCCATTCGGGCTGCGTGCCGATAAAGGCGAGTAGCTTGGGGATTTCAGCGAACACGTCTTCGGGGATGTAGCGGCTTCCCGTTCTCGGATAGGTTATCAACTTCTTTTCGTAGAGTTTCTGCGCGATTTCAAGCGTCTGTTCCGCCGTGAAGCCGTGCTTGGCGTTGGCTTCTTTTTGGAGCGTGGTCAGGTCGTACAGCAAGGGAGTTTCCTCCGTCTTCTCCTTACGCTCTGCTTTCGTTACCGTTGCGCTGCCTGCCGCCTTTACCTTATTATATAGCTCCGTTGCCGGTTCTTTCGACTTCCATTTCTCGGAGGATGAGAGTTTCACGACCTCGCCGTCGCAACCGTCTGTTGCGATATGGAGCTGCCAGAATGCTTCGGACGTAAAACGGCGGTTCTCCCAATAGCGTTCACACACCATCGCCAGCGTGGGTGTCTGCACACGCCCCACCGAATACGTGCCATGTCCGGCGGCTATGGATAACGCCTGAGTGCCGTTGATGCCCACGAGCCAGTCGGATTCGCTCCGCGCTTTGGCGGCGAGGTATAGGTTGTCGTACCTGCTGCCGTCTTCGAGGTTGCGCAGTCCCTCACGGATAGCCTTGTCGGTGAGCGAGCTGATCCACAGACGCACGAAAGGAGTGGTGCAACCCGTATAGTGGTAGAGGTAGCGGAAGATAAGCTCTCCCTCGCGTCCGGCATCGGTCGCCACGATGATTTGTTCGCTTGTGTCGAACAGTCTTTTGATGACTTTTATCTGCGACACCACGCCGCTGTCGGGCTTGTAACCTTTCTCCGTCCTGACCTGACGGGGGACGAGCGTGAATGTGTCGGGAATAATCGGGAGGTTGTCACGGACAAATCCGCGCACGCCGTAGCCGTCGGGCATGGCAAGCTGAACGAGGTGTCCGAATGCCCATGTCACGGCATAGCCGCCTCCTTCGAAATATCCTTCCTCTCTCTTTGTCGCGCCCACGATGCGGGCGATTTCACGTGCCACGGAGGGCTTTTCTGCAATGATTGTCTTCATGTTTTCTTGCTTTTTTGTTGATACTTTGGATTTTATTTTGGATTCAGTGGCGGACACGGGATTACATTTTCATGCCTTTGTTGTTCTTCTTTTTCGGCTTCTCCTGCTGCTGTTGCTGGCGGTCGTCCTTTGGGGCGGTCTGACCTTTCTGCAAAGGCTCTTTCAGGTTCTTTGTCGCCTCGTTGGTTTTGCCCTCGTTGTTCACCGCCACCTGTGTGCGGCTCTCGTTGGACGGGGCGACCTGCTGGGCGTTGTCGGGGTTCGTTTCGTAGCGGTACGGGCGGCCCTTCTCCGGGTTGAACTTGATATACATCGTGGCATGGAAGCCCTGCTTGTCGGTCACGTTCTCCAGTTTCACGGCTTTACCCGCCACGTAGTCGGCTTTCTGCTTGTCGGTGAAGTTCACGCCGCTCCATTTGCTGATGGGGCGGATGCTGCCGTCCTCGTTCATCCACGTGTTGCGGCGTTGCTCCTTCTTGGTCTGTGCGGCATTTTCCCCGCCTTGCGCCTGACTTTTCGAGGTGTCACCTTTGGCTTCCTGCGTCTGTGCGGTACGGGGCGACCTTCCGGTTCCCGGCACGAACTCCACGCCGCGCTGCTCCACGTTCACTTGAAGGGTGGTGACGAACTTCCTGCCGTCGTTGCGCTCGATGAGCTTGTCGCGCACGGGCAGTCCGGCGCGGAGCATGTCCTGCTCCTGTTTGGTGATTTCCGTCTTGCCGATGCGCTCCGGGATGCGCACCTTGTTTGCCGGAATGTCCGTGATTTCATTCGTCTTGCGGTCGATGCTGATGTAGGAGGGGATGATTTCGCCCGTTTCCCTGTCCACAATGTCCACGACCCTGCCGAGGTTGCCCGTTTCGCGCAGGTTCTTCCGGTCATCGTCGGAGAATTTGTGTTCCTTGTACTCATCTAACTTCTGCTCCTTGCGGATGAAGTGCGGCACGAGGCTGACATTTCCCTCGCCGTCCTTCTTGAAGGAGAGGCGGGCGTCCAGCTCGAATGATTCGCCGCCGAAGGTGGGCTTGACCTTTACCAAGTCGGACTTGCCGTAGTGGAGCATCTTCGTAAGGTCTCCGGACTTTTCAAGGTCGTCACGCTTCACGCCCCATCTGTCCTCCAGCTCCTGCCAGTTGATTTTGCTCTCGTTGATGGGTTGGTAGCCCTGTCTGCCCTGCGTCTGTTGCGGGCTTTCCTGCTGTTCTTTCTGTTGTTCCATGTTTTCCTGTTTTTGAGGTTCTTGTTTCTCTGTCTTTTGTGCCGCCATCTCTTCCTGCACCTGCTGTTGATAAGGGAAGGTGTCGATTTTGTGCGGTGCAAGGATTTGTTTGTTCTGGTACGGATGCTGAAGCAGGTCTTTCATCACGCCAAGCATGGAATCCACTTGGTCTGCCGCGATGCGGTAGAAACCGAAGCGGCTGGGTTCCTTGCACTGCCGGAAGAAGTTCTTGAAGAAGTTGTCCAGCACGTCGCCGTGTCGGTCGAATTGCAGGAAACTCTGCGCGTTCTCAGCTTTCGCAGGGGTACGCTTGGGTGTGTCGTCTGCATTCAGCCCGGCTACCACGCTGATCTCGCCCGTCTTCTCGTCACGGACTACCAGCACGTCCTTTTCGTCTTTTTTCTTTGCCATTTGAAAAATGTTTTAATGGGTTATTTATGAAAGAAATTATGGATACGAGCCTTGTAGAAGGCTATATCTTCTTTTTTGAAGTCCTTGATATGGTTGGAAAGGAATGTCAGCACATCCTCCTCGCTGTAATAGGTTTTCTTGCCCAGTGTCTTGTAGGGCAATGCGCCGACACTGCGGTAGCGTTGCAGTGTGCGCTTGCTTATCTGGAGCAGCATGCACAAATCCTGATTGTCGAAAAGGCGGATGCTTTCCGTGATAGTAGGCTGTTTCCCCTCAGCCTTCATCGCCAGCAGCAGTTCGTCCTGACGGTCGAGCCGTTCCATCAGCTTCTGCATCCAGCCCTCGAAGTTGTTTCGTGTGAGCAGTTCCATGACCTATGTCCTCCTTCCTTTTGGTTTGCCGCCAGTGCGCAGCGTGTGGTTGCGTTTCAATTCCTGCGGTGTCGCCGCGTCCTCGTTGACGGCACACGCTTCAAGCAGGCGGTCTATTTCCGACTGCCGGTAGCGGCATTTACCGCGAAGCACGACATAACCGATGCGTTGCTCGCTGCGCATACGCTGGAGGGTGCGGGTACTCACGTTAAGCAGGTGCGCCGCCTCGCGTGTGGTGAGCAACCTGTCGGGCGATGCCGCTTTCTTGTCGCCGGAGGCGGCACGGACGTGTGCCGCAATCTCCGCTATCTGTTCCGTCAATGACCGGAAGGCAGAACTTTCCATCGTTATCACTTTCATATTCAGTCCTTTATTTTTGTTTATTTTCATGAACATAGGCTGCGCCTCGGCATACCGTTCAAGCAAGTTTGACGCTCTACACTCGGCTTGCTCTATGTTTCTGCGACAAAATTCGGCAATAAACAAAAGGGGCTTTAACAACTCACTACGTGACTCACGTAAGATTTTTACGGAAGATGGCTCCGTAACCCGGTCAAACGGTGCAACAGGCAGCCTTTCAGCGGAAAACGGTACGTGTTAAGGGCTGCATCGTTACCTTTGCGGGCAAACCGATAATTGCATGAATATGGAAATAGTATCTATCGAGAAAAAGACTTTCGAGATGATGGTGGCGGCATTCGGCGCACTCTCGGAGAAGGTCGCCGCCCTAAGGCGCAAAAGCGACACGGGGCGCATGGAAAGATGGCTCACGGGCGAGGAGGTCTGCGGGCAGTTGAGAATAAGCCCGCGCACGTTGCAGACGCTGCGCGACAGGCGGCTTATCGGCTACTCGCAGATAAACCGCAGGTTCTATTACAAGCCGGAGGAGGTTAAGAGGTTGATACCGCTTATCGGCACGCTCTATTCGCACGGCAGATGATTTGATTTATTCACCCACTGAATCCGAAGTTATGATGAACGAGACCAACGATGTTTTTACGATGGAAGACGAGCCGATAGCCTCTGTGATGCAGGATATGCGCAAAGGCTCGAAATGGCTGTCTGTATTTCTGGAAAGTTACCGCCCTCCGCTGGACGGGGAACGTTACCTGACTGACGGTGAGGTGGCGGAACTGCTCCGTGTCAGCCGACGCACCTTGCAGGAATACCGCAACAACCGCGTGTTGTCCTTCATACTTTTGGGAGGGAAGGTGCTTTACCCGGAAACGGGGCTGCGCGAGGTGCTGGAAGCGAACTACCGCAAGCCGCTGGAGTGAGGCGGCCAACATGAAAAAGGAAACGGGCGACATTTTGTGGTGCTGCCCGTTTACTTTTTATATACTTGGGTGTTTTAATGACCTTAAAACCAGTTTTTTGATTGATCCAACCAATTTCTATCGTTAGAAATTCATATAGTTAATAAAAAGTTGTAACTTTGCATTTAACGCAATCTAAAAATTAATTGTAATGGCAATTTTAAACAACATTAAAAATGTACTATCAGAAAAAGGAGTTATGAGCAAATGGTTGGCAAAACAATTACAGAAAGATCCTGCAACAGTATCTAAATGGTGTAATAATCATTCTCAACCTGATTTGTACACATTTGTTCGTATTGCAAATTTGCTTGATGTTGATGTTCATGAACTTATTTGTCATACAAAAAAATAGTATCTAAAGGAATATAGATGTTTCACCATTTTTAAGCATGTAAATAAAGTGTATGAGCAATAAAATTTGGAATTTTGATATATTAGTTGATGATTGTTTTGTTAATTTTAATACAAAAAAGCAAGAAATAAATCCAGATCATAATGACAGGTTATTATCAGTTGCTAATGGCTTTGAAGATGGCAGTTGGAGATATCGTCAATTCAAAGAATTTGTTTTCAGTAATATTGCAGAAACAGCTTTGTCTGCACAAGAACGAGAGAAATTAATAGATAATGATTACGGTAGGCTTATTGAGGCTGCCAAACATTTACGACTTGTTGACAAAGAGCAGAATGGAAAGGGAAGTGAAATAGCGGAAATTATTCTATATGGCATAATGAAGAACCATTATAAAGCCTTATCTGCAATACCTAAAATTTTTTATAAACAGAATGATAATGATAATGCAAAGGGCTCTGATTCTGTACACATTGTAATTGACCCAAATGGAGGCTTTCAACTTTGGTTAGGAGAAGCTAAATTTTATAATTCTCTTGAGGATGCGCGATTATACGAACCAATAAATTCTGTTGAACAAATGTTGCGCAAACCTATTATGAAAAAGGAATGCGGAATAATGACCAATCTCAATGAACTTGATAAACAAATTGAAAACCAAACATTACTTAAAAAGATAAAAGAATGTTTCGATGAGAATACTTCCATTGACGAAATAAAACCCAAACTACATATACCTATTCTTTTATTACATGAATGCCAGATAACAGCAAGTACTACTGAAATGAGTGATGAGTATAAAAATAGTATTATTTCTTTTCATAGAGATCGTGCTCATTCGTTTTTTAAGAAGCAGATCAACAAGCTTAGTTCTGTTCATAAGTATTCGGAAATAAACTTTCATTTGATTCTTTTTCCTGTTCCTGATAAAACAAAAATAGTAAACTGGTTTATTTCACAAGCAAAAAATCTCAAAAATGATGCAGACGAATGATATATATAATACATGTTTAGATATAAGTAATGTTCTAAATGCTGGTGATATAAGTAATGCAAGATCCAAAGTAATTACATTACTTCATGAGATTAATGGTACTAACAATAATTCATATATGGAATTAGTCAACCATCTTATTCGTGAAGTGGGGCTTTTACCGTATATTGATACATATACTGCATCTTGGGAAGATCGGTTTGTATGTGAAGTTTTTAAAGTTAATATTGGAGAAAGAAAACCTTGTGTCTTACATACTGCTCAATCACAGGTATTAAAGAAGTTATTAGAAGGGAAAAGCGTTGCGGTGAGTGCTCCTACAAGTTTTGGTAAAAGTTTTGTTATTGATGCATTTATTGCGATTAAACAACCAATTAATGTTGTAATATTAGTACCTACGGTTGCTCTTGCAGATGAAACAAGAAGACGAATTTGCCGAAAATTCTCTCATCAATATAAAATAATTACAACAACAGATGTAGAACTTGCGGAGAAAAACATATTGGTATTTCCGCAAGAAAGAGCTTTTGCCTATATAGATAAACTTCCTTCAATTGATATTCTAATCGTTGATGAGTTTTATAAGGCAAGTACAAATTTTGATCTTGAAAGAAGCTCCACTTTACTCAGTTCAATGGTAGAACTCGGAAAGAAAGCTAAACAAAGATATTATCTTGCCCCAAATATCCATGAAATAGAAGAAAATGTATTCACTGAAGGGATGACATTTCTGCGTATGGATTTTAAGACCGTTGTAACGCATGCATGGCGGTTATATAAAAGCAGACCAAAGAATGAAGATAAACAGAGTTTTAAGACACGTAAACTTATTGAATTAATAAATACAGGTATAGGTAAAGCTTTGATATATACCGGCACATATAAGGGAATTGAAGAAGTAACAACAATTCTTAACAGAAATTTATATAATAAAGACTCTGAACTGCTTGCTAATTTTTCTGATTGGCTGGAATGCAATTATGGAGAAAAGTATATTCTTAAAGATTTAGTCAAACATGGTATTGGTATTCATAATGGTCAGCTACATCGTTCTCTTAGTCAAATTCAAATAAAACTATTTGAAGAACAGAATGGGTTAGATTATTTGGTATCGACCTCGTCTATAATTGAAGGAGTAAATACTCAAGCAGAGAGTGTCGTTTTATGGTCAAATAAGAACGGGGCTCATAAGATTGATTATTTTACCTTTCGCAACATCATTGGACGCGCAGGCAGAATGTTTCGTTATTTTGTAGGTCGTGTCTATATGCTTGAAGAGCCACCAAGTCAAGAAAATACTAAATTGAGATTAGAGTTTCCTGATGATGTAGTAAAAAAACTTGATGGAAATGACCCCGGTATAAAATTGAATAATGAACAATATGTAAAAATTCAACGATATCAAGATGAAATGATAGAACTTCTTGGAACGGATATTTGGCATAGAATTGAAAGAATACCACAAATCAGAAGTTGTAAACCATCAATGTTAAAGATAATTGCGGAAAAATTGAAAACTGATTCCAATTGGCCAACAAATTGCGATGCTTTACAAAACAATAATACATGGGAATGGAGGGATGCTTTAGGAGATATCATAGAAATTTTGGAATATCATCGAAAAGGACATTTACGGTATTATGCATGTGCATGTAGTAATGGATGGAAAATGACTATAAAAGAGCTATATAACACAGTAAAAGATTATGGTATTACATATGAGGATATATTTACATTTGAAAGATATGTATCCTTTAATCTCTCATCTATTATTGCGGTAATTAATATTATACGTCAAGAACTTTATCCTAATTCCTCAAATATCGCCAATTTTGTATATAAAGCATCAAATGCCTTTTTACCTAAAATTGTATTTCAACTTGAAGAATACGGATTACCGAGGATGATTAGTAAAAAGATACAAAATGCAGGTCTTATAAATCTTGAAGACGATTCTAAAGAGATTACAATCGTTATACAGGAATTTAACACGATAGGAATTGAATACCTTGAACAAAAAATACCTAATCTCCATTCATTTGACAAATATATATTAAAACATTTTATGAACGGAATTCGTTGCATAACGACAAATCAAAAGAATTAAATAATAGCCATATTATTACCTCTATATTTTTTGAGATATGATATGGCTATTTAGATAAGGATCCATATAGAAATTCTTTCGTATAATTTTCATTTGATATCTTCAACAGTACGCAGTTTTTCCGTTCTGTATAAACATCACGTATGTTTGCCGCTTCTCTTGTGAGAGAACCTTTCCTACCAGCCACATGCGGAACAGGTAGGTGTTGTAGGTGTTCAGCCGAAAAGCAATCAGAATAATGATTTCAGGCGCGTACACGTCCGCGTACAGCCCGTTTTCAAGCTGCATGTAGCGGCACACCTTGTAGTCGTTCAGCACGTCAGACTTGCGGACGGCTTTGATGACGGCGTTCACTGCCGGGACGGTCGTATGGAACAGTCCGGCTATTTCGGTGGCGGTCATCCACACATCGTTACCGGTTACGCTGACCGCCTTGTCCTCTATGATGATTATGTCACGTTTCATGGCTCCTCTTTTTTAGATGGTGCAACCTGCAAATTCCTCGACGTTGTTTAACCTTGCGGCAAGGTTTTCCATATCCTGATTGAGTTTTTCTTTGGTTATCTTCGCGTAAATCTGCGTCGTCTTTATGCTCTTGTGTCCAAGCATGGAGCTGACCGTTTCGATGGGTACGCCGTTGGAAAGGAAAACTGTCGTGGCTGCCGTGTGGCGGCTTTGATGCCACGTGATATGCTTGGTGATGCCGCAACGCTTGGCGACGGCACGGATACCGGCAAGGCACGTGTTATAATGCGGAACGGGGAATATCCTGCCGTTCTCGCATAGCCCACGGTATTTGCCGATTATGCGGTTGGCGATGTCAAGCAGGCGGATGTTGGACACCACGCCCGTTTTCTTGCGGTTGATGTTTATCCACTCGTGTTCGTCGAAATAGGTACGGATATTCTCTTCCGTGAGGTTGCGCATATCCGCGAACGACAATCCGGTGAACGCACAGAACAGGTAGAGGTCGCGGTACAGTTCCTGTTTGGCGTTTTTCAGTTTCCCCTCCATCAGCAGGCGTATTTCGTCTTTGGTCAGGAAACTGCGTGTCGTTTCCTCCTTCTTGATTTCATACTCGCGGAACGGGTCGCGTGTCAGCCACTCGTTGTTGATGGCTATGAACACCATTGTCCGTAGCGGGCAGACGTACAGCCACACGGTATTGGTGCAGCAGTGCTTGTCCGTGCGCAGGAACATCTCGAAGTCGGAGATGAAAGCGGGAGTAAGCTCTTTTAGGGCGATGTCCTTCACATGGTAGCGGATGTCGAGGAACTCTTGCAGGTGCTTGTAAACGACACGGTACTTTTCCAGTGTACCTTTTGCTTTCATGCCTGCTTCCACCTGTTTCTCATAGTTCTCGTTGTGCCGACGGAACACCTGCATCAGCGTGTGGTAGCGGTGTTCCAGTCCGAGAAAGGCGTTCTTTACCTTCTCCGCCGTGACGAAGTTGTCACGCTCCATGATTTCCTGATAGTGTCTGTTGATGCGCACCCGCATCTTGTCAAGCATACGGTTCGTTTCGAGTGCCGCCGCGCTTCTGCCCGTGACACGTCCCCCTTTGGTGTCCCACAGCTTCGGATCGACACTCAACTTGCAACTGAACTGCGTCTGGCTGCCGTCCACCGTGATGCGTCCCATGACGGGAACCGTCCCGTCCTTTTTCACTACCTGACGCTTGAGGTAGTAGATTACTGAAAATGTACTCTTCATCGTTCTTAATTTTTGGATTTCAAAATTAGTTGGTGAAGAGTCCGGTGTCGGTACGCAAAACGGGGAGGAACGGCGCAATCTTTTTTCCGTAACCGTATTTGTTACGTGAGTTGTGGGTAACTCACTATAACATAGTGTCTTGTTTCGCCATTCGTACCCGTTTGTCGCATTTTCGGACATGGTTACGAACAAGTAACGTTGCGGCGTCAAGATTTGGCTTCGGCAAGGATTGTAATGGCTTCACGAATTATCGCCACTTTAACTAAAACCCTTGTAACTCAATTCTATCACTATATCTTTCCGCATTTCACTTTTTTGTAGTAACTTTGCACCTGAAAAACATAAAACAATTCAACAATGTCAATCTCACGCTTTAATGCTGTGGAGAAGGCATCCAACCGAAAGGCCGTGGAAGCCGTTACTCCCGAACACAAAGTATCTGAGTACTATGGCGAGAATGTCTTCAACCGGAAGGCGATGCAAAAATATCTCTCCAAGGAAACGTACAAAGCCTTGACCCACGCCATTGACAATGGCACACCTATCGACCGGGAAATCGCCAATCATGTGGCAGCCGGCATGCGTATGTGGGCACTGGAAAAAGGAGTCACTCATTACACCCACTGGTTTCAACCGCTTACCGATGGCACCGCCGAGAAGCACGACGCTTTTGTAGAACACGATGGCAACGGCGGCATGATCGAGGAGTTCAGCGGCAAGTTGCTCGTCCAGCAAGAACCGGACGCTTCCAGTTTCCCGAACGGTGGACTTCGCAATACCTTCGAGGCCCGCGGCTACTCCGCTTGGGACCCTTCCTCTCCCGCTTTTATCGTAGATGACACACTTTGTATCCCAACCGTATTTATCGCTTATACCGGTGAAGCGCTGGATTATAAGACCCCGCTGATCCGCTCTATCGAAGTATTGGGAGAAGCCGCCAAAGACGTATATCAGTATTTCGATGAGGATGTCAATAAGATAATTACTTACCTTGGTTGGGAACAGGAATATTTCCTTGTTGACGAGGACTTGTATTCCGCCCGTCCGGACCTCTCACTGACCGAGCGTACCTTGCTCGGACATGAGAGCGCGAAGAACCAACAATTAGACGACCATTATTTTGGCGCTATCCCCTCTCGTGTACAAGAATTCATGAAAGACTTGGAAACCGAATGCTATAAACTAGGTATCCCGGTAAAGACCCGCCATAACGAGGTAGCCCCCAATCAGTTCGAGCTAGCTCCTATTTACGAGGAATGCAACCTTGCCAACGACCATAACCAATTATTGATGTCGGTCATGAAACGTGTCTCCCGCCGTCATAATTTCCGTGTATTATTGCACGAGAAGCCATTTAACGGGGTAAACGGTTCCGGTAAACACTGTAACTGGTCTATGGGAACAGACAAGGGGGTAAACTTATTCTCTCCGGGTAAAGACCGTGAGGACAACCTGCGCTTCATCACCTTCGTGGTGAACACCATCATGGCCGTTTATAAATACAACGCTTTATTAAAAGCGAGTATCGCTTCCGCCACGAACGCACACCGCCTAGGCGCGAACGAGGCACCTCCCGCTATCATCTCCACTTTCCTCGGAACGCAAATCAGTGATATCTTGGATAAGTTCGAGAATAGCTCTATCGAGGACGCTATCGAGGTAGACGATAAAAAGGGCTTGCATCTTGGCTTCGGGCAGATCCCCGAACTGCTGTTGGACAATACGGATCGTAACCGTACCTCTCCTTTCGCCTTCACCGGAAACCGTTTTGAGTTCCGCGCCCCGGGCTCTTCCGTGAACTGCGGATCGGCCATGTTAGCGTTGAACTCCGCCGTAGCCTATCAATTGCAACAATTCAAGAAGGACGTAGAGGCTTTGCAAGCGGAAGGAAAAAGCAAGGAAGTAGCGATATTCAAGGTGCTGAAAGCCTATATCAAGGAATCTAAGCCGATCCGCTTCGATGGAAACGGTTATTCGGACGAATGGAAAGAGGAAGCCGCCAAGCGAGGTCTGGATTGCCAAAATAGTGTTCCATTGCAATATGACGCTTATCTTAAACCGGAGTCGATCGAGATGTTCACGTCTACCGGCGTACTTACCCAGAAAGAATTGGAAGCGCGTAATGAGGTAAAATGGGAAGTCTATATCAAAAAGGTACAGATCGAGGCTCGGGTATTAGGGGATTTATCCTTGAACCATATCATCCCGGTAGCCGTTCGCTACCAGAGCGTATTGCTGGATAATATAGCGAAGTTGAAAGAGACATTCGGCGATGACCCGGAATTCCGCGATATGTCGGAAGAACCCCGTCGCTTGGTTCGTAAGATAGCCGGGCATATCTGTGCCGTGACCAAGAAAGTGGATGAGATGGTAGAGGCCCGCAAGAAAGCGAACCGCTTGACCGATATGCGGGAAAAGGCGATCGCTTACCACGACTCGGTAGCCCCTTATTTGGATGAGATCCGTGACCATATCGACGATCTGGAGCTGATGGTGGACAACCAGATGTGGCCGTTGCCAAAGTATAGGGAACTCCTGTTTATCCGATAAAAAACACCAGTACTGGCGTTGCCTTGCGCCAGTATCGGCATAGCCTCACACTGATATAGGCGCAGCCTTATACCGATACTGGCATAAGGCTACGCCTATACTCCCGTTTACCACTTCACATAAGAAGCATTCATCAAGAAGTCATAATCATGTTTCATCGCTTGCAGCGGTGTCATATTATAACGCTCTTGCTCAATGAAGTAATCCTCTAATCCGGCTTTCTCCGCCACAGCGAATAAGGATTTGAAGTCTACGATTCCGGCGCCCATCTCCGTGCTGCCCTTTCCATCCGCGTTCGCGTCTTTCAAGTGCCAGTTGGCGAAACGACCGGGATAACGGTTCACGTAATCATGACATTTAAAACCGCCATACACTAATTGAGCCGTATCGATCTGGTAAGTAACCAGCCCTTTGTCCGTATTCTCGATCATCACGTCGAACGGGATCTTCCCTTCCAGCTCATGGAATTCATCCACATGGTTATGGAAAGCGAAACGCAACCCATTCGCCTTCGCGATCTCACCACATTTATTAAATTGATCCGCTAAACGCTTCACGTCCGAAAGGCTCTTGATATCTTTGGAGGGATAACCCGCCTGAACAATCCATTTACAGCCTACCTCTGCCGTATCGGCGGCATTCTTTTTCCAGAAGTCCCATCCCTTGGTATCACCCTCCGCCAGCAAACCGCTTCCGGTATGGGAACCTACCATACGGGCACCCAGATCCGCCAGATATTTCTTCATCTCGGCCGGGGATTTCCCATAGAATTTGCCATCCCGGTAACCGGCGGCTTCCATCCGTTTATAACCGATATCCACCAAAGCCTTCATCGTACCGTCAAAATCCGTCTTCAAGTCGTCCCGGACACTATACAACTGTACACCTATCGCTTTCTCTTTCTTAGCCAAGATAGAGGCAAAGCCATTCGGTACTACACTCAGCGCAGCCACAGCGGCACCCGCTTTCAAAAAATTCCGTCTCGTTATCATCATACTATTCTTTAAGATTAACGTCGCTAAAGGTAGCAAAATTATTTCTACTTTCGCGCACATTTAAACAAACGATCATGCAAGGAACAAAGAATCTGACCGAAGGGGTCATCTCCCGGCAACTATTCAATCTGGCGATGCCGATCATGGGTACCTCATTTATCCAAATGGCCTATAGCATCACCGACATGGCTTGGGTAGGCCGGTTGGGAAGCGAGGCCGTAGCCGCTATCGGCGCCGTTGGTATCCTTACTTGGATGACGAACTCGATCTCTTACTTGAATAAAGTAGGCTCGGAGGTGAGTGTCGGGCAAAGTATCGGGGCGCAAAACGTGGAAGATGCCCGAGGATTCGCTTCCCATAACCTAACGATCGCCTTGATCCTCTCGCTTTGTTGGGGATTCTTGCTATTCGTCCTCGCTCATCCGATTATCGGTTTCTACAAACTGGAGGAACCGATCGCGTTGAACGCCGTGGAATATTTGAGAATCGTCGCTTCCGCATTCCCATTTATCTTCCTCTCGGCGGCGTTTACCGGGATTCATAATGCGGCAGGATTGAGTAAGATTCCATTTTATATCAGCGGAACAGGTCTTTTACTGAATATGGTGCTAGATCCTTTATTTATACTCGGCTTCCATTTGGGCACGGCGGGCGCGGCTTGGGCTACGTGGATCTCCCAAGCGGTGGTTTGCGGACTATTCGTCTATCAGCTGAAATGCCGCAATAAATTGTTCGGGGGATTCCCTTTCTTTGTCCGTTTAAAGGAACGCTACACCAAGCGGATCTTCCAATTGGGCCTGCCGGTAGCGTTATTAAATACGTTCTTCGCGATCATCAATCTTTTTATGGCCCGTACAGCTTCCACCTACGGAGGGCATATCGGTTTGATGACGCTTACGGCAGGCGGACAAATGGAGGCGATCGCATGGAACACCTCACAAGGCTTCAGTACGGCCCTCTCCGCTTTCACCGCACAGAACTACGCCGCACGCAAGAAAGAACGTATCTTGACCGCTTATCATACGACGCTTAAAATGACTTCGATCATCGGCGTACTCTGCACGTTGTTATTCGTCTTTTACGGTAGCGAGGTCTTCTCGCTGATCGTGCCGGAGCAAGCCGCTTATGAGGCCGGTGGTATATTTCTCCGGATCGACGGATATTCGATGATCTTCATGATGCTGGAGATTACCACGCAAGGCATGTTCTACGGTACCGGCCGAACGGTTCCGCCGGCGATCATCAGCATCTCGTGTAACACCTTACGCATACCTTTGGCCATCGGGCTAGCGGCAGCGGGACTGGGTATTACGGGTGTTTGGTGGGCGATCAGCCTTTCCAGCATGCTAAAAGGTGTCGTCGCTTTCATTTGGTTCAGTATCTTACAGAAGAAGATCTTGTAAGCGGAACAATTCTTACCGATTTTCCGTACATTTGCAATTAAAATGACATTCAATTAAAAAACAACCTATATGGATAACAAATTCAAACCGGAAACCCTGTGCGTACAGGCCGGTTGGCAACCCAAGAAAGGAGAACCCCGTGTCCTCCCGATCTATCAAAGCACGACATTCAAGTATGAGACGAGCGAGCAGATGGCTAAATTGTTCGATTTGGAGGAAAGCGGCTATTTCTATACCCGCCTTCAAAACCCGACAAACGAGGCTGTAGCCGCCAAGATCGCGGCGTTGGAAGGTGGCGTGGCCGCCATGCTGACCTCATCCGGACAGGCCGCTAGCTTTTTCGCTTTCTTCAATATTTGCGAGGCTGGCGATC
Source organism: Parabacteroides sp. AF19-14 (assembly GCF_003635485.1). Taxonomy (NCBI): domain Bacteria; kingdom Pseudomonadati; phylum Bacteroidota; class Bacteroidia; order Bacteroidales; family Tannerellaceae; genus Parabacteroides; species Parabacteroides sp. AF19-14. Next base: position 101,291 of record NZ_QTMJ01000016.1, on the reverse strand, counting down.
ATATCGTAAGCGCTACCAGCATTTATGGAGGTACTTATAATCTACTGGCCGTTACCTTGAAGAAGCTGGGAATCGAATGCACGTTCGTAGATCAAGACGCGAGCGAGGAAGAGATCTCCAAGGCTTTCCGCCCGAATACGAAGGCGATGTTCGGCGAGATGATCTCCAATCCGGGCGTTATGGTATTGGATGTGGAGAAGTTTGCCCGCATCGCCCATAATCATGGCGTACCCTTGATCGTCGATAATACGTTCGCCACGCCGATCAATTGCCGTCCGTTCGAATGGGGAGCGGATATCGTTACGCACTCCACGACTAAATATATGGATGGCCATGCCACGAGCGTGGGTGGTTGTATCGTGGACAGCGGCAATTTCGATTGGGAAGCGCATGCCGAGAAGTTCCCGGGACTTTGCCAACCGGACCCTTCTTACCACGGATTGACCTATACCAAGGCATTCGGGAAATTAGCGTTCATCACGAAAGCGACTAGCCAACTGATGCGTGACCTCGGAGCGATCCAATCCCCGCAAAACGCATTCCTATTGAATCTGGGATTGGAGACCTTGCATCTTCGTGTACCGCAGCATTGCAAAAACGCCTTGGCGGTAGCGCAGTGGCTACAGAAATGTGATAAGGTAGCTTGGGTGCATTATCCGGAATTAGAAGGCAACCCGTACCATGAGCTCGCCAAGAAGTATCTACCGAATGGCTCTTGCGGTGTATTATCCTTCGGATTGAAAGGTGGACGTGAGGTGGCGATCAAGTTTATGGATAGCTTGAAACTCGCCGCTATCGTAACTCACGTAGCGGATGCCCGTACTTGCGTGCTTCACCCGGCCAGTCATACGCACCGCCAATTGAGCGACGAGCAATTGATAGAGGCTGGCGTGGCTCCGGACTTGATCCGCTTCTCTGTAGGTATCGAGAACGCCGATGATATCATCGCCGATATTGAGCAAGCGCTCAATAAATAAGACATCTGTGCCATGCTGATGAAACGCTTGTGCCATCAGTGTGGCACGCCTGTGCCATCAGCATGGCACACCTGCATCTACAGCACGGTACTGCTATAAGTTCCTAGATAGGCAGGAATCTCCCCAGACGCGCCACCCAATTTGTCGTAATCCTCCCTAGGCTCGTTACCGGATGTTCCTCACGCAACAAATCCTCACGGAACTCACGAAGAATAAGCCAATCCGCCTGTTTCACCCAATGCCGGAAGACCGGATTCTCCACATGACTTTCCGAAATGGATAATAACACGTCCAGATCAAAACAATCAGCGACAACGCCTGCGCCAGACAAAGAGGCATCGTAAGCATTGCAAGCTTGCTCAATATGTGTAGGAACCATCAATACAGGTTTATTCAGATACATCGCCTCACATACGGATTCGAACCCGGCGGTCGTAGCATAAGCCTTCGCCCCCGACATATAACGTAGAAACAACGTATCATCCAGCTGATGGAAAGAAAGGCAATCGTCTATTTTCACCTCGGCTCGCTGATCTTTCTTATCCCAAAAGAAATGCATCGGAACCGAAGGATGACGGGAATGCCAAGAACGGATCTCCTCACTAAACCCGCTATTCAACAAATAACCATGCAAATAACTGCCGTTCGAGGGAACCGCATCCAAGACTTCTTGCCTTAATAAAGGAGGAACCACGACTATTCCTCCCAACGGCGCCTCGCGCATCTTCCGGAAAGACAAGGCTAATTTTTTGACGGAGCCTATCGCCGTTAATCTCGTAAAAAATCGTAGCGATGCCAACGACAATGTGCTCTGCTTCGGGAAAACGAAGTCCGGATGCAAGAATAGATATTGATGGGCGATACATACCATCGTTGCTTTCGGACGGAGAATCAAGTAAGTCAGCCCCGTCAATAGCTCGTAGAAGTTCACGACAACATCCGCATCCGTCTGCCGAATCATCCGGTCGATATAACGGATACTTCCCATGTATTTATGCAGACGCAATACATTATATAATACGCTACGCATCAAACTCACTTGTTTATTCTTAGCCGTCGGTAAAAAATTCGGACTCTCAAACGGATATACCGGCGATTGTATCTTATTCAAGAAGAAATCCGGCAAACGGCGGGCCGGGCTTTTTCCTACCAACACACCAACGATCTCATGTCCTTCGGCCATCAATTTCTGGCGTAAGGATAACGCTTGGGTCAAGTGCCCACGTCCCTCACCTTGTATGATAAACAGGATTTTCATACGGCATCCGCATATAGTTGTACATTATTATATGTAACAATATCCCACTCTCCTTGTTCATCCTCCACGAGAGCGGTCATGCTTTCCACCCAATCGCCGGAATTTAGATAATGCACATTACCATACCATACGCTCGCCGCTTGATGAATATGGCCGCAAATAATCCCATCCAAATGCTTGGCCTCCGCTAAACGTACCAGCTCTTTCTCAAACTCCGAGATATAAGAGACCGCACTTTTCACCCGGTGTTTCACCTCTTGGGATAAAGAGAAATAAGGTTTTCCTTGCCGCTCTCTACGATGATTGTAAACCTTATTCAACCACAATAAAAAAGTATATCCCACATCCCCGAGCATGGCAAGCCAACGCATATGGGTCGTAACCGTATCGAAAATATCGCCATGTGTCACGAAATAGCGTTTTCCTTGTCTCGTCTTCAGTAAATAATCCTTTACGATCGATATATTGGAGAACTTAAAAGGAGCCAAGCTATCGAGAAAATCATCATGGTTCCCCACTACATAGATAATCTCCGTACCCCTTTTCTCCATCATCTTCATCAATACCTTAAAGAAATCGGTATGCTTTTGTTTCCAGCGTTTACCGGATTTCTTCAATTGCCAGCCATCGATGATATCACCATTCAAAATCAATCGATCGCAATCTACGTGCTTGAGAAAACGGGTGACCTCCTCCGTCCGGGAATGTTCCGATCCCAAATGGATGTCTGAGAGGACAATAGTCGGATAGTACTTTCTTAATATCATCTTTTCCTTGTTTAAGATGATACAAAAGAACACTTTCGGTATTACAAGCTCACGACAGCCTAATGAAAAAGACATAACAAAAAGGCCAGCTCTTCACAAAGCCGGCCTTTTCTCGTTTAACTTTAAATATTAAAAAATTATGATGACATTTTACTTTACCTATTCTTCTGATTGAGTAGCCTCGTAAGCCTTTAACAACTTCTCTTGTACATCGGCAGGAACTAACTCGTAACTAGCGAACTTCATCGTAAAGGAAGCACGCCCGCCCGTAATGGAGCTTAGTGAAGTAGAATAGTTAGACATCTCTTTCAAAGGAACTTTCGCCAATAGTTTCTCAAATCCCTTCTCGCTATTCATACCCATAATCAAGGCGCGGCGTCCTTGCAAGTCACTCATCACATCTCCCAGATAATCGGCAGGAACGGAAACCTCGACATCGTAAACAGGCTCCAAGATCTTAGGGCCAGCCTCCTTGAAAGCGGTACTGAACGCATTGCGTCCGGCAAGCATGAAAGAGATTTCATTACTGTCTACCGGGTGCATCTTACCATCGTATACGCAAATACGCACATCGCGAGCATACGAACCCGTCAACGGCCCTTGCTCCATACGAGCCATGATACCTTTTAGGATAGCCGGCAAGAAACGAGCGTCGATAGCACCACCAACGATACAGTTTACGAACACGACTTTACCACCCCAATCCAAATCGATTATCTGAGTATCACGAACATTCATCTTATACTCCTGTCCGCCGAAACGGTAGGTATCCGGAGCAGGCATACCTTCATAATAAGGCTCGATAATCAAGTGAACTTCACCGAACTGGCCTGCGCCACCAGATTGTTTCTTATGGCGGTAATCCGCACGGGCCGCTTTCGTAATCGTCTCACGATACGGGATCTTCGGCTCCAGATATTCGATCGGCAATTTATCATTATTCTCGATTCTCCATTTCAATGTACGAAGATGGAACTCACCTTGACCGGAAACGATTGTCTGCTTCAATTCCTTGGACTGCTCGATTACCCATGTCGGGTCTTCCTCACGCATACGTATCAAGATTTCCATCATCTTCTCGGCGTCAGCCTCATTCACCGGCTTGATAGCACGACGATATTTCGGATCCGGATATTTAATGAAGTCGAAACGATAATCACAACCCTTTCCGTTCAATGTATTACCACGGCGAACATCCTTTAACTTAACGGTCGCTCCAATATCACCCGCCACCATTTCCGTAACCGGGGTACGAGTTTGTCCGGCTACCGCAAATAACTGTGCGATACGCTCCTTGGAACCACGATCGGCATTCATCAAATCGTCACCTTCTTTTACTTTTCCTGATATCACTTTAAAATAGGAAACCTGACCAATATGAGGTTCCACGGTAGTCTTGAAGAAGAACAAGCTAGTAGGACCATTCGAGTCCGGAGTCACCTCTACGCCTTCCGTAGTAATCAGACGAGGCATCTTGTCGGTACAAGGAACCACGTTACCCAAGAACTCCAACGTACGACGAACACACATATCACGACCGGCACATACGCAGAATACCGGGAACATACCGCGAGTAACCAAGCCCGCACGGATACCGGCACGCATATCATCCTCGCTCAAGGCACCTTCCTCAAAGAATTTCTCCATCAAAGTATCATCGTTCTCAGCGGCGGCTTCCACCAAGGCTTGATGCAACTCCATCGCCTTATCCATTTCCTCGGCGGGGATTTCCAATACATCAGGAACTCCACCTTCCGGTTTCCAACGATACATCTTCATTTTTAATACATCCACCACGGCATTGAAAGAAGAGCCGCAGCTAATCGGATATTGGATCGGAACGATCTTACTGCCCCAACGGTCTTTCAACTGGGCGATAGTTCCCTCATAGTCGGCTTTATCATTATCAAGCTGATTGACAACGAAAATCACCGGTTTATGAAATTGTTCAGTATACCGGAACTGGTTAATGGTTCCAACCTCAACACCGTACTGGGCATTCAATACCATCAGTGCCGTATCCGTGACATTCAGAGCGGAAACAGCTCCTCCCACGAAATCATCCGAACCCGGACAATCGATGAAATTCAGCTTCCGATCCTGCCACTCAACACTGAAAACGGTTGAGAAAACTGAGTATCCATACTCTTTCTCAACCGGGAAATAATCGGACACCGTATTTCCTGCCTCAACGGAGCCGCGGCGTTTTATAACTCCACCCTCGTAAAGCATAGCTTCAGCGAGAGTGGTTTTCCCAGAGCCCGAACTTCCCAAGATAGAGATGTTCTTAATTTCATTTGTTTGGTATACTTTCATGATATCAGGATTTATTTGAGTTTAACAATACGTTTATTTGGCGTGAATCACTTTCACGAGGGCGCAAATTAGAGATTGTAAAGGAAAAAAGCAATTATCGCCCGGTGTTTGAGAACTATGTTGTGCAGCAGGGCTGCCAAAGATCAATATTGATCTTTGGCAGTCTCAGCCATATCTAACTCTAATACACCACCTTCTACGACATTCTTAAAAGGGATAAAAGGTTCCTGTAAAGACTCGCCATTTAAGCGATATTCCTGTACATAGACATTTGTCTTATTATTATTCTTGGTTTTAATCACAAATGTATCTCCCGGATAATACCGCTTATTCAATTTGATCGTCACTTTATCAAATAGAGGACTTCCTAACGCTAAAGTCGGGTTTTCACTTGCCAAGCCAACTATATCAAACAATCCTATCGAGGATATCACATACCAAGCACCAAGTTGACCTTGATCCTCATCCTGCCCATAGCCATAACCGTGAATACCTTCTGTCCCATAAAACTCATCCAGAATCGCACGTACCCACTTTTGGCTTAACGAAGGTTTGCCCGCTTGATTAAACAACCAAGAAATATGTAAGCAAGGTTGATTCCCTTGATTATAATAAGTTTGTAAACCAGCGAAAGCATCAATAGTCGTTCCACCGCTAAATGTCTTGTCCTGTGAAAGAATAAATATACTATCCAGACGTTGTGTAAATTCCCTAGCTCCCATTTTAGCGATCAGCGATTTTGCGTCATGAGGTACATAAAATGTATATTGGTATGCATTCCCTTCTTGGAATCCACGCCATACTTGCATGGGATCAAAATTACTGATAAACCGTCCATCCGCATATTTGGGCTGAATCAAGTTCGATTCCGCATTATAAATACGTTCCCAACCTTTTGACAAATCCATCAATACATTATAATCATCCGTTTTGCCCAAGGCTTTCGCCATCTGCCCTACGGCATAAGCTCCAAACGAATATTCCAAGGTATGAGAGGCCGAAAACATCCATGCCTCATCAGCGCCTTCACCTTTGTCCATATGAGGAACATAACCATATTCCACAAACTTATCCGTATCCAGCTTACCCGCTCCCATCGGCCGGTTCTCTCCCTCTAACTCATTCTTTCGTGCCGCCGCATAAGCATTCTCTACGTCAAAATCACGGATGCCGCATAGATAAGCCGCAGCAATCACATTACCTAACTGATTCGTTCCAACACCGGAGACAAACCGGCTACAAGCTATACCATCTCCTAACCATCCGGTATCTTTATAAACTTGTACATGCGTACTTACATAATCCGATAAATACTCCGGATAAGCCAATGCCCATACTTGAATCAAGTTCCATTGCCCTCCCCAAATACCATCCGTATTATAAAAAGAGAAAGCCGGTTTTCCGTCTTTTAAGGGCAACTGTCCAATAGTCCCATCATTTTTAGGATATGCGCCGTTCACATCGCTAGCCAAACCTCTGCCCAATAGGGCATGATAAAGTCCGGTATAGAATTTGATTTTATCTTCTTTCACCGGGGTTTCCACACGTATACGTCCTAAATACTCTTCCCATGTAGATCTCGAGATTTCGCGAGCCTCATCAAAGTCCATTTGATCTTGGCGAGTCTCTGTCTCTCTATTTAATCGAGCATTATCTACAGAGGTATAAGAAAGACCTACTTTTGCTGTTATCAATTCGTTGTCTTGAGTATTATAGGTCAAATAGGCACCAGCCCCAATCCCCTCAATCTCTCGGTTATTCTTCTGTACAGTCTCTTTCACAAAGGTTCCGAAAGAATCCGCAGGCTTATCCAAACGAGCCGAGAAATACATGGTTATCGTAGCTCCCGACTGATACTTATTACTATAAGTAGGTAAAGTCGTAACCCAACCTTCTACTAAATCATTTTCTTTTATCCGGACGAAAGCATCCACAGCTGGTCCACTTTCGCCTTGACGATTTCCTATATCAAATAAAATATGACTCGCATCGCTCTTGTGAAAAGTGAATCGTTGAAAAGCAACTCGAGGAGTTGCGGTCAACTCCGCTTTCACATTATAATCTTTAAGCATGACCGAATAATACCCGGCCGTAGCGATTTCATCCTTATGATCAAAAGAGGAGCGATATCCCTGCCCGATAGAATTTAAAGGTCCCGGAATTGTTTTCAAATCTCCCTCTGTAGGCATCAAAACAATACCTCCAACCTGAAACTCATGTAGACAAGGGAATCCCTCTATAGAAGTATCCCGATAATCATATCCCGTAGCTTCCCATCCTGATTTATTCCCTAGGCTAGCATTGGTAGCTGCTGCTGGTTTCGCTAATCCAAATGGCATCGCACCCGGAGCAAAATGAAACCAACGGCAATGAGCGGTACCAATGAGAGGTTCCACGTATTGGGTTAATGACTCCATTGTTTCTTCCGTATTCTTCGGAGTCGTTGTACAAGCCATCCCTACCAGCGCCAAGGACAAGATGAGTGATACTTTTTTCAATGAATTAATTCTCACCATATTCAGAACTTGATTTTATATGTTTCTATAGCATATTTACCCAAAATAATCTCTTGAACAGAAGAAAGTTCTTCCTCTATCAAGTTTGTGTGAATAATCTCTTTTGGCTCTACAAACATCCGCAGATGTACTGTTTCTTCCTTATTTGAGCAATTATACATTCTTACAATCAAACTATTATCATCTTCGCATTTCTTTATCGCCGTCACCTTAACATTGGGGTTATCTACAGACACAAACGACACCTCTTCCGGCAAAAAAGCCTTTCCATATTGAATCGGATTATACACCGCAACCAACGGCTCATTGGAAGATGTACCGAACTCCTCCCTAAGCGGGCTATTAACCTCATGAGAAGTCAAAGAGAAATGATAGGAATGATCTCCGGGTTGAATAAAATCATTACCTAACGGATGACAACTTTTACGAGACGCTAATAAAATAGGTTGTAAAATCGTATAATCTACCGGTTGGTCTGTCGGATCAATATAATCAGCAACCGCAACAGAAGAAGACAAGGTTACGGCACATTTTTCTCCGGCCGCACTTAACCAGTTCCCGATACCGCGAGGACGCTGCTTACTATTTTCAACATAATAACGCTCACCCGCCGCTCCCGGCATCTCATCTTTTCCAACCGTCAATGCCCCGAAAGGAACCTCATAAGATACTGATGAACGCTGGAACGCAAGAGGCCACATTAAACGATACTCACGATAAAGTACGGCATCCCAATTCAATAAGTCAACATCCATATCTATTTTTTTAACCTGATGATATACACGTAAAGTCTGTTCTATAACTGCGTTTCGGATAGGTGTACGCATCTTATAGGATGTATATACAGGCCCATCTTCTTCTACTTTCCAAGGGACCGCATGATTCGAGGTTTTATCAAAACCTTCCATATCCGGCTGTTGCACCGCATCAAACTCGCCAGCCCCATTCCCCACAGAGCGCATAGAGATGACTTCTCCTCCTAAAAATTTTTCAGTATTCAACAATGGACAGCCCATTGATTTATCATATATTTGTTTGATACCACCATTTACCAGTTCGATCCTATAGTGGCTATTCTCTATCAAATCAACGGCCGGCCCAGATTTATCCTCTTGCTTTTGAGTTGGATTTAGATAATAAGTTTTTAGTCCCATAGCAGGCATATTATCTGCCGTAAAATGTAGATTAGCCTTTTCTATAGACCCATCTTGATAATAAACAATTTCAGATAACTGGGAATTAACCGCTTTTCCTTGATAATCTTTAATTTGTAAATCGTAGGCATACCCTTGCTCAAAAGCCACTTCTACAACAGCAGGAACAGTTCTTGAAAAAGACAAATTATTAAATAGTATAATCGAACGTCCTTTTTGCCCGGAGGTCTTAATCGAAGACGCTAAAAATCCAGCTTGCCGATCAACGATTTGTCTTGCTTTTGATAACGCAAACTCATATTTCCGGCGAAATGCATTATCCGTCATGATACCACCATTGCCCCCCCATCCGTGGTCTGGATAGATTTTAGCTTCCCACGCCTCATTCAAATCATCAGTAGGATACATCTCAAACGATTGGCGAACCATGGCACTAAAAGAAGATATTTTCTCCGCTGCAGGTAACCAAACATCTCCCTCACGACTGGCAGTAAGAGCCTTCTCATGCGAAGGACCATGAATATACAGCCACACATTCGGACGTTCTCCATGTGTTATAGGTAGTGCTGAAGTAGAATGATCTAATTTCTCAAAAAAGTCATCGGCAGTCGCAAATTTAAACTGGGGTAACGACACTTTTACTCTCTCACCTGTCTTCCCATTCATTATATAACGAACATTATTCCATTTTTCAATAAATACAGGACAATTTCGAACCGGCTTCATATCCCACGACAACTCATAATTAAGCATCGCAGGCATTACAGTCTTAGATTTCTTGACATCATTGTATTTTGTATACCATAAAATAGCCTCTTTAGCCATCTCTTTGACCGCTGTCGTATCATCCTTTCCTAATACATTATAAAAATAGATATAATGTCCCGGAGTATAAGTACGAACTTTTGAACCATCCGGAGATTCCCAATAGAACAGCCCTCTTTCGTGACGACTGATAACCAAGTTCTCAATTCCCGCCTTACTCATGATTTGAGGCATTTGTAAAGTACGTCCCGGCACGTCTACATTAAAATAAGAGGAGGTTTGGTAACCATTAAAGTTTTTCTTCAACCATCTAGTTCCCAAATAAAATTGGCGAGCTAATGATTCTCCTGAATACATCTCCTCGTACGGCTGTATAAAAGTTCCTCCCACACAAATACGTCCTTCTTTCATATATTTAACAAACAATGGATACGTATCCGGATGACGATGGATGTATTCCTTCAATATAGAAGTTTGTTCAATATCCATCTTGAATGTTGGATCTTCACCCAAACGTTTCAAGAATGGTGTCAACCAAAGTGTATCCCGGTCGGCGATACAAGCATCGATATGATTCAGCCACGCTAAATCTTGATGAGTTGTAGTAAACACATAAATATCCCCATCTTTCAAAGAGGAATTTGATAAATCTTTCAAAAGATGGAAAGACTCTTGATCACAGATATATGTATTTCCTGCAAATTGGGCTTTTAATATAAAGTTCGGAAATACACATAAGATCATTAAAATGAATATTTTCTTCATATGACTTTTTGTTTGAGAGGATGCACCAAGATAGCACATCCCCCTTATATAAATAAAATTGTAAATATCTTCCCGTTAGTTATAACCCGGATTTTGAGTCAAATTAGGATTACGTTGCATCTCATTTACAGATATCGGCCATAGTAAATCTGATTCTTTAAAAGTTGCGCCTGCCGCATTTTGAGCACCCAATAAAGTCACATAACGAACCTTTCCCTTATCCGTCTCCGATATTACAGGGAACATCCCTGTCCGAGTACAATCATCCCATATTTTATACTCTAAAGGGAATTCACGTAAACGTTCAGTCCAACATGCCTCAATAAATGCTTGTTTCGATAACTTCATCAACTCTGAAGAAATCTCTTCTACGCTTTTACCATCCATATTTGAACGAGCTTGCACTTGGGCTAAATAACCTGCAGCCTCTGAAGTCACACCCTCACTTTGGGCAATAGATTCAGCACCAGCCAATAAAGCTTCCGCATAGCGATAGATATTCCAGTCTTTTGTACCCTTTCCCGTATTTAACAGAGCCTCCTCATCAAAATAATACCAACATCCTGCTGTACTTGAAGACCATTTTTTTCCTGTATTAGGATTTGTATATTCCCAGTGGAAAAACTGATTCGGTTGAATACGCAAGTCATTTGGGGAATATACATTTAAAAATCGATCTGTCGGTCCATAAACACGTTCCATAATGGAATACGTACCAAATACAGTCGTCGCATTTGAACTACAAGAATAACTAGGAAGCCAATCACTCGTATTGATGCTATTATCATATTCTTGCGCATAAATTACCTCGTCTAAATCATCAATCGAACGCAATTTATTGAAAGCACTATTCATCGCTAAATCTTCATTCATAACTAATTTATGAGGAGAATTAATCACTATTCGTGCATATTTAGTGGCTTCCGCATATTTACCCTGTTGCATATAAACATTTGTCAACAACATAGCTGCTGCGTATTTTGTAATACGATGAGCATTTGCCGCAAACTTACTTGCAGGAAGAATCTCTACCGCATCTTTTAAATCAGACTCTATTTGAGCATAGACCACCTCTACACCAGTACGCTCTAATTCCATATCTACGGCAACTTCATAGGGTTCGGTATAGAATGGGATAGCACCAAATGTTTTCACCAAATAAAAATAATTGAACGCCCTAAAAAACTTAGCCTCTGCTACATATTTAGAAATAGAAGAATCTTCCATTGGAATACTAGGAATGTACTTAATCGCCGAATTAGCGACATTTATCGCATTATAACACGCATCCCACACTCCATCCACAGTTCCTGATATTTGCATCGTATATTTCTGGCGGCTTAATTCCCTAGAATATTTACAAACAACCTCTTGTCCTTCATAACTATTTGAGAAATAGCCAGTCAGCATACCTGTTACAGTAGCGAAACTACCTAAATAAGCACTGGGAGCTGAAGCTATTTGGCGTATTGCACCTGTGCGATATAAATAATTCACATTAGCCACAGCTTGAGCTTCCGTTGTATAATATCCAACATTCGTTAGTTGTGACTTAGGTTCTTCTTTTAAGAAATCGTCACATGCGCTAAAGCTCATCATATTAGCACAAACGATAATTATTATCAATAGCTTTTTCATATTCGATTATTTGCTTTATTAAGTTGACTAAAATGTTACGTTAACCCCTAATGTAAATGTCCGAGCTCTGGGATAAGAGAAAAAAGTCATATTTTGTCCAAATTTACCACTTGTCTCGGAAGAAGATTCTGGATCATATCCTAAGAAGTCCTTTGAAACGATTTGAAATAGATTATTTCCACTAGCATATAATCTTAAACCCGACAATCCTATTTTTTTTATCAATTGCGAGTTAAATGTATATCCTAGCTGTACCATATTACAACGTAGATAAGAACCATTTGCAACCCATCCGGAGTCGCTCGTTATATCTTGGCCAGCATGTTCTTCTCCAAAATGAGCACCGCTAGCTAAATATATCATTGGCTGCATTGTTTCTGGATTTGTTCCATCATAAGCATCATATAAAACCCCTTTCAAACCATTTGTAATGCCAAAGCGATCATTCGTTGTACACATAAAACGTTGTAAAGTCTCGACCCCCCAAACAAATTGCAAGTCAACTGTCAAATCAAAATTCTTATAAGAGAAATTATTAATCCAACTACCAGTCCAGTCAGGTAATCCTTTACCTATTATAGTTTTCTCATCAGAACGTTTCGCCCGACCAATCTGAGTCTTCTCGCAAGCCCCAGCCTTATAATCTTCAAGCGTATAAACACCCTTACGCTCTAATCCCCAGAAACTACCCATACTTTCACCAACACGAAGGACACTACCTCCACCAACCCAATCATACAAATAGACATCTGCATTCGTATCACTTAATGCTAAGATTTCGTTCTTATTATAATTTAGGTTTAGTGTGGAAGACCAAGTAAAATCATCACCTTGAATAGGGGCCCCATTCACCATAATATCTACACCCTGATTACGAACAGAGCCTATATTCTTAAAAATAGAAGTAAAACCCGTAGAATGGGGTACAGGACAATCTAACAATAAATCAGTTGTCTTTTTATTATAATAAGCAATATCAAAATTTAGGCGATTATTGAATAGCCCTAAATTAAAACCAACATCAAATTGCCCGGTCTTCTCCCATTTCAAATCTGGGTTAGACATTGTCTTGATATAAGAATAAGCTGAACGTTTCGCATCAATATAATAAGTGCCCGCATCTACTTTCCCTAAAGAGTTATAAGGATCGATCTCTGAATTTCCAGTTAAGCCATAACTTGTATGTAATTTTAAATTACTTATTAATGCGTTATCTTTCAAAAAATCTTCTTGAGAAATATTCCAAGCCAAACCAGCAGAAGGGAAAAATGCGTACTTATTATTCTTTCCAAACTTTGAAGACCCATCGACACGCCCTGTCACAGTCGCAGAATAACGATCTTTATAGGTATAAGCAAAACGCAAAAAATAAGAGTTCATGGCCCATCGAGTCCAACTTGATTCAGGTGCGTTTGGAAGAGTTCCCACCGACATATTATTATTTTCATAAAAATCGTCGGAGAAACCCTGAGTATAAGATTTATCCCAACGTTGCGTACGTTCTTGCCAAGATAGACCTGCCATAGCATTCAACCTGTGATCACCAAAAACCTTATTATAGGTTAGATAAGTCTCTTCTTGCCAATAAAATGTATTCCAATTCTGGTATTCCGCCCAGCCATTCGGCATAGAAATGTTATTCAACTCAATCGAAGAATACCCTCTATAAGTCGTATTATGGCTATCAACACCAAATTGTGTTTTTAAATCTAAGCCATCTGCCAAATGAAATGTTAGCGCCGCATTTCCAAAAATTTGTGTATTATAACGCATTCGCTTCTGCAGATCTAAGATCATTACAGGATTTGACATTCCTTCTAGACCAAAATAACTGTTCTCACTTTGGGAAGTAAGATTTGTCGTATATTTACCATATTTATCTCTTACAGGCAACCATGGGACCATTTCGATCATCGTACGGCGAGCCTCTTGCCCACCTCCATCTTCCGGTGTATAACGTCCCCATGTATGATTAACCAGTACATTGACAGCGGTAGATAACCATTTAGTAGGATGAGCGTCATAAGCGATCTTTGCGTTCAATCGTTTATTATATGTATTCATCACGATACCTTGTTGATCCGTAAAATTCAAAAATGCTCCCATTGATGACTTTTGACCAGCTTGTTGGATATTTAGCTGATGGTTGTGAGATACAGCAGTACGTGTGGCCTCATCTTGCCAATTCGTATCATATATTGGATTTCCGTTCGCATCAAAATAGTCGCGGTCATGGAACCAATAAGTCCGATCCAAAGACCAATTCTTATCATAATATGTATTCTCGTTCTCTAGGCCTTTCATAAAAGCATCGCACCATTCTTGAGCGTTCATCGTATCCATTTTACGAGCTATGCTACTAATACTTACCGAACCCTGATAAGATACTTGTACCCCCTCACGTCCTTTCAGACCTCGTTTTGTTGTTACCATGATAACGCCATTCGCACCACGAGCGCCATAAATAGCCGCCGCAGAGGCATCCTTTAAAACCTCCATCGATTCAATATCATTAGGATTTACCAACGAGAAGTCTTCCATGGCAACCCCATCAACAATATACAAAGGTTCCGATGAAGAATTTATAGTAGCCATACCACGTATCACGACACGATTCGCATACGCTCCGGGCTGACTTGAATTAGAAAAAATATTTACGCCCGAAACTTTACCTCGTAAATTCTCTAAAGCACTAAAATTCTGATTCTTCGTCAAGTCCTCTCCTTTAGCGACTCCAATCGAGCCAGTCACATCCGATTTACGCATTGTACCATAACCAACCACCACCACTTCTTCCAAAGCTTGAGAGTCTTCTTCTAAAACCACTCTCACATTTTCTCGTACAGGAATTTCTACTGTCTTATAACCAATATACGAAATAACCAACATCGACTGTGAAGACACATTTAAATTGAATTTTCCATCCAAATCGGTAATCGTACCTTCCGTGGTACCTTTAACGCTAACATTTACACCGATCAAAGGTAGCCCGGCAGCATCAACTACAACTCCTGTTACTAATTTTTTAATCTGTTGAGAAATATTGACCGTATTAGGACTTTCCGCTCTCAAGTCCGTTGACAACGGCAAAAAAGAAATTAAAGCGATGGGCAATACCATCATTTTTGTAAACTCCATAATATACTATATTTAGGTTGAATAATTAATAAATACTATAAACACCATTAAAATTACCCACTATTATACCAACTGCCTCACCTCCTTTCTCTTAAAGCAATCCTTCTTCCTACAGATCGCACAGCCATAAGGCTTTTTCTCGACATTTTTACCTATTCCAACCAAAGCACTGACCGATTTTATAGGAAGCATCAAGCATGAATCGGTGAGTGAAATACCACAAAACTTATCCGGTAAAAGCGAAAAAAACAACCGTTGTTCCGCAACATCCCAACCGCAATATCCCGGACTGTATGAGTTACTAATCTTAAATTCCAGTTTTCCCATCTTAGCTGCCAATCGAGAAAGTCCCCAAGAGACAATAGCTTCTACGATAGTCGACCCCAAGGCGTCAGCGACAAAAGCCTCCATCACATCGCCTCCGGATCTTTTTTCGGTTATCCATTTATCAAGCTCCGCTCCTACCGAGGCTACGATAGTCGCAAAGAAATCGCTGTCCCGCAAATAACGGACAATGATTCCATCCGGGGTAAATGTCTGTCCGGATAATACAACAGACCTTTTATCTTTGGCCTCACCGGGAAGTAAGCGATATCCAAATCGAGGAACACAAATGGATAAGGCTTCTTGCTTCAAACGCTGTATGAAGTCTAGCAGATACGCATCCGGTCTTGAAATATCAAAACCTAAGTAACGATATAATTCAGTATCGTCAATATCCAAATCCTCTATCGAACAAGTTTCTTCTGTCGCATTAACAAAGGTGGCCAGCCAATCTGCCACGTATGCTTGCGATTTATCATACCAAACCGATAGGAATGATTTATCACTCCCTTCTTCCGATAATACAAATTCCTCCCATGTGGCTTTTCCATTCACATAATCCAGTTTTTGCCACTTGCCGGAATCCGGAATTACCCCCTTGGCTCTTATGATCGCTTTCGGGATTAAGTTATTTATCCGGTTAAATAACTGTTCAAAAAAACAAGAGTCAAATGGAGATGTAACCGAAATCGTTTGAACCCCGTATGAAATCTCGGACACTTTCGCATACATTACACCACCAGCATCCCATCTATTATGACAACTATACGCCCAAAGCTCATCCCAGTCGTTCTTGCATAAGGATCTGTAGTCCGAAACGATTTTCGATTGATTTTGAATGCCTAAAAGAGCTTCCCGTACGGCCTCCACCTCATCCGCTTCTACCCGTTCCGTCTTTGTCAACACGATAACAGGCGACAAGGCAAATTGCCGTTGATAAAAAGTCGGATTCAGCCGCCTTAAAAGCGGATACATACCCACATCAACCAACGATATGAATCCGTTTATCGCCAACTCCGGCATCCGTATCAAATCTTCCAAGGAAGCTAAACCGGAAGGCTCCACCAATACAAGATCTGGATGAACAGATTCTTTGATCTCTTTGATAACACGAGGAAGCTCATGGCGAAGCGTACAGCATACGCAACCGGAGGTAATATCCCATACATGATAATCCTTGCTACGTAGCAATAAACTATCCACGGAAGTCGTTCCAGATTCATTCTCAATGATAACCACCCTTTTATCCACCCAATAAGTAGATAATAAATGATTAATCAACGTAGTTTTGCCACTACCCAAAAATCCCCATATTATGTAAACTCTCATTTCCTCCATTTCCATAATCTTTATCTTACAGCAACGACTTGTTTATCATCGCATATAAATCGTTTCGCTCTTGTTGGCTCAGCTTTAAGTATTCACAATCGTTTTTATGCGTATCAGACTTCTCTACAATGATGATCTCCACATCCAGATCCATCGCTATATCATGCCATGTACCTGCCGGAATATTATAAGTAACCCCTTTTCGCATTTTTTCACAATGAAACGTGGTATTGTCTCCATTTACGACAGCCTCAACCAATACCGCATTTCCCTTGAACAAAATAAAGACCTCATCCGTGGACTTATGAACCTCGATCCGCTCAATATCATCAAGACCATGACCGGAAACATGATTCAATTGCGCCACCTGCCATCCTTCTCGTATCAAGAACGGATTATATCCCTCACCTTTATGAAAATAGCTTTCTATCATTTTCCAATCTTATTAAAATCGCCAATAGCCTTATAAAACATCTCTATATTCTCAAACGGAATCTCCGGAGGCGTATCACATCCCGTAGACAACACGAAATTCGGATATTTGGCAGTCTTAGTCAACAGCTCCATCGTTGTCTCGTACAACTCTTTTCCGGAAGCCATCTTAAACACGGATACAGGATCTATATTTCCCATGACCAATACATCCTTCGGGCATTGCTCAAGTGCCAAGAGCATATCGATGCCATTTCCGAAATGATAGCCCATAGCTCCAGTGCGCACCATCGCATCCGTACACTGTCCGGTATTTCCGCAATTATGCAAGAAAACGGCGAATGAGTCGTCTTGGACTTCCTGAATAATATCACGAATGTAGGTTGAGGAGAACTCATAACAAGCCTCGTTCGAGAGCAAGCCCGCTGCCGGTTCTGCCATCAAGACCCCATTGGCTCCGGATTCTTTCAATGCCAAGCAATAACGTTTGATAAATTCCGAACACTTAGACAGCAATAGCTTAATACAATCCGGCTCGATATACATAGCCATCATAATCTCAGACATATCATACAAACGACCTGCCAACGAATAAGGACTTATACAACCGGATATTACCGGTTTTGAAGCTTCCCGTGACATCTTTCGATTCGCTTTTAGATATTCAGGCAGCCTTCCCTTATTCAAAGAAGGTACTTCCAGTTTCTCCACTTCTTCCTGATTTGATACCAAACGCCCGATAACGCTAGGAACCTCATTGGGTGAAAAATGAATCTCAGCCCCAAAAGCTTCCGCTTCTACGGTCAGATCCATGATCACGGTAGAGGCTGCGGAAGGATATTTATCCGCCAGCAATTTCACCGCTTGATAATGAATATCCCCATTCGTTACCGCATCATATACGGTGTGTCCCAGTAACTCAATTCCCGAATGGGTCATAACCGGAATAGCCACTCGCTCTTTTGATGATAATAGGGATGTGATCCATTCTTTCATATTAACCTTCATAACCGAGCTTATTTATGCGATACATAATAATTCTTTGGCCTTGATAACCGCCGCATTGGCATTACCACTATATCCATCCGCTCCTATCTGGTTAGCGAACAACTCATTGACCGGAGCCCCGCCTACCATGACCTTTACTTGATCGCGAAGTCCCTCTTTCTCCAATGCCCCAATGATAACTTTCATATAATTCATCGTAGTTGTTAGTAGGGCGGATAGGCAAAGAATATCCGGTTTTTCTCTTTTAACCGTTTCAATAAATTTATCCGAAGAAACATTTACTCCCATATTAACAACCTCAAAACCACATCCCTCAAACATGGAAGCGACTAGATTTTTCCCGATATCATGCAAATCACCGAATACGGTGCCAATCACGATCTTTCCGATTGTCTCCGTTTTATCCCCTTTCAAATGAGGTTTCAACAGATCCAGCGATCCTTTCATCGCACGTGCAGCCATCAATAGTTCAGGCACATAAGCTTGTTGTTTCTCAAAGCGACCTCCAATCTCCTCCATCGCCTTAATCATATAATTATTGATAACGGACTGTATATCCAACTTTTCCTCTATAACCTGATGGGTAACCTCTACCGCCGGTTCGAGCTTCCCGGCAACAATTGAATCGAATAACTTATTTAAATCTGCCATATATTCCATTATTTTATATTTTGTAATTCTAAAATATTCTCATAGGAACCATACTTACGAGCCGCAGCGATAAATGCCTTAAAATTCTCCGGAGGCGTATTCCTTCCCATCGCACAACCGGAACTGATAATATGTCTCCTGCCACCCGTAGCCTCGATCACATTTTTCACGGCAGCCTCTACATCCGAGGAGGTACCGATAACCAACGGGAAGCTAGGGTCTATGTTTCCCATCAAAACCGTATCTTCCGGAACTAGCTTACGTGCCTCTTTGATGTCCAACATCCAATCAATTTCCAATATACGCGCGCCAGTCATACCCATATCTTGTATGATACCATTCGTATTACCACATATATGAATAGAAAAAGGAATGCCATAATCTTGTACCTCTTGAGTCAATTTCTTCTCCGGCTCCAAAGCGAATTGGCGATACAAGTCCGGAGAGATCAAGTTAGGCCCCGCAAATGCATCTCCTATGGAAGTCGCATGCGCACCGGCATCCTTCTGGGCCTTAGCAAAAACAGCGCTGATCGTACGGCAATACTCCAAAACATCTTCTATTAACTTTTGATCCTCCGTCAGCAAATCCATCATAAACTGTGTAGTACCCCGTAACAAACAAGCGATACTGAAAGGCCCTTGATCCGCACGCCCCATAACAAACACATGGTCGCCAATCGCATCCACCAAAGTACGTGTAGCCTCCAGCCACTCGCATAAACGCCCGCTACTCAAAGGATCGGGAATAGGCATATCATACACGTCTCTCAAATCCTTTAATACCGGACAAGACTCATCTACCGTAGCCGGCTCATCCTCACGGAATATCACCTTAGCACCCACGGCTTCGGCTATCGTAGCGTCATCAAAATCGATAACACATCCGTCATAGCCATATTTTTCTTGCGATATTATATGGGCTTGAGCCATTTTTTTTCCATTCTTATTTACATCTCCAATTTTCATTCCTGCTGTTTCCACCGCAAACATGAAACTTTGTGGAATCACCGGAAGCATATCCGGAATCTCTCCGTTCAAGATCGCCAGACAACGCTGTAAAGAAGTCATATCTTTCATATAATTGTTTTTTAATGATGAATTATCGCATTTTTACCGACACGCCCAATATATACACCAACGCCAACAAAGGCACAAAGAGGCTGACAAACTGATTGCTGACATCCGCTATACCTCCCATAAAAACAGGCAAGATAGCTCCACCAGCGACACCCATGATCATCAATGCCGAAATCTCATCCGCTTTAGAAGGCTCAGATTGGATGGCCGAAGAAAATATGATCGGGAAAACATTCGCGCAAAACAGCCCCACCAAGAACAACCCTGCCAAGACAATTGTCGAATTTGACGAGACCATGAACAATCCGAATGCCAGCAAAGCCAATACCATATTTATGATCAGAAAACGACTGGAAGAATAACGTGACAAAATAATCGATCCGATAAATGTACCCAAAGTACGAGCCGCAAAGTAAAGGCTACATCCCAACCCCCCTTGCTCTATCGGAATTTGGCAACGCTCCAGCAAATACTTAGGGACGGCTGTCATCAATCCGATCTCAAAGCCGACAATCAGCAATATAACAGAGAATGCCACCATCAACTTCCTGTTCTTGAACAATTTCCAAATAGATCCACCGACATAAGCCACCTCTTCCCGTTTCTCTTGGATAGGAGTGCAAACCAGCCATATCCATGAAAGTGACGTACAAACCGCATACACCCAAAAGACTAAATGCCAGTCTCCCCAGACTCCCATGGCAACACTCAAGATAACCGGGCCCAAGGTAGAGGATATAGCCTTGATGAAATACCCAAAGGTAAGCAAACTCGTCACCTTCTCTTTCGCCACCACATCCATCAAAAGAGGATTCAAGGAAACCTGCAACACCGTATTACCTATACCCAGCAACGCAAAGGCCAAAAGTACGGAGAAAAACGAATAGTAAACCAACGGCAAGACCATAGCCACGATCGTTATCAATGAACTTAGCAAGACCGTATTCTTCCTCCCTATACGTTTCATCAGCAAACCTGTAGGCAAAGAACAAACCGCAAACCACAAGAATACCAACATCGGCAATAAGTTGGCCAACGTATCATTCAGCCCGAAATCACTTTTTACGTAACTTGTAGAAACGCCTACCACATCCACAAATCCCATCACAAAAAAGGCGAATAAGACCGGTGGTAGTTTCCAAAATGTGTTTTTTTTCACTTGTATTTCCATGGTAACTCCTCTCTATATCACAAGTTTAAATGTCTCAATCGCATGGTGTCCCAATCTCAAGGTGATCGTACTGCCCGATACCGGAATAACCTCCTGCTCGTCCTCGATCAAATTCGTCCGGATTACCTTTTTAGCCTCCACAGGCAAAGTCACCCGTACCTCTTTATCCCTGCCCTCCATCTCTGTCAGGCGGATAATCAAGCTATTATCATTATCGGCCTTCTTTATAAGAGACATTGCTACGAATGGATCGGATACCGACAAAAAGCTCTTCACCGCAGGCAATACGCCTCCTTTGTTTTCTTTCTTTCTCGCATAAAAAGGACGATTCGCCTCAACTCCAAACCGATACCCCTCAGTCCATCCCTCCTTATGAGATGACAAAGAGAAATTAAAATGGTGCGTACCCGTTTGATGATACCAATTACCCTCACCATGGCAACTTTTATGAGAAGACAACAAGATACCCTGCAAGACCGGATATACCGCTTGCTCCCTAGAGGGATCCACCCAATCGCCTACCGCCACACAAGAAGACATCGTTAGTCCGAATCCATTACCATGAGCCGAGATAAAATTCTGTATCTCACGCGGATGGGTATCCTCCGGATGATGTACATACGTTCCTCCCCAAGCCCAACCACCCGGTTGCTGCTTCATCTCATCCCTGCCCACTTGGGCAACTCCCATAGGAACCTCGTAATTGATGGTACGATCTCCCATTATGTTTACCGGGAAGGCGATCCGATACTGCCGATTGTGCTCGCCATCAAAATCACGTAAGGTCACATCAAAATCGATCTGTTTCTTAACGTGAGAGAATGTAATGGTCTGGACGATCGTTGTATGCTTGGTAGGCTGGATATTCTCAAAACGAGTATAAAGTGGCCCGGACTCCGTTACTCTCCAATGAGCGTCAAATAAGCTAAGCGGAGTAATATCCCCCGGGGTCACGTCGGTAACACGCGTGAACTCACCCGCTCCATTGCCGTTATAACCCAACTCTACGATATCGCCACACGCAAATTTCGAAGTATGGATGATCTCTCGTCCCAACTCCTTGTCATACAAAGAGACAATGCCTCCATTCCCTAACAAGGCCTTATAGTAGACGTTTTCCAGGCTATTATCCGAAACCACGAACTGTTTTTCTTCCTTCGGAGCGTTTTTCCCCTCCTCTATCTTATACGAACGAAATCCCATCGATGGAACTTTTTGAGCCATGAACACGACGTAATTCTGCTCTCCTACCGTCTTGATTTGCGAAGGAACCACATTCCCCGCCTCGTCTCTCACAACTGCTTTATGCTTAGAGATGGCAATCTCGACCAAACGATCACGCTCCCACGTAAGATCATTAAAAACCACCCATTGCCCCGTCCGCACATCTACCTCTTCAACAATCCGCTCCAAGGCAGACCCCAGTAAGGATTCTCCCAGATCTCTCGCACACTTCAAGCTATCCTTGAAAATAGCGTCCGTTATCTCCCCGTTCTTTCCTCCCAATCCATGGTCCGGATAGATCGAAGCCATCCAAGCCCTATCAAAAGCATCGTGCGGATACTTATCCAAATCATTATCAATCAAGCCAGAGAACGTGGTAAACGACTCGGCTGCTGGCAATAATACAGCCGCATCACGTTTATATTTAGTATCTTCATAATGCGCAGGACCATGGATATAAAGCCATAAGTCCGGCCGCTCACCTTCAACTTTCTCAAAGCGGGTATTCTTTCCACGAACCCGATCAAAATAAGCCTCAGCGGTAGAAACCGTTAAACGAGGAAGCGCCACCGACGCTTGAGAAGCGATCGAGTTCCACTCGTCAACCACCTTCTGATAATCCACAGGTTTCGTTGCGTCGCAACTTATCAAAATCGCATAATGCGGAGGAATATTACGCTCTTTGAAGTAATCGCTCCATATTAAGGAACGGTGATGCAACTTGTGGAAAGCCGTCACCCCGTCCTTATCAAAAAATTTCCAGATCATAGAAGCCCATCCATAATTACCGGGGGTGAATGTCAAGACTTTTGATCCGTCCGGGCTATACCAGTCATACAGTCCCTCCTTCATTCGGCTGATAAACAAGTTTGGAATCCCGCTCTTGGCCAATATCTGAGGCATCTGCCAAGTCCGTCCCGGCACATCCATATTATTAGCTACCCGGTCATCGCACCCAGGCAGATTTTCCCGTATCCATTTTCGGCCGTAATAAGCCTGACGAACCAATTGCTCACCACTAGACAACCCCTCATAGGGCTGATTATAGGTAGCTCCCCAGTTAAATCTTCCTTCCTTATATAAGTCGATTAACTCTCCCTTTTTTTCCGGATATTTCTCCAAGAACTCCATCAAGTTAAGTGTTTGCTCCATCTCAAACTTGAAATCCTTATTCTCTTTCATCAAGCTCAACGCTGGCATGATAATACCCTCTATACGATCTTCCCGACAATAATCAGGCGTATCCATCCAAGCGATGTCCTGATGCGAAGATTGTATCAAATGGATCGTTCCATTCTGGAAATAGCCCCAATCCGAAGGAATGACAGGGCGATACATCTGGTCAACCACGCACTTTTTCCCGGAAAAAACTTTCAAGCGAACCTCTTCACCAATCATAGGCAACCAAACCAATAAGCTATCCGGATTGTCCGTACGAAGCAGATCTTGCTTCACTCCACCAACCTCAGCACTTAGACCGGACTCTCCCAGATGACTTTGCTTGATATAAGATAAAATCTTAAAATTCCCGTTTTCATTTTCATACCGCACAGGTTCTACGGGGTTAACAACAGCGCTCTCACGTTGCGCTACGGCCTCCAAAGACATGCAAATTGTACATAATAAGACTGTTTTTCGTATCATAGGTATTACAATTATAAAGGCACAACAAATTAATATATTTAAACTAAAACAACATATACACATATAAATATTATTCGTATATTATTATTTAACCGTTTAAATATGCGCAAATATAATGATTCAATTCAATACAGCAACAATTTAAGCATATATTTAAGCCATATTAACATATAATACAGGATATATTTCACATGGATTAACGATTGATGAAAATTAACTACAACAAGCCTAAACATAATCAGCAAAACGCAACTATCTAATATCAAACATATTACAAAACCCAATCGTTCCCTTATAAAAACACGCACGTGTTTTTGAAAAAAGACGTACGTGTTTTGCGGAAAACATGTACGTCTTTTTTCAAAAATATTATCAAGTAAAAAAACACCCCCTCAGAAATTACAATAAGGGAATACACTTCACATCATCTCAAGATCAATTGGTTATTTACGACAACACCTTTATGTAAGAAATTCTTATCGTTTACATTTTCCAATAATATTTTTATCGCTTGGATACCTATTTCTTCAATTGGCATCCGTGAGATACTCATTTCCGGACACAGAATATCCAACGCAACAGTCTCATGAAAACACCCCATGTTAAAACGAGTATGATAATCTATTTTATGGCTAATAAAATAACGTATAGACTCCAACGCCAAATAGTGAGTGGAAAAAAAGAAACCATCCACATCGGGAACTTCTTCAAATAAGCAATCGAACTTATCGACAAGATCTGCTTTGTAGTTTTGCCGTTCAACAAAGATTTCCAACTCAAAATCGTTGCTTACTCCCAGATCTCTCAGCGCTTTCCGGTATCCATCTATACGTTGCTTCATAACAAACAGATGAACATCCGTTGTTATTAACGCTATTTTACGAGATCCTTTCTTCAGCAAATGATAAGTCAAATCATAGCTGCACTGACTGTTATTCACAATCACGTAGTTCGTATCCACGTTTGGGAAATAGCGGTCTACCAATACAAAAGGCAAAGAATCCTTCAATAAAAGATTTACCCCCTTTCTCGAAATTTTGGTCGGCGCTATAACAATTCCATCCACTTGTTTAGAGCGAAGCATCTTAACCAACTCGTATTCCTTATCCCCATCACCTTCCGAACTACACACGATCAACACGTATTTATTCCGTGCGGCCTCCGATTCTATAGCTTGAACTAATTGCGCATAAAACGTATCACCAATGAAGGGAATGATTAAGCCAATCGTATTCGTTGTTCCTAAAGACAAACTTCGGGCCAGCAGATTCGGACGATAGTTAACCGATTCAGCATACTCCTTCACCCGTTTGATCGTGGCGTCGCTAAACCCTTTCGCCGGGCCTTGACCGGATAAAATCCAAGACACCGTAGCCTTAGACAGACTTAAAGCTTGAGCTATATCTTTTATAGATACCTTCATTGATTCTTAGAATATATGGAATAATCAAAGATACCCTCTTTTTTGTTATAAAAAGGAGTCCCACTTAACAAACAACTTTTTTTAACTATTCATACGATCATCCTACTTTACTAACGAAGTATATATCCTACGACACTTAAAGTATATCTTCTATTACATTTGAAGTATATCTTCTAATTACGTATCTTTGCGTCAAGAACATATTCAATATGGCAGGTTTATACATCCACGTTCCTTTTTGCGCCAAGCGGTGTTTATACTGTGACTTTTTTTCCAATACGGAGATGAAGTATAAAGAGCCGTATATAAACGCACTTATAAAAGAGATGGAATTGCGGAAGGGATATATAGGAAACGAAGCATTAGAAACCATTTACTTCGGGGGAGGCACCCCCTCTCAATTAGACGAGAAGGATTTTGGCAAGATATTCGAGGCCATCTATCGTCATTTTGATGTAACCGAGCAAATGGAGATTACCTTAGAGGCGAATCCGGATGACATGAAACGAGAATATGTATCGCTTCTCCGTAATTATCCTTTTAACCGGGTCAGTATGGGTGTACAGAGTTTTCATCCGGAAGATTTGCGTTTTCTGAATCGTCGCCATGACCGGGAACAAGCGATTAAAGCAGTAGAACTATGCAAGGAATATGGGATTACAAATATCAGTATCGATTTGATCTACGGACTCCCCAACCAAACGCAGCAAGCATGGGAAGAGAATTTGCGACAAGCGATCCGGTTGGATGTTCCCCATCTTTCCGCCTACCACCTCATTTACGAGGAAGGTACCGCACTTTACAAATTGCTGGAAGCGGGAAAAGTGACCCCCATAAACGAGGAGTTAAGCGTCTCGTTCTTTTCCACATTAATAGATCGGTTGGCAAAAGCAGGCTATTTGCATTACGAGATATCTAATTTCGCCCGTCCCGGGTTCTTCTCCAAGCACAATAGCTCCTACTGGACCGGAAAGAAATATCTAGGCCTCGGTCCTTCCGCCCATTCTTATAACGGGATAGACCGGGAATGGAATCCATCTTCTCTACCTATATATATAGAAGGTATAGAAAATGGGCATCCGACAATAGAATCCGAGGATTTAGACCTATGCACCCGGTACAATGACTTCATCATCACCGGCCTTCGAACCATGTGGGGAGTCTCTTTCGCTGATATCCAGACAAAATTTGGCAGGAAGCTCCTTTCTTATTGTCAAAAGCAAGCTCAACCCCATATCAACCAAGGTCTCTTATTACAAACCGGTGACAAATTGATTTTATCCAAGTCAGGAATCTTCGTTTCCGACGGAATCATGAGTGATCTACTTTGGGTATAAAAATTAACAAAACCACCACTTTCGCCAACAAACCTGTTAGTTAAAAGTACATTTCCTGCACATTTTCACGATTTTTGAGAAATAAAACGACGCATATTAAAAAACTATTACATATATTTGCAGCATCAAAAACAGCAAACAGTGCCATATTTGTATATAATATCAGGTTGCAACGGAGCAGGAAAAACAACAGCTTCCTTCACGATTTTACCAGAAATGCTAAAATGTAGGGAGTTTGTTAACTCAGACGAGATAGCCAAGGGACTTTCCCCTTTTAATGCAGACAGTATAGCCGTCGCCGTTGAAGCTAGTCGTATTATGTATAAGCGGATAAAGGAACTCATCGGTGCTGGTGAGACTTTCGCAATGGAAACTACGCTGGCCACCCGTTCAGTCGCAAACCTGATACGGGAAGCACAAAGGGAAGGTTATTATGTTACATTGCTTTACTTCTGGCTGAATACGCCGGATCTAGCCGTGGAACGTGTGAAAATGAGGGTAGCCGCCGGAGGTCACAATATTCCGGAAGCAACGATACGGCGTCGGTATGAGGCCGGTATCCACAATTTATTTGAGCTATACCTTCCTATTAGTGACTATTGGATGATAACAGATAATTCGATGTCTCCCATGGAAGTGATCGCCAAGGGATTCAAGAATGATAAAAGGGAAGTGTATAATCTAGATATTTTTACAAAACTTGAACATCATGAATGAGCAAGAAGTTAGAGAATTCGAAGAGAATATAGTAAAAGGTGCAAATATAGCTTTTCAGCGTTTGGTGAATCAGAAGAAGAAGGAAGACGGAGAGTTGGTATTCTCTCGTAACGGTCATATCTTCAGAGTCAAAGCTGTTGATCTTGACAAGATTTATTAAGTTATAGATATACATATACAAAAAGAGGAGACGTATCTTTCAGGGATATGTCTCCTCTTTTTGGCTTTATAGAAAAAGGAACTTAGGTTCATGGGCGAAGTATGTTAACATACTTCGCCCACGAAGTTAACTTACTTCTCTATCTTGAGAATTCCATCTCGTTCAATAAATAACCGGCTCCGGCATATTTATCGATTACGAATAGGACATAACGGATATCTACGATAATACTGCGTTGATAATCGGGCAGATATTGGATATCCCCTCCTACTCCTTCCCAGTTACGGTCGAAATTGATACCGATTAACTCTCCTTGTCCATTCAATACCGGACTACCGGAGTTCCCTCCCGTTGTATGGGTCGTAGCACAGAAGGCAACCGGCATTTTACCGTTAGGCATCTTATAAGGGCCAAAGTCTCCTGCTTGATATAATTCCTTCAAACGAGCAGAAACCACAAATTCCCAATTCGTAGAATCCTCCTTCTCCATGACGCCGTCTAAAGTGGTTTGATGACCATAATAATCGCAATCACGAGGACTGTAACCTTTCACCTGCCCATAAGTCAGACGAAGCGTAGAGTTCGCATCCGGAAAACTAGCCAAGTCTCCATACATCGCTAAAAGTCCTTTCACATACGCACGATGGGCGATCGCATATCCGGCATCAAAATCAGCCAAGGCCTTATCTAACGCCTTTTTCTCATCCTTTACGGATTGCGCAAACAGAATCATCGGATCTTCTCTCAAAGTTTTGACAGACGGGTGCTCCTTGAACGCATTAAAGTTCTTCTCGCTACCATAGATCGATTTATCAAACAGATAATCAACGAATTTATCCACATCCCCCTTAAACTTGCTATCGATTACGGATAAATAAGCCGGCTGCGACTTCTGAGCGACCAAACGCCTATATTCCTTTAACATGACTTTCGCTATCTTCTTATCAACCATCGGCGCATAATCCTTATCAGCGAAACGGTGGAAAGCCCTCTCCAATTGAGTGACCTGTTTTTGCTGCTCGGAACGATCTTTCCCCTCCAAAGCCTCACAAACAGTCTCGATATCGGTCGGAACTTTGGAGAACTCGATGCCACGGCTCAATGCCTCATCCAACATCCAACTACGGAAACGCAAATCCTTACGATCATTAACGATCTGCTCCAATGTCAGAAGCGCTTCCGGATAAGCAGGCTCACACATCTTCTTCGACCAAGCGATCAAACGATCCTGCTCATCGTTTTTCACCTGCTCAAAATTACGTTTGTTGATCGCCCAGTTACTACCGATCGCATTCTTATAAGCGTTCGTAGAACCCGCATACTTACTAGCGTATTGAATCCGGACTTGCGGATCTTTCAACATTTCTTCCAGCATCGCCTCTTGACGGAGATTACGGATATTAATACGTACCGCATTATCTATATCCCGACGTTCAGCTACCTCCCATGAGGTATAGTATTTATTGGTACGGCCGGGGAACCCCATGATCATGGCATAATCGTTCTCCTCCACACCTTTTAAAGAAAGCTTTAGCCAACGTTTCGGACGAAGCGGGACATTGGTTTCCGAATAAGGTGCCGGATTTCCGTTCGCGTCGGTATACACACGGAAAAGAGAGAAGTCTCCGGTATGGCGAGGCCACATCCAGTTATCCGTATCCGCCCCGAACTTACCGATAGAGGAAGGGGGAGCACCGACTAAACGGACATCCGAATAGACCTTCTTGGTAAACATATAGTACTTATTACCTCCATAAAAAGCCTTGATCTCGACTTCCGTACCGGGGTTATCCTGTAAGAACTTCTCACCTACTTTCGCTTTAGCGAGGCCATTCAAGTACTTAGCGGACAAGAATTCCATGCTGTTCGGATCCGTGATCTTTTTCAGTTCCGTCCTCACATAATCCGTCACGTCGTCGATCTTATCGATAAAGGTAACCGTTAATCCCGGATTCGGAAGCTCCTTATCACGAGACATCGCCCAAAAGCCGTCCGTCAGATAATCATGTTCCAAGGTACTATGCCGTTGGATGCTACTATAACCACAATGATGATTCGTCAGCACCAACCCGTCCGGAGAGATCATCTCGCCCGTACAACCACCGCCAAAACGAACCACGGCGTCTTTCAAGGAAGGAGCCTCGGCGCTATACACTTCCTGATCGCTTAATCGCAGACCAAGGGCCTGCATCTCCGCAAACTTTTGTTGCTTCAATAAAGGGAGCAGCCACATGCCCTCATCGGCCAAGACCGGAAACGCCAATATAGCGGCCGCTACAGATAAAAAGAGTTTCTTCATGTATTTGAACTATTAAAAGGATGTTTTGTCAACATTGAATTATAATAACGGCGATCTCCACTTACCTCCTTACCCAGCCAAGCCGGTTTCTCAAAAGGCTCGTCCTCAGACGATAACTCGATCTCCGCAAGGATCAACCCTTCATTCGCTCCGTGGAAAACATCGACTTCCCACGTATGGCTGCCTCTGGGAACCAGATAACGAACCTTGTCGATCGCACCCGGCTCGCAAAGCTCCAACAACCGCTCGGCATCCACCAGAGGAATCTTTTGCTCAAACTCATAACGGCTCAAGCCTTTCTCATCCGAAGCGCCTTTGATCGTTAGGAATCCCTCCTCTCCCCGGATACGAATACGAACCGTACGTCCGGGCTGTGAGCAAATATATCCCTGCACGATACGGGTGGAGCTAACAGCCTCCGGTAAGAAATCACCGGAGACCAAGAATTTCCGTTCTATCTCAATGGCCATGTTGCGAGGTATCAGCCTTAATCGTTACCATCGTCGCACCAAAACCATATTCGCGGAAAGAAGCGTCTTGAAAATAATGTTGCTTATAACGGGTCTTCAAATCCTTCTCGATCGCCTTACGCAGCACGCCATCGCCTTTTCCATGGATAAAGACAATCTTCTGTCCGTTATTAAGAGCATACTGATCCATCACCTCACGGAATTTTCCCAACTGGTACGTCAGCATATCCGCATTGCTCAATCCATTCGTATTATCCAACAATTCGGTTATATGCAAATCGATCTCAAGGATAGCGCTATTCGTCGGCTTCTTTTTCACGATTTGCCGGGGAACCCTACGTTCCTCACGAACCTTTTGCTGCATAGCTTCCTTCAACTCTGCCGCAGAGACCAATAGTTCTCTCTCGGGCAAGTCATTGCGGATAATCGGATAAATCAAGGCATCCTCCTCAAAGAAATCATTCTCCATAAAGCAGTGAAGCTTGTAGAACTTAACCGTATCCAAGCGCAACTCTACAGATACGGCGTTTTTCAACGAATAGGGTTTATCTTTCTTGAAAGCGATCAGTTGCACGCAGATCCTTTCCAGATCATTCAACTCCGGCTTACCGAACTCCTCTAGGAATATTTTCGTATTCGGCTCGATAATCCCGTTATAACGGCTTGTCCAGCTATTATTCGTCCGGTTCATATAATTGAAGAACAAATAGTAATTGCTATCATTCACGAAATACGTCTCATAGCCGCATTGCTGAAACGCCTTCGGATCGACCGGGAGATAAGCCAGATACACATTCAGACGCTCTCCCTCCGGTGTCTCCTCGACCTTTTCCTCTTTGGGTTCAGGCTTCATTGGGGAAGGAGTCTCTACCGGAGCCTGTACTTTCGGACGGTTCGAACTATGCACTTGCATATCATTACCCCCAACCACGACACATTCCTTGATCAAGGCAGGAACCTCAAACCCATCCTCATCCTCAACCAACACTTGGTCCTTTCCACGGAATCCACGTACGACTCCACCTCCCACACTATTCAGGAAGCGAACTTTATCACCTATTTGAATACTCATATTCTATACCTTATTATATTATGCGCACAAAATTAGGGAATAATCCGCGAATCCGAAACCTATTTACTACTTTTGCACCCGGAATCCGTACAAACGGATGTTTTTTAACAGGACAGAAGAAGTAATGAAGACGCAAGAAATACGTATTGAAGATTATAACTATTCGTTACCGGACGAACGAATCGCGAAGTTCCCATTGCCTAAAAGGGACGAGTCCAAACTTTTACTCTACCGTAACGGGGAAATAAGCGAAAGTATCTTTAAGCATATCACGGATTATCTTCCCCAGAACACCTTGATGGTATTCAATAATACCCGGGTCATACAAGCCCGCCTACTTTTCCAGAAAGAGACCGGCGCACGCATCGAGATTTTCTGTTTGGAGCCCATCGAGCCTCATGATTACGCTTTGATTTTTCAAGAGACCCGACGCTGTAGCTGGACTTGCTTGGTTGGCAACCTTAAGAAATGGAAAGAAGGCACTTTATCCAAAACGATCTTCATTAAGGATGAACCGGTCGTGCTGACAGCGGATAAGAAAAAGTCTCATGGTGACACACATTTGATCGAATTCACTTGGGATAATGAAGCTTATACGTTCGCCGATATTTTGGATGCCGCCGGGGTCTTGCCGATTCCTCCTTATTTGCACAGGGAAACAGAGAAGAGCGACCTACAGACCTATCAAACGGTTTATTCTAAGATAAAAGGCTCCGTCGCCGCACCGACCGCCGGACTTCATTTCACTCCGGAAGTACTTGCCGATATAGATGCTCGGGGCATCGGGCGGGAAGAAGTCACCTTGCATGTCGGAGCGGGTACCTTTAAACCGGTAAAAAGCGACACGATCGAAGGTCACGAGATGCACACGGAATTTATCTCCGTCCGACGCAGTTCCATCGAACGTATCAAAAGCAACCTTGGAAATATCATCGCCGTAGGAACGACTTCCGTACGGACCTTGGAAAGTCTCTATTACATGGGCGTGATCCTAGATAATAACCCCGAAGCGACTTCCGAAGATCTCGTCGTAAAACAATGGATGCCTTACGAGATGAATAACAACCGGCTGACAGCGGAGCGTTCCCTTCAAAACATCCTCGATTATCTGGATAAGCATGATGCGGATACGCTGGTAACGGCTACGCAAATCATCATCGCCCCGGGCTATGAGTTCAAGATCGTAAAAGGAATCGTCACCAACTTCCACCAGCCCAAAAGCACCTTGCTCTTGCTGATCTCCGCTTTCGTAAAAGGAAACTGGAAATCCATCTATGAGTATGCCTTAGAGCACGATTTCAGGTTCCTGAGTTATGGGGATAGTTCCTTGTTATTGTAACAGACATACAATAAGATCCCATACAATTCGTTATATTTGCACGAATATATTCCAGATTGAATGAAAGCGCATTTTACTATATATATTTTATTTTTGCTTATCGTATCTTCCTTGTATTCCTGCAAATCGGCGAAGTTGAGCGATGCCGAGGAGAAGCAGCGTATCGGGGAATACTATGAGGCAGCCGCCATTTATCGTAAGGTTTACACGAAAACATCCCCGAAGAAAAGGGATTTGCGCGGCTATATCGCTTACCGTATGGCCGAATGTAACCGGTTGATCAATAATACGGCGAAAGCGACTAGCGCCTATATGAACGCCATCCGCTATGATTACCCCGATAGTACCGTCTACCTACGCATGGGACAGATGCTGCAGAAGACCGGACGTTATCCGGAGGCGATCAAGAACTACGATATCTACATGGAGAACGATCCTAGCAATTTATTAGCCATCAACGGCATACAAGGATGCGAGTTAGCTCCCGGATGGAAAAAGAACCCTACCCGCTACGAGGTAAGACGCATGGATAAATTCAATTCCCGCCGGGGAGAATTCAGTCCGATGCTGGCCGGAGATAAATACGACCAACTATACTTCGCTTCTTCCCGCTCGAAAGACAAAGACGCGAAAGTCAGCGCCATCACCGGGCAAAATAACAATAACCTCTTCCTTGTCAAGCAAGACGAGAAAGGGGCTTGGC
Organism: Parabacteroides sp. AF19-14; assembly: GCF_003635485.1. Classification (NCBI taxonomy): domain Bacteria; kingdom Pseudomonadati; phylum Bacteroidota; class Bacteroidia; order Bacteroidales; family Tannerellaceae; genus Parabacteroides; species Parabacteroides sp. AF19-14. Next base: position 67,615 of record NZ_QTMJ01000016.1, on the reverse strand, counting down.
TAGCTCCCGTAGAGCTCGAAGACGAGGTGAATACGGAATACGACGAAGGAACCCCCTCTTTCTCCCCCGATGGAAACACGATGTATTATACCTATTGCGCCCAAGATCCGGAAGGCCCTCGTACCGCCGAGATTTACATATCTACCCGAAGCAGCGCCAAATGGGGAAAAGGAACCCGTGCGACGATCGTAAAAGACTCGGTTACCGCCCTCGGTCATCCTTCCATCTCGCCGGATGGCAAATACTTGTATTTCGTATCCGACGCCGTGGGCGGTTTCGGTGGCAAGGATATTTTCCGTGCCCGGGTAGCGGGAAACGATTTCGGCCCGATGGAGAACCTAGGAGAAGAGATCAACACCCCGGGAGACGAGATGTTCCCGTATGTCCGGGATTCCGTCACCCTTTATTTCGCGTCCAACGGACATCCGGGAATGGGCGGCCTCGATCTGTTCAAGGCCACGCAAGACAGTACAGGGAAGTGGAAGGTCGAAAACCTAGGCGCTCCCATCAACTCTATGGCAGACGATTTCGGTATCACCTTCGCCGGAAAAGAGGAACGGGGCTTCTTCTGCTCCAACCGCAACGACGCACGGGGCTATGACCATATATATTCCTTTGAACGGCCTACGATCACCATCTTCATCGAAGGAATCGTAAACGATGTCGATGAATATCCGATCGAGGACGCTACCGTACGCATCGTCGGAAAAGACGGACTGAACGTGAAAGTCCCGGTCAAGAAAGACGGTACCTATCGTGTCGAGTTGGAACGGGACATCCGTTATGTCATGATGGCCAGCGCCCGTGGTTACCTCAACCAGAATTACGAGTTGCATACCGGCCCCGAGGAGAAAAACGAGACGTATATCGTGGATTTCTTTCTCTCTCCGATCAGCAAGCCGGTTGTTATCGATAACATTTTCTACGATTTCGATAAAGCGACCCTTCGTCCGGAATCCAAGAAAGCTTTGGACGAGATGATCAAGATGCTGAACGATAACCCGAACGTAACGATCGAACTGGGTGCCCACACGGACCGGAAAGGTACGGACCAGTATAACGAGCGTTTGGCTCAACGCCGTGCGCAATCGGTCGTGGATTACCTAATAGCGGGAGGTATCGAGGCGGCTCGTCTGGAAGCGAAAGGATATGGAGAAAGCGTTCCCAAGACGATCAATAAGAAGATGGCTAAACAATTCGATTTCTTGAAAGAAGGCGATGTGCTTACCGAGGAATTCATCCTTGCCCTGCCGCCGGAACAGCAAGAGATCGCCGACCAGATCAACCGCAGAACGGAATTCAAGGTCTTACGTACAAACTATAACTTATTTTGAGGGAGCAAAGAGCGTGATCTCCTTAAAAGAGACCGGCCAATCGATCGCACTCATCAGCACATCGAAGGACAGGCGTTGCTGATAAGAGACCGAGGACTCCCTTGAATACAAGTCATGAGCTACCAAACCGATCATCATCTTAACCTTATAATGCAATTCCTTGGATAGTACCAAGCAGGCAAGTACACTCAAATCTCTCGCTTCTTCCCAATCCCGATCCGCAAAACACATCTCCTTTTGAAGTGCCGGATAATGACGAGTCCGCATGATCAGATCCGGATCACGGACCTCACACGCACCTTCCACTACATCCAATAATATACGACAGACAGCCAAACGTTGCTTTTTAATTACCTCCATATACGTTTCCCTCAAACCGGACCGTTCACCTTGTTCGGTATTTCTATATGCTACAAAAAAGAAGCGTGGGAACTGTTAATCTACTATTCGAAACTGAGGCATCGCCAAACACCCATCGGACAAATAATAAACAACAGCCCACGCCTTATTACGTATACTATTAGGCAGTATATATAACAAGCGTGAGCGTTTAGTTGCCTATTATCTCTGTCCGACTTGAAACTTGGCGATTTTCAGTTCCAAAGATAATATCTTAAACGCTTATCGTAATCACACTTTGATTCATAAACCCTTGAATTTCCACAAGAGTTTACTTTATCGATACAAATATAACGCTTTTTCTCATACATCATATGGATTTATTTTTCTCTTTTAAAATCTATTGGGAAAAGATAGCGTATACTCTCTAGCGATAAATTCTTCCACTATAAACAAGATGCTTCCGTGAGTAAAAAAGAGAGGCGCATATACATCCTATTTATGTATATACGCCTCACCATTATGTGGATATTTCCAAATCCGGAACTTTCTTCCTTATTTACTCTACCGAGAACTTATAAATACACTCACTCGTATATTTCTCGCCCGGACGAAGCACTACGCTCGGGAATGCCGGCTGGTTCGGGCTATCCGGGTAATGTTGAGTCTCCAGACATAGGGCGCCACGATGCGGGTAAACCACACCTAACTTGCCTTTATCACCAGCTTTCGTCATTGAGTTACCGGCATAGAATTGAAGACCCGGCTCGTTGGTGTAAACTTCCATAACGATACCGCTTACCGGAGATACAACTTTAGCGGCTACCTTATTGATATCGCCGGCGGCGTTCAAGATCCAGTTATGATCGTAACCACCACCGTAAACCAATTGCGTAAACGGATTGTCGATATCAGCGCCTACCACTACCGGTTTGCGAAGATCCATCGGCGTGCCTTCCACGGGTTCGATACCGGTCGGGATCAAAGTCTCGTCCACCGGATTATATGTATCCGCGTCGATCATGATCGTATGATCCATGATTTGCGAGCCGGGAACACCGGAAAGATTAAAATAACTATGGTTCGTCAAATTCACGACAGTAGGTTTATCCGTCGTCGCCTCGTACTTAATATCAACGGCGTTATCATCCGTCAACTTATAGATCACCTTGATATCCAGATTACCGGGGAAACCTGCCTCACCGTCTTTCGATAGATAAGTCAACTCCAAGGTTTGGTCATCGATCTGTTTCGCGTCCCAAACTACCGCATGATATCCTTTCGGACCTCCATGCAAGCAATGCCCGTTATTATTCTGCGGAAGTTGATACTCCGTTCCGTCCAACGTAAACTTACCATTTGCGATACGGTTGCCATAACGTCCGATCAAACCACCATAGTTATTATCCGGAAAAGCTACATACTGAGCGATATTATCATACCCAAGCACAACATCCGTCATCTTACCGTTCTTATCAGGCACCATCACGGAAACCAAGCGTCCGCCCCAATTCGTTACGCAAGCCTCAGCCCCTTTCTTATTCTTCAACACATACAAAGCAGTCGGCTTTCCATCTACCTCAGATACAAAATCCGACTTCATCAAACCAGAAAGAGTGGCCTCTTCCGTAGCCGCCCCCTTCTCATTCTTACCTCCGCATGACAATAACATACACATTGCCATGACCGCAAAACAAAGTTTTTTCATCTCTTTCCTTTAAAATTAATAAATGTTATTCTTCGGGCAAAGATACGCATTCTATCCACATGAGGTCCAATATCCTTACGCATTTTCTCGGGAATCCTTACCGATTTCTACTCGAAGTACTACACCCTTCCTCCTGACATCTTTATCATCTACCAATTGGTAGATGATCATGCAACAGCCGTTGGAAGATCATGCAACAGCTGTTAGATGATCATCCAACAGCTGATAAATAAGCTAGACCTTCATACAAATCCCCTAATACCTCCCGAAGAAACAGCCAAGGATACATGAAGAAACCGTTTGAATCCTCAACCGATTTCATATTTTGACCCGTTATTCTAGTATAATACGATTCACTTTTGTACATTTGCACACTATTGTAATAAGTGAGTAATGAAACAATATTTAGAGCTGCTCAATAGAGTGCTTACCGAGGGAGTTAGAAAAGAAGACCGGACGGGTACGGGAACGATCAGCGTATTCGGTCATCAGATGCGGTTCAATCTGGAAGAGGGATTCCCGCTACTCACTACCAAGAAGCTGCATCTGAAGTCTATCATCTACGAATTGTTATGGTTCCTGAATGGAGATACCAACGTAAAATATCTGCAAGATCATGGCGTACGCATCTGGAACGAGTGGGCCGACGCGGATGGTAGCCTTGGGCATATATACGGTTACCAATGGCGGTCATGGCCGGATTATAAAGGAGGATCTATCGACCAGATCACCGAGGCCGTGGAGACGATCAAGCATAACCCGGATTCACGACGAATCATTGTAAGCGCATGGAACGTGGCGGACTTAGACAACATGAACCTGCCTCCTTGCCACGCTTTCTTCCAGTTTTACGTGGCGAACGGACGGTTGAGCCTACAATTGTATCAACGTAGCGCGGATATTTTCCTTGGCGTTCCGTTCAACATTGCCTCCTATGCCTTGTTATTACAAATGATGGCACAAGCTACCGGCCTTAAAGCGGGAGATTTTGTTCATACGTTGGGAGACGCCCATATCTACAGCAACCATTTGGAGCAAGTTAAGTTACAATTGACACGTGAGCCACGTGCGTTGCCACGTATGGAGATCAACCCAGACGTAAAGAGCATCTTCGATTTTAAGTTCGAGGATTTCAATTTGACCGGATACGACCCGCATCCCCACATCAAGGGAGAAGTGGCCGTCTGAGAATTGGCAGTTGACGATGGACAGTTGACAGTTAATTCATAAATCATAAATTACAAATCATAAATCAATAAGTCTATGAGTACAATTTCTATCATCGCAGCAATCGCAGATAAAAGCGCGATCGGAAAGAATCAGCAATTATTATGTCACATGCCTTCAGACATGAAGCGTTTCAAGGAATTAACCACGGGACATGCGGTAATCATGGGACGTAAGACATTCGAGTCTCTCCCTGTAGCGCCACTGCCCAATCGGAAGAATGTCGTATTGACGACTATGCCCGAGGCTGGTTTCGTGAATTGTTTCGCTTGCGAGTCTATGGGGGCCGCTCTGGATTTATGTGAGAAAGAGGACGAGATATTCATTATCGGCGGCGCGTTGGTATACAGACAGGCTTTGAGAATAGCCGACAAGATGTATATTACCCGCATCCATCATGAGTTTCCCGACGCGACCTCGTTCTTTCCCGTCGTAAACTGGGACCTTTGGGAAGAGACTGAACGTGAGGAACATCCCGCAGACGAGAAGAATCCTTACCCCTACACCTACATCACTTATGTGCGTAAAAAGTAAACATTAACGTACGTTTTACAACTTTTTGCTCTTTCTTTGTATCTATATAGGAAAGGTTTATTGTTAAACTTATAAAACCCAAAAGATATGAAGATAAGAGCAATTATTTTATCTGCCCTGATACTTTGCGGCATCTCGGCGGTTATTATGTATAGCCGGGCCGCCCAGCCTCAACAAACAAGTTCTGTTATCACGCAAGCGATAAACGACAAGAATACCCCTATGGTGATCAAGAATCTTATCCTTAAAATGAAAGAACAGATGGAGGTAAACGATGATCAGTTCCCGGAACTGATCAAGGAGGTGGAGAATTACACCAACAGCCTAGCCGACTCGGCTTCCGTGGCGGTATTACATTCCATGCTGGCGGAGATGTATCAGAGCTACTACCAACGGAACCAGTGGACAATCAACCAACGTACTCAATTAAGCGGTTATATCCCGGAGGATATCCGGGTATGGACTTCCAACTTATTCACGAATAAGATCAAGGAAGAGATCGATTTATCATTGCGACCTACGGCCTTATTGCAAAATACGCCTGTCAGCAAGTTCAAGGATATTCTGGAGATCGGAAAGGACTCGCAAACCCTGCGTCCGACCCTCTATGAGTTCCTTGCCTTCCGGGCACTGGACATCCAACCGACCGTACAGATCTATAAAGACTTGATCGCCTTTCAAAATAAGGAGCCGAATATGAAATCGGTCCTCCTTACGGAATTGGATTACCTACGATTCCTTTACGGGGATAAAAGGGATAAAGAGTCTTTCGTGGCTTACATGAACGCATTGGATGAGCTTTACAGGAACTTAGCTTCTCAAAACTATGCCGCCGAGATCTTAATCGCCAAATTGGATTTGGTTAGCGGCGGTATGTTTCGTTACGTCTCTACCCAATGGGATTCTATCAAAGCGGAAGAGGTGAAACTATGCGAGGAGGGTATCAAGCGGTATTCCGGTTACCCTCGCACGGCTATCTTAAAGAATCGCTTGGCGCAATTGGAACAACCTACTTTATCCGCATCTACAAACAATACGGTTTATCCGGGACAGCAACTGGGGATCAAGCTGGAATATAAGAATGTACAGAAAGTCATCGTACAAATCTATCGAAGCTCGAAAACACCTTTACAAGCGGCAGCCCATACATCCGCAAAAAAATCAAGTAGCAGCACCTTGGGACAACTCGTAAATGAGAAGACATTCTCTTTGCTACTGCCCAACAGCTATTCGCAGCAAGATACGACCTTACATATATCTATGGATCAACCGGGATTGTATGAATGTGTCGTAACCGTACCCGGACAACAGCTAAAGACGATCAATACGGTTAGCGTAACCCGATTGGCCGCGATCTATCGTAATCTTTCCGGTAATAAACAAGAGGTCATGGTTACCGACTATCTTAGCGGGAAGCCTGTTGATGGGGCTATCGTTACTTATTACGGAGGTCAGCGTCGTAGCTTGCAAGAACTGGGTACCGTCAAGACAGACCGGGAAGGCTTGGCCACGCTTCCGGCGAACAGTCAAGTATTGGCGTTCCAAGCCAGCAGACCAGGAGATACCAACGCTATGTTGACAAATATCTATCCGATGGGTTCCGGCCACAAACCGGAAAAGAACCCGGTAGAAGTCTCAATCTTTACGGACCGTGGGCTTTACCGTCCGGGACAAACCATTTTCTTCAAAGGCCTCGCCTATGTAAAAGACGCGAACGACCCGCATGCCGTGGCCGGACAGCCTTTTACGGTGACTTTATACGACGCTAACGGGAAAGAGATAGCCCAGAAGAAAGTCACGACCAATGAGTTCGGTTCCTTTAACGGAGAGTTCTCCCTCCCCAAACAGACCCTAAGCGGTGTCTTCCGGTTAAGTACCGGACAGATGAGCGTATATATTCATGTAGAGGAATACAAACGTCCGACTTTCCAAGCGTACTTCCTCCCGATCAAGGGCGATATCGCTTTCGGCGATTCCGTAACCATACAAGGCAAGGCGGCTACATTCTCCGGCGTGTCGCTGCCCAGCGGAGATGTCACTTGGCGTATTACACGCAGGCCCTTCCTGTTGTGGAGGTATTTCCGTCCGAGCGCTCCGACACAAGTTGCGGAAGGGAGTACCACCCTTTCCGGCGATGGGACATTTAGCGTATCTTTCCGTCCCCAAAAAGAGGAGGATACGAATCCATACGCTTCCGCATACCAGACCTACGAGGTATCGGCTACCGTAACCGATAGCAAGGGAGAGACCCAAGAGGCGAATTACACCTTCTCGGTAGGAGAATCCAGTATCGTCTTATTCACGAACCTACCGCCACAAATCGAGAAAGACTCGGTAAAAGCCGTAGTCGAAGCCCGGACAATCAATGGGGAGATGGTTTCCACCTCCGGTACTTTCAAGATCGTAGAACTGATCGCGAACCGATCCGATAAGAATAGCGGAGAGAGCTATCAAGAAGGCAAGCAAGTAGCTTCCGGTAGCTTTACCAGTGGCAAGGAGATCAGTCCGGCTATTTTCAACCCATTGCCCTCCGGACGTTATCGCATTTTAGTAGAAGCCAAAGATAGCCAAGGACGACCCAGTAAAAACCAGTCCGATTTCATCCTATACGGAAAGAACGACAAGCGTCCTCCCGTATTAACCCATACTTGGCTGCTGAAAGAGAAGACAACTTGTTTACCCGGGGAGGAAGCGGAGATCGTATTCGGCACCTCCGACAAGGACGCCTACGTACTCTATGAATGGTTTGCCGGAAATAACCGCATCCATCACGAGTTGATAAAGCTAAGCGACGCGAACCATCGGTTTAAGATCCCGTTCAAGCCGGAATATGGAGAGGGAATCATCGTATCCTTTACGTTCGTAAAAGAGGGTGAACTTTATATTACCCAAGTACCCGTAGAGCTTCAGCTACCCAACCGGCAGTTGACCATCAAGCCGATAACTTTCCGGGATCGTTTACTTCCGGGAAGTAAAGAGAGCTGGAAATTCCGTATCACCGACGCGGACTCCACGATCGTATCCGCCGAGGTACTGGCCAGCATGTACGATGCCTCACTAGATAAAATCATACCGTTCAATTGGTATTTCTCCCCGCAGCGAACGATCCTGCTACAAGCTCCCCGTTTCTCAACCGGAGCCGGATTCCAGCGTAGTTATCAATATGACCAGACAGAGGCCAAGTATATAAAAGTACCTCAATATCAGTATGACCGTTTAAATTGGTTCGGTCTATTCAATGAGATTGTCATACGAGGATACGGCTCCAGCAACCGGGCTTTCGCCACGGGAGGTATCATGTTGAAATCCGCGGCAGCCCCAGTAGTGGCGGAATCCATGAACATCATGGAAGACAGCGCCGTGTTAGAAGAGCCTAGTGTGGAATCTACGGAAGGGGAACCCGTGTTCAGCCTATCCGATCCTTTCGCCAAAGAGAGCAGCCAGCCGGTAAGTCCGGAGCAAATCCGGCAGAACTTCGCGGAAACCGCCTTCTTCTACCCGACCTTACAAACGAACGAGGAAGGAGACATATTCGTAAATTTCACCCTGCCGGAAAGTAATACGACTTGGAAACTACAGCTATTGGCCAACACCCAAGACCTGAAATACGGTCTGTTAACGAAAGAGGTCATCAGCAGCAAGCCTTTGATGGTTTTACCGAATCTGCCTCGTTTCGTCCGCCAAGGGGATGAGGTCAGCATCAGCACGCAAGTCATCAACAATTCCAAGGAAGCGGTATCCGGCCGTGTACGCATCGAACTATTCGATCCCGCTACAGACCAACCGATTATCTGCTTGAGCAAGTCACAACGTCCGTTTGAGTTGCAACCGGATAGCATCGCTACTGTAAGCTGGATAATCCCGGTCCCCAAACAGATCAGCCTGCTGGGCGTACGTATCCTAGCCGACTCTGAAAAGGGAAGCGACGGGGAGCAGCAGATCGTACCGGTTCTTTCCAATCAATTGCTTATCACGGAAAGTACCCCGTTCTATTTGCTCAAGGAAGGAGAGAAACAAATCCGTATCTCCGGGAACTCGGAGGGAGCGACACCATTCCGTCTCACGCTGGAGATGACCGGGAATCCGATTTGGTACGCGGTACAGGCATTACCGACGATCACACAGCCGAACAATGATAATATCTTATCTTGGTTTGCCGCTTATTACAGCAATACGTTGGCTTCCTATATCGCCCAAGCCCATCCCCGCATCCGGAAAGTGATCAGCCAATGGACCGCCCAAGGAGGGAATGCCTCTACCCTCTATTCAAACTTGGAAAAGAACCAAGAGCTGAAGAACATACTCTTGGAAGAGACGCCTTGGGTACTGGCCGCCGATAACGAGACAGAGCAAAAACAACGCTTGTCTTTATTGTTCGACCTAAACCGTGCGGACGGATTACGGGAAGCGGCCTTGCAACAACTGATCCAACAACAGAACGAAGAGGGTGGATGGAGCTGGTTCAAAGGTTTCCCCGCAAGCCGTGCGATCACGCTTTCTATCCTGAAAGGTATGTCACAGCTTGTACAGCTAAACGCAATCCAATATGGGCAAGCGGAGAAAGAGATGCAAATGAAGGCCCTCAAGTTCTTGGACAAAAGTATGCAAACGGATTATGAGAACTTGCTGAAATACGATAAGAAATGGCAAAACGCATGGCCCTCGCCGGAGCAGGTAGAGTTCTTATTCGTCCGCAGCTCCTACCGGGATATCCCGGAACTGGGAGACGCCCGGGAAGCGATCCGTTTCTATACGAACCAAGCGGAGAAGCACTGGAATCAATATTCCTTAATCAGCAAGGGCGAAATCGCCTTGTTAATGCATCGAAACGGTAAAAAGGAGGTGGCGACAGCAATCCTGACATGGCTAAAGAAGACCGCTACGATCTCCGAGGAGAAAGGTATGTATTGGGCAAACAACCGCAGGGGGAGTGATTATTTCACCTCACCGATCGACACGCATTGCTTATTAATGTCCGTCTTTAACGAAATCGCGCCGGATACCCAGCATACAAACCGGATGAAACAATGGTTGCTAAACCAGAAACGTACACAAAACTGGGAATCCGTACCCGCCACGGTAAACGCCATTTACGCCTTGCTACTCACAGGTAGCGATTGGCTGAACACGCAAAACACCTGTGTAGCGACATGGGACGGCAAGACCTATAGTACAGCGGAAGGGGAAATCGCTACCGGTTACCTCAAAACGATACTTCCGAACGAGCCGGCAAATAGTTCCGCCAACCCCGTGCTCTCGATCCGCAAGGAAGGAAACACTCCGGCATGGGGAGCTGTTTACGAGCAATACTTCCAAGAGATCGACAAGGTAAAAGGACAAAAAGGGGTGTTGAGTGTCGAGAAGAAATTATTCGTCGAGACCAATAACGGTACCAACTGCCAAATCCGTCCCGTAACGCCGGAGCAGCCGCTCCGCATCGGAGACAAGGTAATCGTTCGGCTAACGATCCGGACAGACCGTGAAATGAATTACGTATTCTTGAAAGATCTACGTGCGGGCTGCTTCGAACCGGCCGATCAACTTTCCGGCCCGGAATCAAGAGACGGTATCTGGTATTACAGATCCCCGAAAGACGTATCCGAGAATTTCTTCATCAATCGTCTGCCGGAAGGTACGTTTGTCTTGGAATATCCGGTCTACGTATCCCGTAGCGGCGAATACGCCGGAGGTATCAGTACGATTCAATGTATGTACGCCCCGGAATTCGTGTCGCACACCGCCGGAGAAAGCTTGCGGATCATGCCCTAAACAAGCCTTTTCTTACAATGCCCGTTCTAACCTCCTTACAATGCCCAGTATAAGGAGGTTAGAATGGGCACCGTAAGAAGGTAAGAATAGGCATCGCAAGAAGCGTTATCTTCCTCTAATTTTCAATTTTCAATTCTCAACTTTCAATTGAAATGACTATCTTTGTAATTCGAATTAAAACTAAACGATAAGATGAAACAAATAGTTTTTATTTTCATGGCGATCCTGTTAGCGACAGGAATGGCTTCAGCTCAGAAGAAAGCAGTTATTTCCGCGGAAACAACCAGTTTCGATTTTGGTACCATCAAGGAAGCAGACGGAAAAGTATCCCATACGTTTGAAGTATCCAATACGGGCGATATGCCTCTAGTCATTACACGTGTAATCGCGTCTTGCGGATGTACGACCCCGGAATGGCCGAAAGAACCGGTAGCTCCGGGTAAGAAAGCCCAGATCAAGGTTACTTTCGATCCGGCAGGACGTCCGGGTCCTTTCACGAAGACCATTTCCGTATACAGTAACGGGAAAACCGGAAGCTTCATCATGAACATCCGGGGAGAGGTTGAATAAGAAATACGTAAAAAACCCCCAATTGAAATGCTGAATATAAAAAGGTTGATCCTTGCTCTTACAGCAATTATATCTATAACGACAGCTTGGGCACAACAAGGCGCCCAAATCTTGTCGGACGAGTTGACTTATAATTTCGGGACAATAGCCGAGGCCGATGGATTCGCCAGTCATACTTTCACGATAAAGAATACGGGAGATGCCCCTTTGGTCATCACCCGTGTTACCGCGTCATGCGGTTGTACACGGCCTGAATGGACCAAGTCGCCGATCGCTCCCGGTAAGACCGGTGAAGTTAAGATAACGTATAATCCGAAAGGACGCCCCGGCCCGTTTTATAAAACCGTATCGATATTCAGCAATGGAAAGAAAGGGAGTTACAGTCTAGCCATTAAGGGAAATGTCACCCCGAAACCTTCGCAGCCGGTCTTTACGTATCCTTATTCTATCGGTGATCTGAAGCTGCATACGAAGACTGTTCTATTCAGCAGTATCCGTCCGGAGGAAACGTTGGGCGAGAAGATCAACATTAAGAACGAGGGAAAGACCTCGGCTACGATTCATCTGGGTAAAGTACCTCACTATCTCAACGTACAGGTGAACCCGGCTACCCTTCAACCGGACGAGGTCGGTGCCATTACGATCCTTATGGACGCCAAGGTCCTGAAGCGGAAAGGACGAGTCTCTACGCTTTTGCCGATCATGGTACAGAGCGCCGGAAAGAAGGAAGTATCCGGAGAGATCCAGATCTCCGCCAACGTGATCGATAATTTCAGCAAACTATCCGCTGCGGATAAAGCCCAAGCCCCAATAGCGGAATTATCCGGCACTTTACTGGAATTCGGCAAGCTACCGAACAAGAAAAACATCGTTCCGTTGATCGGTGGTAAGGTATCGGGTACATTTGAGATTACGAATGCCGGAAAGACTCCGCTCACGATCTACAGCGTCACTTGTGATGATGAGCGTGTCGATTTGTCCGGCGGCAAGAAAGAACTTAAACCGGGAGCGACCGCTACTTTCAAAGTAACCTTGCGACCGAAAGAGATAAAGACAAAACTTGAAGCACTTATTAATGTCGTATGCAACGACCCGAACGGGCCTATTCGCTTGATCAAGGTGACGGCATACAAATAATAGATTGATATGGAACATCCAGAAAACGATGATCAGTACAAGGGATTGAAAGTGAATAAGGGCATTGCGGATGTCCCTACCGTAAATCCTTATATAAAAAAGCGTGTCCAACGCAAGGTATATACGCCTTCCGAATTCGTGGAAGGTATCTTAAAAGGGAATATCACGATACTCAGTCAAGCGGTTACCTTGGTGGAAAGCTCTAAGCATGAGCACCAACAGGTGGCGCAGGAGATTATCGAGAAATGTTTGCCTTTCGCCGGAAAATCGGTCCGTATCGGTATTACGGGTGTTCCCGGAGCGGGAAAGAGTACCTCTATCGACTCTTTCGGCATGCACTTGATCAACCAAGGGCGTAAGCTTGCCGTACTAGCGATCGACCCGAGTAGCGAACGCTCGAAAGGTAGTATCCTAGGAGATAAGACTCGTATGGAGGCCTTGTCGAGAGAGAAAAACGCCTTTATCCGTCCTTCACCATCCGCAGGCTCCTTAGGGGGGGTCGCCCGTAAGACCCGTGAGACGATCGTATTATGCGAGGCCGCCGGTTTCGACACCGTATTCGTAGAGACCGTGGGTGTCGGACAAAGCGAGACGGCCGTACATTCTATGGTGGACTTCTTCCTGTTGATTCAATTGGCCGGTACCGGAGATGAGTTGCAGGGTATCAAGCGAGGTATCATGGAAATGGCGGACGGTATTATTATCAATAAAGCGGATGGAGACAATATCGATAAGGCGAATCTCGCCGCCGCTCAGTTCCGGAACGCCTTGCATCTTTTCCCACCTTCGGAATCAGGTTGGTTCCCGAAAGTATTGACTTATTCCGGTTATTACAACATAGGTATCAAGGAAATATGGGATATGGTCGGAGAGTATATGGAGTTCACCAAAAAGAATGGCTACTTCAACTATAAACGTAACGAGCAAGCTAAATACTGGATGTACGAAAGCATCAACGACACGCTGCGGGATAAGTTCTACCATAACCCGGCGGTAGAAGGCATGCTGGAACAGACGGAGAAACAAGTCTTGAACAACGAGATCAGCTCTTTCGTGGCAGCCAAACGGATGATCGATCTGTTCTTGGATAATATCGCTACGAAATAGGTATAAAAGCACAAGAGTGTCGCACGATCTGATCATGCGACACTCTTTTTTACTTGAACCTTACATCGACTCCTTTGTCTTCTTTCGCTTTCACGGCCAACGCACGCCCTTGTCTCTTTACCTCTCCTGTGATGAATTCAGGTATATTGTAGGATTTCATAAAACGAAAATAAAAATCCGTATCCTTCTGAGGTAACAGGAAAGGTTTGCAAGCCTGTCCTTTCTCATCGATATAAGCGATAAACGGTCTTGTATACAAACCATCCATCCGCCGGCTGCTAAACACGATCCAACGGCTATCGCTACTCCATGAATGATAGCTTTCCACATCGTCGCTATTCGCCGCCTCCAATGGATAACTTCGCAGAGTCGATAAATCAATCATGTACAAATCGGCATCCTTATGCCAAATAGAGAAATTCCCATAACCGGACAAGGTATAGAGCAAATACTTTCCATCCGGGGAAACCCGGGGAAAAGAAACGCTTTTATCGATCTCCGATGCCTTATATAAAGTATCGACTACCGTCCCGAAACGGCGTGTAGCGGGATCGAACGAGACTGAGCATAGATCGTATCTCACTTGATCGTATTCCTTGGGCATCGTACGGGCTTTAGCCGAACAGAAATAGAGCGTATTTCCATCCGGGGAAAATGTAGGGAAAGTCTCGAACGCTCCCTCTGAAGACAACAGCGGAGAAGTCACGATCTCATGCTTTTGCGTATCATAGACGACCACATCCGAAGCCGAGTCGAATACCTCCACCCGATTCCTATCGTTCATATGAAACGCTTGCTTGGTTTTATTCACAGAGAAAGCGACATATTTTCCGGAAGGATGCCAAGAAGGATAGACCAGTGGAGAAAGGGTCTGATCGGTCTTCGTATTCAGCTTCTCCACCCTATCTCCATCGATCAATAAGGTACAAGAATAGGTCTCACGCATATGGAAAAGCATTTTCTCCGGATTCTGCATACAGAAAGAATGGCAGTTCATACAGTTATTGCCGCTCATCTTATTTTCGATGATCGCGTTCTCCGTATAATTTTCCAAGTTACGTTGATAGATACCCATACGGTTCCACAACTCATAGCCCGGTTCGATTAAACGATAAGCCAACCAACCATCGACCGGCTCCTTCGCCACCTTGATGATGAAGGGGGCATACGCGATCCATTCATCATTCACGAAGGCTTGTACGGTTACATTCAGATGATTCCCGGAAGCGATACGCAACAGCCTTTTCCAACCGGAGGCCGGGATCACGAAACAAGCGTCTTTCCCGGTCTTGATCTCTAATTTCTCCGGGCCACATTCGAGAATGGCACGGGCCTCAGCGCAAGCGTCTTTCAGCTTAAAATTCAAGGGAGCTATATTCGGCGGGATTGTCACATCCGCATAATCCGGAAAGATCTCCGGCTTGACTTCCAGATTCTTCTGTATACGTACCGGACCGGAACAAGCCATCAAGCCCAGAATCATCCACAGACATATACATCTTATTATATACATTTTTCTCATCTCCTATTTAAACATATAATAATACCAATACGTATCGCCATAAGAGCGATACATCAAACCGGGCAGCGCATTACTATTATTCCGCCCAGCGAGCACTTGCCTCTTATAATCGGTGAATCGCCCTACGATAGATTCCGAAACACCGAAACGTTTCCAGTAATCCGGATCTTTCTCCGATAGGATGATGACCGCCTCTTGAAAAGAGACCGGTAAAGAAGGGAGTAAATCCGTTCCGTAATAGGTTTCCACCAACGTCTTAAAGCGCGTCACATCTTTTGCTAAAAGATAGAATACGCCGGCATAGTGGAAAGCGGCTTTATTGGAAGGATTCTGCTCCGCCAAGCGAATCAAGTCCGTGTCGAATCCATCCATCTGGATCAGATGATTCTCAGCTAGCAGGTTCCTGCGCATATTCCCCAATAGAGGATCTGTCTCGACCGCCTCATCATTATACAGGAATTTCCGCTGCGCTTTGGCCCAATCCTTATAATAGAAAGTATTCTCTAAGACAGCGATATATTTCTCCGCGACCGGATAGGCTCCATAAATCAAGTTCGTTTGTACCAAACGTTGCGTCATGCGGGGATTTCCATCACATAAGGCACCAATATTACTTTCGAAAGCCATCTCTTGAGCCGCAGCGACATTTCCCATCGTAAAATAAACATCACTCAGCAAGGCGGATATGGTAGTCGATTTATTCCATGCCACCATTAATCCACGAGGCCCGTGCTGCGTGTACTTAAACGCCTCATCCGCCAGAATACCTTTCCGAGCCAAAGCCATATTTTGGTAACATAAATAGAGTTGATTAGTGGTCGGCTCCTTGCATGATACCAAGATCCGGTCCCATTGCTCTGTCCGGGTAAAATAGTCCATCATCTTCAAGCGGTATGATTTCTGTTCGCCATATAGATCGAAGCCTTTCCAGAAGATAAGCCCTAAGATAATGAATTGGGAGATTCCCAGCGCTAGACGCTTTTTACCAGCCCATGATTCCTTGTTTTTACAGAGGCAGGTTACAACCAGCGCCGCATAGAAAGCGATCCATGAGAAATAAATTACCTTATCCGGCACCAAACGGAAATAATAATAACTATCCGGTAAAAAGACAAAGCGGTATTCTCCGATCACCGAGTAACGCACACATAATCCACCCAAGATCAACACGATCATCGGTAAAATCGCGGAATAATACCAACGGGGCGTCCGGCTCATGGCCTCGTATCCCATCATGGACAAGGCAAACAACAAAGAGACCGGCCCGGCCAACCCAAAGAGTAACAGGGAGGCAAACAGACTTGCTATCAAACGAGGTATGAAATTCCTTATCCCTAAAACGAGATATAAAGCAAGCAGCATCATACCGAAGGCTACCGTTCCTTGAAACCTGTAATTAAAATCCCATTGCACAAACAACAAGGATAGGACGGGAAGCCAAGCCCATAAAATACCATGGCTTCGCGGATCGATCCGCCTCAAGATCGCCCAGAACAAGGCCCCTAGGCTTGTCAGCAGGGCCGCCGTTATCATAGCTCCCACATTCGGGAGAATGAAGAACTGCACCAAACAACCGGAAAGAACCATCGCTAAACCTCCCGGTTGCATTAACTTATCGATAATAAAAATGGGAGTCAACTGGAATAACTGGTTCTGCTCGACACAGTAAAAGTGGTACTCACTGAATATCCTCAAGAAGATAAACAGAAAGACAAATACGATTACATTCAAGGCCACGCCGCTATACTTCTTCATGATATCAGGTTCTTCAAATAAAAACCCGGATGTACGCAATCGCTACATCCGGGTTCCTATTCGTATAAATATATGCCTTATTTAGATTGAAGAAACACGGAGCGTGTTCAACAAATCCCGGTTAATAGGCTTATCATTCTTGATCGCTTTAGAGAACGGTACATAAACGATCTGGTCGTTCTGGATACCCATCATCACGTTACGTTGATCATCCAACAAGGCATCGATCGCGGCCACACCCATACGAGTCGCCAAGATCCGGTCTTGTGCCGTAGGAGAACCACCACGCTGCAAGTGACCTAAAATAGAGACACGCACATCGAACTGCGGATATTCCTTCTTCACACGCTCAGCGACACCCATAGCGCCACCGGTTACCTCACTTTCGGCAACCAATACGATACTACTGTTCTTGGACTTACGGAATCCATTCTCGATCATCTCGGCCAATTGGTCTTTCTCCAAGGAGATTTCCGGGATAATAGCGGCTTCGGCGCCAGAAGCGATCGCTCCGTTCAACGCCAAGAAACCCGCATCGCGCCCCATAACCTCCACAAAGAACAGACGATCATGCGAGGTAGCGGTATCACGGATCTTATCCACGCATTCCATGATCGTGTTCAAGGCCGTATCATAACCGATCGTCGTATCCGTGCCATACAAGTCATTATCAATCGTACCCGGCAATCCTACGATCGGGAAATTAAACTCCTGAGCGAAAATACGCGCTCCCGTCAACGTTCCGTCACCACCGATAGCGATCAAGGCATCGATCCCATGCTCTTGCAACTTATCATAGGCCTGTTTTCGTCCCTCGGGAGTCTTGAACTCCACGCAACGGGCGGTCTTAAGAATTGTTCCACCGCGCTGAATTATATTACTGACATTTTGTGTCTTAAACTCTTCAATCTCATCTAGGATCAACCCTTTGTAACCACGGTAAATACCTTTCACTCTCATTCCGTTATAAATAGCGGAACGTGTTACCGCACGAATAGCGGCATTCATTCCCGGGGCATCACCTCCGGACGTTAAAATACCAACACACTTTACTGTAGACATAGCGTCATTGATTTTAATGTTCTCCGGCAAAAGTAGTAAATATTTAGTTATCCTTCTGTCTTTCTCCCGGAAAGTTCACGTAATTTTAATCAAAATATCATTCCGAAGCATTCAGTTCCTTGATCCGGACCGCCACTTCCTCCATCAACCACTTGGGAGTGGATGTAGCGCCGCAAACCCCGACCCGGCGCACGCCCTCGGGCAAAGGCTCGGTAATCTCTGATACCTCGGAAATAAAAAGCGTATTCGGGTTCGCTTTCCGGCACTCCTCGAACAGCATCTTTCCGTTGGAACTTTTACGACCGGCCACAAAATAGACCCAATCGTGGCTGGAGGCGAACGCTTTTATATTCGGAAGACGATTCGCCACCTGACGGCAAATCGTATCGTAATAATTAAACTCCACCCCTTCCGCCATCCGCTGCTTGATCTCAGCCACTACCGCCTTGAATCCATCCAAGGACTTCGTGGTTTGGGAAAACAGACTGATCGCACGGGTAAAGTCCAGACGATCGAGGTCTTCTATTTTCTCGATAACAATCGCCGTACCTTCCGTCTGCCCCACCAAGCCATTCACCTCCGCATGGCCTTTCTTTCCATAGATAACCAACTGGGTGTTATTCGCCCGGGTCTCTTGATAACATTTATGGATCTTGCGCTGCAAACGCAAGACAACCGGGCAAGTAGCGTCTATAATCGTGATATTGTTTCGCTTCGCTAAAGAATAGGTAGAAGGTGGCTCGCCATGCGCCCGGAGCAACACCTTCCGGTCTCTCAACTTTGAAAGGCCATCATGATCGATCGTATGCAGCCCCATATGCTCCAACCGCTCCACCTCCAAACTGTTATGAACGATATCGCCTAGGCAATACAGCGTATCCGTATTACCCAGCTCCCGCTCCGCGCTTTCTATGGCGGTAACAACCCCAAAGCAGAATCCGGAATCTTTATCTATCTCGACTTCTATCATATCTATAATATCATTAACAAACAAGCACTTACAGTTTTCTTAATTTTCAATCACAAGAAACTAAAGTTTCTTCATAACAAAACTAGAGTTTTCCCTAAGAGAAACTTTTGTTTCCTAGTAACGAAACTATAGTTTTCATTCGAAGAGACAAAAGTTTTCTTTACAGGAAACTCCAAGCACTCGTTTATGAACCGATCGCTTTATGATATTGTTCTAGCAACCAAGCCTTTTGCTCGTCCAAGGTCATATGGGAATTATCCAGCACCAAGGCATCATCCGCCTGTCTCAAAGGACTTTCTTCCCGGTTTGAATCTATATAATCCCGCTTCTTCACATTCTCCAGCACTTCCTCGTAAGAAGCGGGGATCCCCTTCGCCTCCAGCTCATCGACCCGGCGCTTGGCACGTACCTCCGGCGAGGCCGTCACGAAAAGCTTCAACTCCGCATCCGGGAATACGACCGTACCGATATCACGGCCATCCATCACGATGCCTTTCGCCTTCCCCATCTCTTGTTGCTTAGCGACCAACGCACGGCGCACAAAGCCTAGAGTGGCTACCGGACTCACTTTATCCGCCACTTCCATGCCACGAATCTCTTTCTCTACATTCACACCGTTCAAATAGGTATCTGGCCGGCCGGTCTCCGCATTCAAACGAAATGAAATATCGATATCATGGATAGAAGCCTTCAGCTCTTCCTCCTTAATCTTCTCTCCCTCAAAAAATCCATGCTGGATGCAATACAAAGTCACGGCCCGATACATGGCACCCGTATCGATATACGTATATCCGATCTCCTTGGCAAGATCTTTTGCCATGGTACTTTTGCCACTGGAAGAGTGCCCGTCTATAGCGATAACTATTTTCTTCATATATATATTAATGTATAGGTTTATTCTGTCACCTTCTTAAAATCGGCCAAGGTCGTAGATACGCTAATCATCATCGACATGGCGGACGGATGATATTTCGCCAGCGAGAAGCCCACATCAAACATCTTGATCCTTACGC
The DNA here is from genome assembly GCF_003635485.1 of Parabacteroides sp. AF19-14. Lineage (NCBI taxonomy): Bacteria > Pseudomonadati > Bacteroidota > Bacteroidia > Bacteroidales > Tannerellaceae > Parabacteroides > Parabacteroides sp. AF19-14. The sequence goes on along the minus strand of NZ_QTMJ01000016.1, from coordinate 47,568 downwards.
CTGCGCCAGCCGAGAAGCCGGAGAAACTTCCCCCGCCTTTCAACTTCATATCCATATTGACCTTCGGATTGAATCCTACACCCACCCAAAAGTTCTCGGACGGGATAAAATCCACGCCGATGATAAAATGCTTCGCCAACGTCTTAACGAAAGAATCCCCGTCATACTCTTTATCCGTATTATCGATATAATCGAACTTCCAACGGTTCAAGTATTGGGCCGTCAAAGAAAAACGAATCGGGGCATGCGCCATTTTCTGCGTGATACCCATCTGGATATCCCAAGGCATCTTTTGTCGCTCATCCTCGTAAGCTTTCAGTTGCGCGCCGATATTCTTCAAGGCGAAACCAAAAGAAAAACCCTTATCCGAATTATAATAACTCAATCCCGCATCCACGCATAAACCGATAGAGGTATAATCAGCCAAGCCCGAATACAAGAACTTCAACGACAATCCACCCCGCCAACGCTCGCTCAAGTCGCGGGAGTAGAAACCATTTACGCTGATATCTTTCGCCGAAAGACTCGCTCCGGTCACGACATTATCCGGCAACACCTCCTGGATATCGCCATAGCTTATAAACGTAGCGCCTACGCCCCAAGCCCCTTTCTCGCCATGCGCTTTCGTGAACAAGGCACTCCCTACGTTGATATCCGAGATGTAATTCATATAATTCAAGTTGATCATCCCATCCATCTCCGCGCCTAGCAACGCCGGATTATGGAAAATAAGTGAAGGATCTCTTTCTACCAACGCCACGGTATGCCCACCCAAGGCGTTAGCCCGGGTCGAGGTCGGAAAACGTAAGAAAGTATACGCCTCGCTCCCGTTTTGCGCTGAGACAGACAGTGTAACAACGAATAAAATCAGTATAAATAGTTTATTTCTCATATTTTCATGCAAAAAATCGTTCAAAGATACATTAATTCGGAAAAATGTTTTTACTTTACACCCGCAAATCTCAGAAATACGGATTTCACATTAACAGAAACGGGAAAAATGCCAAAAAGGTATATAATCGCTCTCATTTTTGTTTGATATATGAAATAATTTGTATTTTTGCAGAAGTGAAAAACACTTATAAATTATTATAAACGTATGGAAATTAAAAAATCACCGAAAGCGGACCTTGAGAAAGGTAAGACCCTAAGCATCCTTATGGGATTTATAGTGGGCTTAGCTGTCTTGTTCGTGGGCTTCGAATGGAGTACCCGCGATGTAATGGTCGTTCAGGCTAGCGAGGGTGTAGCAGACATCATCGCTGAGGAAGAAGTGGAAATCACGAGACCGGAGAATACGCCTCCTCCACCTCCACCACCTCCAGCACCAGTTGTAACCGAGGTTTTGAACGTTGTTGAAGACGACGTTGAATTGGAACAGCAAGATATCTTATCATCAGAGGATGACCAAACCTCAGCGCAGGAGGCTGTTTATACTCCCCCCGCAGTTGTAGAAGAGGAAGAAGAGTCCGCACAACAGATCTTTACAGTTGTAGAAGAAATGCCGAAGTTCCCCGGTGGAGACGCAGAATTGCTGAAGTTTATCGCTAAATCAATCAAGTATCCGGTAATCGCACAGGAAAACGGTATCCAAGGTCGTGTAATCTGCGCATTCGTGGTTAACCGAGACGGATCAGTAGTAGACGCTGAGGTATTACGTGGTGTAGACCCATCATTGGACAAAGAGGCTCTTCGTGTGATCGGTACCATGCCTAAATGGACTCCGGGTAAGCAGAGAGGTAAACCAGTACGTGTTAAGTATACTGTGCCTATCACGTTCAGATTGCAATAGTATAACATTAAACATATCAAAAAGGCTGCTTCATTTTCGCAGCCTTTTTTTATTTCATAACTCCATTAATTGATACAGCTATGTTAGCATTCGAGAATATACTTCAAAGAATAGAAAGCGAGATCTCTCAACTACAATTCACCAATCCTCCCAAGAGCTTATACGAGCCGATAGAGTACATCTTGTCCCTCGGAGGAAAAAGAATACGTCCGGCGTTAACGTTGATGGCATGTAATATATATAATAATAGTATAGAGAATGCGATCAAGCCCGCTTTAGGTCTGGAAGTTTTCCATAACTTCACCTTGCTGCACGACGACCTGATGGATGAAGCTGATAAAAGAAGGAACAAACCTACCGTACACAAGGTATGGAATGCCAATACGGCGATTCTTTCTGGAGACGCGATGCTAATAGCGGCTTATCAATTAATCGGATCAACGGAACACGGCCACCTCAAACAAGTGTTGGATTTATTTACGCAAACCGCGGCGGAAATATGTGGCGGCCAACAATTCGACATGGAATTCGAGTCTCGCATGGATGTGAGCGAGGAAGAATACATCGAGATGATCCGGCTAAAGACAGCCGTACTACTGGCCTGCTCCCTTAAGACGGGTGCCCTACTCGGAGGTGCCTCACAGGAAGACGCAGGCAACTTATATGCGTTTGGTATCAATATAGGTCTAGCGTTTCAACTGCAAGATGATTTACTAGATGTATATGGTGACACCGCCACTTTCGGGAAAAACATTGGCGGCGATATCCTTTGCAACAAGAAAACATTCTTATTGATCAACGCTCTCAGACTGGCCAATAAAGAACAAGCGGAAGCTCTCCGTAGCTGGATGGATAAAAAAGAATTCGACCCGGCTCAAAAGATACAGGCATTCACCTCTATCTACAACGAATTGCAGCTAAAACAATTAACAGAAAATAAAATCCAAGCCTATTACGACGCATCCGTAGAGAACTTAAACGCTTTACAAGTCGCCCCCGAAAAATTAACGATCCTAAAAGAGGTTTGTGATCATTTAATGCATAGACAATCCTAATCCATGAGCTTAATAGACACACATTGCCATTTATATCTGGAGGATTTCGATCCGGAGCAAGACGAACTGGCTCAAAAAGCAAAAGACTCAGGTATCGACACCCTGCTTCTGCCAAACGTAGACCTGACGACGATTGACAGAATGCACGATTTATGCGATCGATACCCAGAGTTCGCTTTCCCCATGATGGGATTGCATCCGACCAGTGTGGATAGCAATTATATCGATATCCTAAAACAAACGGAATCCTATCTATCTAAACGTACTTATTGCGGTATCGGTGAAATCGGGATCGATCTATATTGGGATAAGACTTATTTGAAGGAGCAACAAATCGTTTTCGAGGAACAACTGCGTTGGAGCATCGATCTAAACCTGCCCGTAGCCATCCATACCCGTGACGCATATCCGGAAGTTCTGGAATGCATACATAAAGTCGGAGCGGAAAGACTTAAGGGCGTATTTCATAGTTTTACCGGCACAACGGAAGAGCTGGAAGAAATAAAGAAACTGCCCACCTTCAAGATCGGGATAAACGGGGTTGTCACCTTTAAAAATTCAAAACTGTCCGAAGTCATCCGGCAAACAGATCTTGAAAAGATACTCTTGGAAACAGATGCCCCCTATCTTTCACCAGTCCCCTACAGAGGTAGACGGAATGAGCCTACTTACATATGGAAGACGGCCGAGAAAGTGGCGGAAACATTCGGCCTCACGCTAGAGGAAACCGTAAACGCTACTCGAAAAAACACATTAGAATTGTTTAAAAGCCTAAATAAACCCATATAGACACTTTTTTTCGAATGAAGTCAAAATTTATTTCGCGGATATTGTGTATATGTCAAGCAAAAACTATAGATTTGTGCACTGAAAAGATTGCATATGGGAATTTTTTCGTATTTTGCGGTCGTTTTAGAAGAAGCTAGGCGAATAATTGGAGAGATGCTCGAGTGGTTGAAGAGGCACGCCTGGAAAGCGTGTAAACCCCTAAAGGGTTTCGCGGGTTCGAATCCCGCTCTCTCCGCAGTGGAGAATACCATGAATTAATTAACAATAAAATAAAAACAAATAAGAGAATTATTAATCTTAAAAATTAAACACACAATGAAAAAGTTATTTGCAAAAGCATTCTTGGGTTTATGTGCCCTTGGAACTTCTACCGTAGCATTCGCGCAGGATGCGGCTCCAGCAATTGAAGGAGGTATGTATCAAGCATTAAAGACAAAGTTTATCGAAGGTGGTGCCGACTTCATGAGTTTGGTCGCTATCGCTTTGATTTTCGGTTTGGCATTCTGCTTAGAGAGAATTATCTACTTAAACTTGGCTGAGACAAACTCCAGCAAACTGTTGAAAGGTATTGAGGATGCTTTAGACAAAGGTGATGTTGAAGGCGCTAAAGCTATCGCTCGCGACACAAGAGGCCCTATCGCTTCTATCGCTTACCAAGGATTGATGAGAATTGACCAAGGTATTGACGTTGTAGAGAAATCTATCGTTTCTTACGGTGGTGTTCAAGGCGGTCTTTTGGAAAAGAATATGTCTTGGATCACATTGTTTATCGCAATGGCTCCGTCTTTGGGATTCTTGGGTACTGTAGTAGGTATGATCATGGCGTTCGATAAAATCGAGCAAGTTGGTGATATCAGCCCGACGGTTGTAGCAGGTGGTATGAAAGTGGCCTTGATTACTACTGTAGGTGGTTTGATCGTAGCCTTGATTCTTCAGGTATTCTATAACTATTTGTTAAGCAAATTGGAGGCTATTTTGAACCAGATGGAAGATGCTTCTATCTCTTTGCTTGACTTGGTTATCAAATACAACGTCAAATTCAAAAAATAATAACGAATTATGGCAGTTACTAAAATAAGAAAAATATCCAGTTGGACTTTACTGATAAGTTCTATTATCAGTATCATTGTGCTGGGTATGTTTTATGCGGGTGGAGTCGTTGACCCTGCCGCAGAAATGAAAGAACCCATCTATACAGGGTTATTGATTAACTGGACTTCTGTATTGTTCTTCGTGACAATCATCAGTACAGTATTGTTTGCGGTTTGGCAATTCTTGACTTTGCTGAAGACTAACGCTAAATCAGCTATCATGTCTTTGGTAGTATTAGTTTGTTTCGTAGCCGTATTGTTCATCACCTATACAATGGGTGACGCGACTCCTTTAGCAGGCTTGAACGCAGACTCTCAAGTTTACAATACTCCGGGTTGGTTAAAGATCACAGACATGTGGATCATGTCTACAATCGTACTTTTGGTTCTGATCGTAGCATGTGTAGTTTGGGGTTCTGTAAAGAGAATCATGGGTAAATAATAGTAATAACGAACTGATAAAACAAGAAAGAAATGGGTAAGAAAAGAAAGACACCGGGTATCAATGGTTCTTCTTCGGCCGATATCGCTTTCATGTTGCTTATCTTCTTCCTTATTACTACATCAATGGATACAGATAAAGGTTTGGCAAGACGTTTGCCGCCCCCTGTACCTAAAGATCAGAAGAACGATACCGATGTTGACATCAAAAAGAGAAACTTGTTGGTTGTATTGATCAACAGTAATAACCAGATTCTCTGTGGTGATCAATTTGTCGATATCAAGCAATTGAAAGAAAGAATCAAAGAGTTCATTGATAATCCTTACAATGACGAACATAAGCCTGAACGTGTTGAGGCTGATGTTCCATTCTTCGGAAAGATGATGGTAACGAAGAACCACGTAATTTCTTTACAGAATGACCGTGGTACCGAATACCAAGCTTATATCGATGTGCAGAATGAAATCGCGGCTGCTTATAACGAATTGAGAAATAAGGTTTCTAAGGAAAAATTCGGGAAGAATTTCGCTGATTTGGACGAAGAACAACAAAAAGCTGTACAGCAGATTTATCCGCAAAAGATATCAGAAGCTGAACCTAAAAATTATGGAGGTAAAAAGTAATGGGAAAGTTTAGTAAAGCGGGCGGTCGTGAAATGCCCGAATTGAATACATCATCATTACCTGACTTGGTGTTCGCTTTCTTGTTCTTCATCATGATGGTAACATCTATGCGTGAGGTAACATTGAAAGTAGAGTTCCATGCTCCACAAGCTACAGAGCTTCAAAAATTGGAGAAGAAATCTTTGGTTACATTTATCTATGTAGGTAAGCCGACTAGAGATTTGAGAGCGAAGATGGGTTCTGAGACTCGTATCCAGTTGAATGACGCTTTTGCAGAGACTTCGGAAATTCAGGATTATATCGCACAAGAAAAGTCCAGTATGAAAGAAGAGGACCAGCCGTTTATGACAGTTTCTATTAAGGCTGATAAAGAGACCAAGATGGGAACGATCACCGATATCAAGCAGGCTCTTCGTGAGGCATACGCATTGAAGATTAGTTATTCCGCAGCACAACGTGTAGAGTAATAATTATTCAGATATAGCATTATAAAAAGGGGCGGGATTTATTTCCCGCCCCTTTTTTATTCCACTCCATAAACGTTTTGGTGAATAATGGTCTTAACTCGCTCAAAAGATTGCTCAAGATCAAGTTTCCCATGAGTCATCAAACGCATTTCTAAAAATGCCTCTCCCTTACGATAGGGAGGTTGGAAATATACATGGTGATCCAAGACAAACCCCAGACGTTCATAAAAACCGATTCTACGTTTACTCATCTCCTCTGTCGGCATCTCTACCTCTAAGACAACCGGATCTTCGTGGAGAGCTAAAAAACTTGTCATTGCTTTCGCTCCGATTCCTCCGTTACGAGCGGACTCGTCGATTGCGAAATGCTCCGCATAAACAAAGCCCTCAAATTGCCATCCCGTAATGAAACCCACATAAATACCATCCCGTAGCAAGGCATACATCTCGAAACGGCTATCTTCCTCCAAAAGCTTACGTACCAAAGAGAAATCACGACGCTCTTCCTCAGGGAAAGAACTAGTATATGTTTTCTCTACTAGATCCAATAAAGGATCGGCTATCTCCCGGACAGGCTTACTAATTATTACATGATCTTCGCTCATAAAAAAAATACTTAATAATTGAATAAAGAATGCTTACAAAATCAAAATAATCTACCATAATCTTTAGGTGATTATAAGATTATCATTATATTTGTATTAAATATGAAAGATATAATCTAACAGTAATACAAATATACTGAATATATGGCACATCATCAACTAGATGAACTGGACGAGAAGATACTTAAACTAATCATCGGCAATGCGCGTATGCCATTTTTGGAAGTAGCGAGGGAATGTAACGTATCCGGAGCGGCTATTCATCAACGCATACAAAAGCTGACTAATTTAGGGGTTATCAAAGGTTCAGAATTCATCGTGGATAACACAAAAGTTGGGTATGAAACTTGCGCATATATGGGGTTATTCCTAAAGTCTCCCGGACAATTTCCAAGCGTTACCGAAGCGCTGTTGCAGATACCGGAAGTCGTGGAATGCCATTATACAACGGGGCAATACGACCTGTTTATAAAAATATACGCAAAGAACAACCAGCATTTGCTAAGCATCATCCACAACAAGCTTCAACCATTGGGCTTGGCTCGCACCGAATCGCTTATATCCTTTAAGGAGGCATTCAAAAGGCAAATTCCTATTGATCTGGACGACGATTAAACAAAGGAAGCTATATAAGAAAAGGGTCCGTAATCCGGTTGAAACCGGTTACGAACCCTTTTTATCATGATCACTAAGCGCTATTAGAACTCAGCGTTATTCGGTGTACGCGGGAAAGGTATCACGTCACGGATATTTCCCATACCCGTAACGAACAACAAAAGACGCTCAAAGCCCAAACCGAAACCAGAGTGAGGCACCGTACCAAAACGGCGAGTATCTAAGTACCACCACATATCCTTCATCGGGATGCCCAATTCGTCAATACGACTCATTAGCTTATCATAGTCAGCCTCACGCTCGGAACCGCCGATGATCTCTCCGATCTTCGGGAATAATACGTCCATCGCACGTACCGTCTTTCCATCCTCGTTTTGCTTCATATAAAAAGCCTTGATCTCTTTCGGGTAATCCGTTAAAATTACAGGACGTTTGAAGTGATCCTCCACTAAGAAACGTTCGTGCTCGGAAGCCAAATCTACACCCCAATAAACAGGGAACTCAAATTTATGTCCTTTAGCGACAGCCTCTTCCAATATCTTGATTCCTTCAGTGTACGGCAAGCGAACGAATGAGTCTTTCAAGACCCCTTCCAGACGAGCGATCAATTCCTTATCGAACATATCGTTCAAGAACTTGATATCCTCCATACAGTTATCCAACGCCCATTGTACGCAATATTTAATGAACTCCTCGGCCAACTCCATATTGTCCGTGATATCATTAAAAGCTACTTCCGGCTCAATCATCCAGAATTCCGCCAAATGACGAGGCGTATTTGAGTTCTCCGCACGGAACGTAGGGCCAAACGTATAAATCTGTCCCAAGGCTGTAGCTGCCAACTCACCCTCCAACTGTCCGGAAACCGTCAAGCTAGCCTGCTTGCCGAAGAAGTCGTCCTCATAAATGATAGAGCCGTTCTCATCCTTTTTCAAGTCGTACAAATTCTTGGTAGTAACTTGGAACATCTGTCCGGCACCCTCACAGTCGGAAGCCGTGATGATCGGCGTATGGAAATAGAAAAAGCCTCTATCATGGAAAAACTTATGGATAGCGTAAGCCATATTATGACGAATACGGAATACCGCTCCAAATGTATTCGTACGAGGACGCAAATGAGCGATCTCACGCAAAAACTCCATGGAGTGTCCTTTTTTCTGCAATGGATAAGTAGCTGGATCAGCCGTACCGAAGATCTCAATCTCGGTAGCCTGTATCTCCACATTTTGCCCCTTACCTTGGGATTGTGTCAAGATACCATTTACGCTGATACTAGCTCCCGTGGTAATCGGTTTCAAGAACTCATCACCCAATTTATCTACATCCACAACGATCTGAACATTATTGATTGTAGAACCGTCATTCAAGGCGATAAAATTCACCTGTTTGCTACCACGGCGGGTGCGAACCCATCCTTTCACGTTCACGGTAGTACCGAAAGCGTCGCTTTTCAGCACGTCTACAATTTTTGTTCGTTTAATTGTTTCCATCTGTATCGTTTTTTTTATTCGAAAGCTCCCATCCTAAGAGCGTTCACTTCCCTTTCATTTAAGTAACGCCATTTACCGCGGCCTAAGTTCTTCTTAGTCAAACCGGCGAAATAAACACGATCCAATTTCGTCACATGATATCCCAACGATTCGAAAATACGGCGCACGATACGGTTACGGCCGGAATGGATCTCGATACCCACTTGGCTCTTATCGTCCTCGCTAGCATAGCTGATAGCGTCCGCATGGATCTCCCCATCCTCAAGCTCAAGGCCGTTAGCGATTTTCTCCATATCCTCGATAGCCACGTTCTTATCCAACCACACATGGTAGATCTTCTTCTTCTTGAAAGATGGGTGAGTCAATTTAGAAGCTAAATCACCATCGTTCGTCAACAACAAGACTCCTGTCGTATTTCGGTCCAAACGGCCTACCGGATAAATACGTTCTTGGCAAGCGTTCTTCACCAAATCCATCACCGTCAGGCGTTCTTGAGGATCATCAGAAGTCGTTACGCAATTCTTCGGCTTGTTCAATACGATATACACCTTGCTCTCGATCTGAACCGGCTTCTCGTTAAATGTAACAACATCTTGACGAGTAATCTTAGTACCCAATTCCGTTACCACGACATCGTTTACCTTAACAGCTCCTTTCTGGATAAACTCATCAGCCTCACGACGAGAACAAACACCAGCGTTAGATAAGAATTTGTTCAAACGAATCGGTTCGTTTGGATCCGCCAAGACTTCCTTATACTTGATCTGTTTCGGACGAACGTTGTATCCCTGCGATCTTTGGAAGCCACCTCCTCCACCGGGACGGCGATTATTATTGTAAGAAGGACGGCGATTATTTCCATATCCACCACCCCCTTGACGATTACCGCCATAAGAGTTATCGTTACCATACGAACGTCTGGGTGCGTAACCGTCCCCGCCGCTTGAACGTGAATCATTGTAATCAACCCGGGTATCACCTACTCTAGGTCTTCTTTTCTTCATACCATCCGCAGACATTCCCTCTCCGGAAGGACTAGCGGAATAAGCCTTTGCCGGTCCATCATAATTAGGACGAGACGGACGATTGTATTGCCCTCCTCCATTCCCATATGACGGGCGGTTATTTCCATAAGACGAGCGGCCGCTGTTGTAGCCACCTTCACGGTTGTTGCCATAAGACGGGCGATTATTTCCATACCCACCTTCGCGATTGTTGCCATAAGATGGACGACTATTACCATAGCCCCCCTCACGGTTGTTGCCATACCCGCCTTCACGGTTATTATCGTAAGAACGCGGACGGCTCGGACGATCCCCGTATGAAGGACGGTTATTTTCTCCATAAGACCGATACGGTCTACGTTCATAGCTACCCTCAGGTCTATTATACCCCTGATTGTAAGGTCTTCTTTCACCTTCTTGGTCTGTGTTTTCCCGTCTGATACTTGGTATCACTTTTTTTGGACGCAGTTGAGATTCATCTCTTTCTTCTGTACTCATTTGTTATAAATTAAACAATGGTTAAAAACTTGGTAGCCTCACGGCTACCTGTATTATCACTAAATTCCTGTATAATTATGAGGCGTTATAGCCCTTAATTCATCTTTAATCCGGTCGCTAACATTCAAGGTTTCGATAAACTCCTTGATAGATTGCTCCGTAACAGTCTGGTTCGTACGTGTCAAAGCTTTTAATGCCTCGTAAGGCTTCGGATAACCCTCACGGCGTAAGACCGTCTGGATACCCTCGGCTACCACAGCCCAGCAATTATTCAAATCCCTACTTAGGGCGCTCTCGTTCAATAACAATTTACCCAAGCCTTTTGTTAAGCTCTTGAAGGCAATTTCTATATGTGCCAAAGGCACGCCTACGTTTCTCAACACGGTAGAATCCGTCAAGTCTCTTTGTAAACGAGATACCGGCAATTTCGTAGCCAAATGCTCTAAAATAGCGTTAGCGATCCCTAGATTACCCTCAGCGTTCTCGAAATCAATCGGGTTCACCTTATGTGGCATAGCAGACGAACCGATCTCACCCGCCTTGATCTTTTGCTTGAAATACTCCATGGAGATATATTGCCAGAAGTCACGATTCAAGTCGATCAAGATCGTATTGATACGCTTCAAGCCATCGAAGATCGCTGCCAGATTATCATAATTAGAGATCTGGGTAGTCCACTCCTCACGCTTCAAGCCTAACACCTCACTAACGAACTTGTTACCGAATGCCCTCCAATCATATTCCGGATACGCTACATGATGCGCATTGAAGTTTCCTGTAGCGCCACCGAATTTAGCGGAGATAGGAACGGCCTTTAATAATGCCAACTGTTGCTCCAAACGGTAAACAAAAACCATCACCTCCTTACCCAAACGAGTCGGAGATGCCGGTTGCCCATGTGTCTTAGCCAACATCGGGATATCCATCCATTCCTCGGCGTATTTTTTCAAGGCACCGATCACCTCTTCCAAACCCGGATAATAAACCTCTTGCAAAGCGTCCTTGATCGATAAAGGCACAGATGTGTTATTAATATCCTGAGAAGTCAATCCAAAATGAATAAACTCGTGGTATTTCTCCGCAAGGAAATGATTTGTTTTTTCCTTAATAAAGTACTCCACCGCTTTCACATCGTGGTTTGTCACGCTCTCGATCTCCTTCACTCGTAAAGCGTCCTCCTCCGTAAACTCCTGATAAATCTTCCGGAGCCCCTTTTTTACTTCCGCCGCATTTAACTCGCTCAATTGCGGAAGAAACTCAGATAGAGTAATAAAATACTCGATCTCAACTCGCACCCTATACTTGATAAGTGCGTATTCTGAAAAATAAGCCGCCAGATTCTCAGCCTTATTCCTGTATCGCCCATCCACGGGCGAAATAGCAGTCAGTGTCGATAATACCATATACATTATTAATATAGAGTCGCAAAGTTAAGTCTTTTCCATTGAATAATAAGGTAAGCAATCGTTATTTTTAACTAAATGCCCCGTTTTTAGGACCATCAGACACTTACGCAGCCACATCCAAACAAAATTCATATTCATCCACATTTTTTCGTCAAAAAGTTTGGTGGTAATAAAAAAAGCCGTATCTTTGCAGCGCTTTAGAGAGATAAAGCGAACGAAAAAATAAGTTTAAAGGGCGTTTAGCTCAGCTGGTTCAGAGCATCTGCCTTACAAGCAGAGGGTCGGCGGTTCGAATCCGTCAACGCCCACCTTTAAATTTATTATTTCACCGAAAGATTTTCGGGCGTTTAGCTCAGCTGGTTCAGAGCATCTGCCTTACAAGCAGAGGGTCGGCGGTTCGAATCCGTCAACGCCCACTTTTAATTTATTATTATACCGAAAGAACTTCGGGCGTTTAGCTCAGCTGGTTCAGAGCATCTGCCTTACAAGCAGAGGGTCGGCGGTTCGAATCCGTCAACGCCCACTTTTAATTTATTATTATACCGAAAGAACTTCGGGCGTTTAGCTCAGCTGGTTCAGAGCATCTGCCTTACAAGCAGAGGGTCGGCGGTTCGAATCCGTCAACGCCCACTTTTAATTTATTATTATACCGAAAGAACTTCGGGCGTTTAGCTCAGCTGGTTCAGAGCATCTGCCTTACAAGCAGAGGGTCGGCGGTTCGAATCCGTCAACGCCCACTTTTAATTTATTATTATACCGAAAGAACTTCGGGCGTTTAGCTCAGCTGGTTCAGAGCATCTGCCTTACAAGCAGAGGGTCGGCGGTTCGAATCCGTCAACGCCCACTTTTAATTTATTATTATACCGAAAGAACTTCGGGCGTTTAGCTCAGCTGGTTCAGAGCATCTGCCTTACAAGCAGAGGGTCGGCGGTTCGAATCCGTCAACGCCCACGAAATTTAATTCCTCTTGAATACTTTTCTACAATATATCATTATATAGCTAACCTACAAAATTCATTGTAAAATTATCAGTGTCTAATGCAATCTAAGATTTTGAAAAAATGCGATAATCGTACTATTCAAGTTCTATTGCTGATGTTGGCGAACTTAATATCACATAGTACCGGATTAATAACATCCATAGTATTCAGTCATCTTATGCCACAAAATGAATATGGTACATACCGCCAAGTTATTTATGTTTATTCGATTTTACTTATTGTCTTTTCCCTTGGATTGCCCAAAGCTTATTCCTATTTCCTAGCCCGTGTCCCAATTGAGGAAGGTCTAAATATTATAAAAAGACTAAACTTGATATTCCTTGGAATATCTGCTATCGTTTCTTGTATTTTACTGTTTGGAGCTTATCAAATAGCGGATTTATTAAAAAATCCGTCGCTAACTTACAACCTCATGTATTTCTCAATAACTCCCATGTTACTAATGCCTGTTATGGGGGTAGAGAGTATTCTTACAGTATATGGTATGTTAAGAATCGTAATTATATATGTTGCCATCAGCCGTACATTTATGATTATATGTACCATACTACCCGTTATACTTATAAACGCCAACGCATCTAGTGCCATTATAGGCTTTGTCATATCAGCTATTATCACTTGCCTAACCGGGCTTATATTAATTACCATACCGTTCAGAGGTGTTAAGCCAAGAAAGTCTCAAATATCTATGAGTGAAATATTTAGATTTATAAAACCTATATCCACCGCTAGCTTATATGGCTTTATAATCAGTTCTGCCAGCCAGTTTTTCATAAGCAGATATTTCGGGGTAAAAGACTTCGCGGCATTTAGCAACGGATACCGCGAATTACCATTTGCAGGAATGCTCATTAGCGCTACAGCGACTATCCTGCTTCCAGAATTCTCAAAGATGTCAAACCACGGTATCAACAAGTATGAATTTATAAAGTTATGGAAATCCGTAACCTACAAATCCTCAGCAATTATTTATCCATTATCAATATTTTGTTTCATTTTCGCAGAAGAGATCATAAACCTCTTATATGGAGAAAAATATCTGCAATCGGTAACTTTATTCAGAATCGCTACCATTATTAATTTAATACGCATCGTTCCTTATTCTCCTATCATGCTAGCATTGGGGAAAGGCAAGGCTTTTTCTGACACACAATTGATCACCGCAATACTGCTTGTCTGCTTAAATCTATTGTGTATAAACTTTTTCCCATCCACGATAGGTATTGCGATTGTTACTACGTTCAGCACTCTTTTTTGCTTAATAATTTTTATCCTAATTATAGCTCGTTCGCTAGAAACTACAATCGTTAAATTCACGCCTTGGGTAAAGATGCTCAAAATGCTATTCGCTGCCATCCTCTCATGTATCACGACAAAGATGGCTATTTCTTCAATAAACACGACACATATTTATACTCTCTTGGCTCTTGAATTCGGCATATATCTTCCGCTTTACATCTTCATTTCCAATTCATTGGGCATTAATTATCAAAAGGTATTAAAACCGATAATATCAAGAACCAAGAAAAAGGAACAATTCTGGAAAACATCTGTCGATAAATATTTATCAATCTAAACAGCATATATTCCTGTTTCATTAGCAAGATACTCAAGAAGTATCTTACATTGATTCTTCCGTGTATATCGACGAATCTTTTCCCAGTCGCGTGGCAATACCTCCTTGTTTTTCCATATAGAATAACATCGCAGTATCATTTTCTTTATGCCCTCAATATCTGCATTGTCCACCGTAAACCCGGCCTTAGTCTCATCCAGTAACCGACCTACTACATCTTCGGGATCACAAAGTGCCAATATTGGTTTATTGGTAGCCAGATAATCAAATAGTTTACCCGTATACACTCCTTTTCTTCCCGTAGAATAAATCACGACAAGCGTATCCACATCCAACGACATCCGGATCGCTTCCGTGTGAGCCACAGGCTCTATATGCGAGACATTAGGAGCTATATCCTCGGGAACCTCTAGCTTCGAAAGATTTCCAATGATCTTTATCTGGCAATCCGAAGGCAACTTTTCTTCATTTATAAGTTCAGAAAATGCTTTAAACCAATTAGTTGGATTTGCTTCCCGGTAAAAACGGCCGACAAACGCCATGGTAAATTGAGATTGGAAACGAACATCGTGTACCTCTTCATAATCATAACCATTCTTGATCTCCAAAAAATTATCATGCCTACAATAACATTTGAAATCACTAAGCAAAGGTTGGGATACCGATAATACCAAATCCGATGAATTTACGACCTTACGCTCATATGCCATAAGTAGCCTAGCCTGATAACGGGGTATATAAATATTCTTTGACATCTCGTCACGCATATCAGCTATCCAATAAAACTTGTACCCATTTCTTCGCAATCTAAATGCGACCATGTGAGGAGCCAATGGACAAAATGAGCTTAAAACCACATCAAAAGAGTTTGCCTCACACAACGAAACAGCTTTGTTATAAGCTTTAAAACGCCACATAAACTTACTATCAGCAGTAACACGACACAACAAACCATTCACGATTCGTCTTGGCACCCACCTCTTTCCCGCTTTTACACAACGAGCCATATAAGAATATGTAATCAAAGGATTCTTAACATAATTAATCTCACATCCATACCATAATTTAGTCTCGTCAACTTCTCCCTCTGTCACTACCGTAACCGAATGTCCTGCCAACTGAAAGTATTTAGCGAAAGCTTCTATTCGAAACGCCGCTATTACGTTATTTGGATAAAACCAATTACTGATAATAAGCACTCTCATTATTACAATATATTTAATAAAGTTCCCCCAGAACTACGTATTTTTAGGTTGCGTTTTCTCAAAAGTGTGTCCATTTGTAAGAACTAAAACAGCTATATTCATTAACCCTGTCATCCTTAACTGACGACAAAGAGATCTGTAACAGCCAAGCCACACAATTTTCGTGTGCTTGCCTTGATCTCCAGCAATGAACGTGAAAAAAAATTGTGTATTTTTGTTCTCCAATAATAAGAATGGTTACAAAAATACGTAGTTCTGGGGGAACTTTATTAAACATATTGCATTATAATGCAGAATAAAAAAAGAGACCTACTTAGCTAACCGAGTGACAAAAACTGCGATCAGACGATCTAACGAGAACTTACCAGGTCCTGCTATATACATCAAGATAAAAACGACCAAGTAAACGAACGCCAACTCTTTCAAAGAAAACGGATCATTCCCATGAATCACGAAGAAAGCCACTCCCATGGTAAAAATCATCGGGATCATTGCCAACCGATAGAGCGCACCGAAAATAAAGCCAATCGAACAAAAAAGCTCCCCAAAAATGGCCAAGCCAAGAGAAACCGAATGTCCAACTCCCAGTGGGTCCGGAAATGCGGCAGACATGCTCTCAAAATTCGTCCACTTCTGTATCCCATGTGAAAGCAATAAACCTCCGAATAACAAACGAAGCGCCAACAACAGTAACGATATAGCTGTACCATCCGGCTTCATTGGAAAAAGAAATTTGTAAAATGCTGACATAATTCCCCTATTTTTTATCTTATCAATTCATCTTTCTGGTAATAAAACAAAAACGGAATAAGGTTAGTTCTGCAAAAGCGCGGAAATCGGGTACCACACCGCAAGCACTAAACAGAATCCATAAACGTATTTTTTAACTTAGACTCAGTGCTTTAAATGTAAAAGTTCCGAACTTTGCAGCTTCAAATAGTAATTACAATTATGATTAGAAAAATTAAAGTAACGGATCATCCACGTTTGATGGAAATCTGGGAAAGTGCAGTATTAAATACACATGACTTTCTTAAAGAGGAAGATTTTCTATACTATGAGGAACAACTTCCAGTATATTTTCAACATGTCACTCTATTCGGATTTGAACAAGAGGGAATCTTAGTAGGATTTATGGGAATCGCAAAAGGAAATCTTGAAATGTTATTCATTGATAATAATTATCGAGGTATAGGAATAGGAAAAAAATTAATCACTTATGCCATAGATAATTTGCAAGTAACAAAAGTCGATGTGAATGAGCAAAATAGTCAAGCTGTCGGTTTTTATAAACATATAGGCTTTAACACATACAAAAGGTCTGATTTGGACGGAGAAGGTAAAGAATATCCTATTTTACACATGCAGTTATAGTTTTTAGGGTAAACAAGAACGAGTAGAGCAAGAATGTATCCAGATGATAGCTTACCTTAAAATCACATAAACAAAAAATCCTCAATAATCTAGCGATTACCAAGGATTTTTTGTGACCCGGGTGGGACTCAAACCCACGACCTTCAGAACCGGAATCTGACGCTCTATTCAACTAAGCTACCGAGCCAAAGACTGCACAAAAGTACATATAATATCTTATTTAAACAAGTACAGGATAGAAATATTTCACTTCTGATATTTTGCATATAAGTCTTTTGTATATTCTGCCATTTTGCAAATAAAAACGATCATATTCTTGTTATTTTGCCATTAATCATTATCTTTGCCGCACATATTTCACAAACACAAAGTACAACAAGTATATGAGCTATCTTATTAAACCCGCAGGGTATAAAGCCTTACTTAACTTATCCCAGACTGAAATGGGAATCAAGAAGATCAAGGACTTTTTCCAGCAAAACCTCTCATCCGAGCTACGCCTAAGGCGCGTAACCGCACCTTTATTCGTACTTAAGGGCATGGGTATCAATGATGATCTTAACGGGACCGAGCGAGCCGTCACTTTTCCTATCAAGGATTTAAACGACTCTAAAGCAGAGATCGTACACTCACTCGCCAAATGGAAACGACTGACACTCGCCGATTATCACATTGAAGAAGGTTACGGTATTTACACCGACATGAACGCCATCCGCTCAGACGAGGAGCTAGGTAATTTACACTCTTTATACGTGGACCAATGGGACTGGGAACGTGTAATGAGCGAAAGCGAACGTAATATCGATTTCCTCAAGGAAATCGTCCGTCGCATATATGCCGCTATGGTCCGTACCGAATATTTAGTTTACGAGATGTTTCCTCAAATCCGCCCGACGCTCCCCCAACAGATTCATTTCATCCATTCCGAGGATTTGTTACAAAAATATCCTACCTTTACACCGAAAGAGCGGGAAGACGCTATCACCAAGGAATACGGGGCCGTATTCATTATCGGTATCGGATGCTCGCTAAGCAATGGGGAGAAGCATGACGGACGTGCTCCGGACTACGATGATTGGTCTACGATCGCCGAGAACGGACAAACCGGATTGAACGGGGATTTATTGGTTTGGGATGATGTACTAAACCGTTCTATGGAACTATCCTCTATGGGTATCCGCGTCAATAAGGAAGCCTTGCTACGCCAGTTGGATATTTGCAAAGCCGGGGAGAAAAAGGAACTATATTTCCACAAACGCCTCTTGAGCGGTGAACTTCCGCAAAGTATCGGCGGTGGTATCGGACAAAGCCGGTTGTGTATGTTCTATCTTCGTAAGGCCCATATCGGAGAGATACAGGCAAGTATCTGGCCGGAGGAGATGCGCAAGGAAGCACGTGCGGCTGGAATGATGCTTATTTAGTTAACAGCCAACTATTATATTATGGATGTAAAGATTGAAGAAAGCTGGAAAAAACGGTTAGCCGACGAGTTTGAAAAAGATTATTTCAAGCAATTGACCGATTTCGTTAAACAAGAATACCGCCAAGGTACTGTTTATCCTCCCGGTCCTTATATGTTCAACGCTTTTGAGCACTGCCCGTTCGATAAAGTGAAGGTCGTTATCCTCGGCCAAGATCCTTATCACGAGCCGGGACAGGCGCACGGACTTTGTTTCTCCGTGCAGGATGGGGTACCTTTCCCCCCTTCCCTCATCAATATATTCAAAGAAATACAAGATGATCTAGGGCATCCGGTTCCAACAACTGGCAATTTGATTCGTTGGGCAGATCAAGGCGTATTATTGCTAAATGCCACTCTCACAGTACGAGCGCATCAAGCCGGTTCCCATCAAAATAGAGGTTGGGAGACCTTTACTGATGCTGTTATTCATCGTCTGGCGGCTGAAAGAAGCCATATCGTTTACATATTATGGGGTTCCTACGCACAAAGGAAAGGTGCTTTCATCGATTCATCCCGTAATCTGGTTCTTAAATCAGCTCATCCGTCCCCACTTTCCGCTTACCGGGGATTCTTCGGAAACAAGCATTTCAGCAAAGCCAATGATTATTTAATCGCAACTGGGCAAACCCCCATCAAATGGGGCGAGAATTAAAAATTGAGAATTGAGAATTATTGGATTGTGTAACTTTAATTTTCAATTCTCAATTCTCAATTTTCAATTATTAATACCACTGCTGTCCATCCCTATAATTACTTCTCTTATCATACTTCAAATCTTTCAATAAAGCAGAGCTTACAGCGATACTGAATGTATAGGATTTATAAGGACCGACCGGAACGAAACTAGCCGTCATTTGCCAGCAGTGCAAGTTACGAGTTACGTTACAAGTCATATAAGAGATCTTCTTAGCGTCAAAATCATAAGTAGCGTTAAAGTTAAAACGCCAGTTCTTTGTCGGCTGGATATTTCCGTTAAAGCTCAAAGAGTGAGTCAAGGCGTAATCATACTCCAGTTTAGAACGATTAAAATCACCATACCGCAAGCTCAAACCATAACTAAACGAGAGGCTCCAAGGAATCTTGGAAATTAAATAGCCATCGGCATCTGTCTCACCGGTCTCTTTCTTTTTGCCCAACAGACGGCCACCACTTTCCTTATTCTCGCCCTCTCCTTCTCCATCCGGGTTCAATCCATCCGGATCTGCATTCGGATCCGTGGAAGCCGATTGATTCCCGGATTTATCCGATGAGCTATCACCTCCTCCAAACAACTTCTTGAACGTATCATTATTAAATGTATAGGAAAAACTGGTGCTAGTCCCTCTCAAACGGCCAATACCCTTGCCTGCTTTCCAACGGGGAATATCGACACGATGCCCATTCTCATCGTACGTATAGGTATCGAACTGACCATTCAAGTTCAACGTATAGCTCTTGGATAATTTCAAACGTAAACCTACACTCAAGTCACTCCACTTAAATGAATCCGCCGCCATATTATAACTCATGCCTAACGACAGCTTATCGATCAGACTAATTTTCTTGAATCCGGTAGAGTCCTTATCCGAACGCACCTTCATCTCGATATTGTTATTTACGTCAAAACTGATATTTCCTTGTTTTCCCGTTCCCGGAACGCCATACATATTATGAGCGAACGGAGAATACGTATATTCACGATCCTCACCATTCGCGTCTTGATATACATAAGTCTCATAAAAACCAAAACGAGAAGAAGCGAAGTCCGGCTGGGCGCTTACCGTAATAGACGGCTCGAAGCGGTGACGGATCATCTCAACCTTATTACCCAAGAATGGCAACGGTTTATAAAAACCATACAAGGTAGTAGACGCAGAGATAGAAGCGTTAAAATCGTAAATACGATAAAAACCATACGTAGTGTCGCGGGCTACCAAAGCCTGTTTCTGCGTATCATATTCCTGTTCGATCTTGCTGGTGTACCAACGTTCCTTATAATTGAAAGAGGGAGAAATATTCAAGTACTTGAGCACGGAGAATGTAGCGCTTACCGGAATCGAGTGCTGCATAGCATTCTGCCAATCTTTGATCAAATTCGATTTGAATAATAAGTTTTCTTTTGTCGTTATACTATTACTAAACGTACCGGAATAACTCATGGAGATCTTCTCGTACCAACGCTCCTTCCCGACCGGATGTTTCCGCTTAAAAGGGAAGATACGACTCATCGTAACCGTCATGCTAGGCAAGGTCACGGCGATAGAAGAATCACGGGTCGTCTGGTTTATACTCATCGTACCGGAGATCGTGAACGGGTTATTCGGGAAACGTTTCGTTACGTTGATGGATGAACTCTTCGTATTCTGGTTCACATCGGCATATCCATTCGCATTCGGGTATAAACTATTCTGATTATTACGGTCATACGAAGAGGTCGAGAAGTTTACGCTCGCCGAGAAAGACAGATAAGGATTCGCCTTAGGGTCTTGCGTATGCGTCCAGTTTACCTTGAAGTCCTTAGACAAATTATAGTCGGGTAATCCCTTATCGCCCAATTTCGTCACCAAATAAGAAGCATTAAAACTGCCCGAGAATTTATAGCGTTTGCGGTAAGCCGAACGGGCCGACAATCCCCAAGATCCCTTGGTATAAATCTCTCCCAACAAAGCCAAGTCCATATAATCGCTCAAGGCGAAATAATATCCACCGTCACGCAAGAAGAAACCTCTGGTAGACTCGTCTCCGAAAGTCGGCATAATAATACCGGATGAATATGTACTCGAGAACGGGAAGAAACAGAAAGGTAACCCGATCGGATACAACGGCACGTCCTCCAAAACTAGATAGACCGGACCCGTTACGATATTCTTTTTCGGGCGCACCTTCGCTTTCGTCATCTGAATGTAAAAGTGAGGATGCTCATGCTCGTCGCAGGTCGTATACTTACCACCCACCATGTTCAAGATATCCCCTTCCATCTTTTTCGTTCGCCCGGCGGTAACATACCCTTCGCCCTGCTGGGTAATCACGTCCGTGATATATCCTTTCTTGGTACCAAAATTATACCGCATCGTCTTCGACTCATACTGCTGATCGCCCTCCTTAAACAACGGATAGCCAAACTCCTGCCCGATAGAGTCGAGTCCAAACTTAGCGAACACGATGCTACTATCCATATTCATCTCGATCAATTCGGATTGCAGCTCGATATTCTGGTATTTGACATCGCCTTCCCCGTAAAGATATGCCCAGTTGCCAGCCGTCATCACGATAGAATCGGTCGCTTGATAACTGACCGGAGCATCTAGCCCGGTCTGCTTTTCTGGAATCGAATCTCCCGCTAACGTTGTACTATCCGTAGGAGCCACCAAGAGAGAATCAGTCTGAGCCAAGCTATCGGCAGGAGCGACAATCTCCTGCGCTTGCACGCCCAAGCCTCCCAAGAGGAAAACGAATAGAATGATTAGGACTCTATATATCAAAAACATTACTTCGTTCTTTGCAGTGTGTTACAGCGTGCAAATGTATAATAAATAAACGAGCCCTTATGCTTTTATTCCCCTAAAAAGAGTTTACACCAGTGTTCAAACTGCTCAACTGTCTCATTTCCATACTTGGATAAGCTCTGTTTTATCTTATCAGCCGGTTTCTCTTTCGTCAATTTAGTCTTGCTAAAGAATTTATCAGCGAAACAGATCAATTGTTCTTCCAATGACACAGGACGCATATCCCGATGTGGAACAGGCAGGTTCCGTTCCTCGATCATGGCAAGCGAAAGCCCCGTTCCCGTATGCCTCTCGCAAACTAAGGCGTGGCGAGGATACCCCTCTTTCCGCATTAAATCGGCTCCCAGATAGCCATGGCAGATATAATCGGCCTCCCCATGGCAATCGATATCCGGTGCGTTACACAAAAAGATCCCTATGTCATGCAACATCGCCGCTTCCTCAATAAAAGTCAGATCCAGATTCATCTCCGGATGCAAACGGGCCAATGCCAATGCCTTATCCGCCACGCTGCGGCTATGAGTCACCAAAATCCGGTAGGCATCCGAACTTTCCGGATAATATTTCTTTATTATATCAAGAGGTTTCATCCTATTTATTTTTTTGCGAGACAAAAATAAACAATCTCTCTCACATATACTACTTCTCATCACTGATACCCCTGAAACCAATTGCCCAGTTTCAAATCTTTTATATCCGCACCTGTTTCCCGTTCGCCTCTCAAATACTCAGAGAAGTAATCGACCATCCGCCAGTAATAATACTCATTATAGTCATCAAAATGATGACGTTTTCCCGGTACGATCAACATATCAAAGCGTTTGCCAGCCTTGATCAACTCGTCCACGACAACAATGGTATTCGCCGGATGCACATTATTATCGATATCGCCATGGATCAATAACAGATGGCCTTTCAAATTCCTCGCCAATTCCTGATTGGTCGGGATGCGAATATCGAACGAGATATTTCCCATATCATCCGTGATCTCCTTTACCCCATGATGTTTCTCTCCCCACCACCGGTTATAAATGTTATTGTCATGATTGCCGGCACAAGATACCGCTACCTTAAAGAAATCCGGATAAAGCAGCATAGCCGCTGTAGACATGAAACCGCCACCGGAGTGTCCGTGTATGCCGACCCGGTTGATATCCATGAATTTATATCGAGCGCACAACTGCTCAATAGCTACTTTATGATCCGCCATCGGATAATCACGCAAATTTCCATATCCATAATTATGATACCACTTGGAGCGACTGGGATGCCCTCCCCTATGTCCCATGCACACCACGACAAATCCGGCTTGCGCCAAACGATCCGTACGAGGATTCATCGGGATGTAGCGAAAGAAAGTTCCCTCCTGTTGCGGTCCGGGGTATACATAGTTAATGACCGGATATACTTTCGTGGAATCAAAATCAAAAGGCTTATACATGACACCATACAAATCGGTCACCCCGTCGGCCGCCTTTACCGAAAAAGGCTCAGGGAATTTATAACCTGCCATGAATAATTGGGAGAAGTCACTCTCCTCCAAGGTCATCAATCGGTTACCTTGGTTATCATACAATGCCGTAGCCGGGATCGTATTGACACGAGAATAGTTATCCACGATATATCGCATGGATTTATCCATAGAGACCAGGTGGAAATAATCGCCCGGAGTAATCAGCTTTAAGCCCGAACCATCCAGATTCACCCGATACAAATGCTCGTAATAAGGAGTCGTATCTCCCTTTTCCCGGGCATTCGCCTTGAAGTAAACGACTCGATTCTTACTGTCCACGTCTACGATGGCGTCCACATGCCAAGGTCCTTTGGTGATACGGTTTTTCAAATTTCCTTGCGCGTCATATAGATACAGATGCGCCCAACCATCCCGTTCGCTCCAATGGATCAATTCCTTACCATTATCGGTCATCGCTAGCGGGCGGGTTTCCATAGAGGTATTTAGACGTTCCTCAATGATCGCTTTTACCGAATCCTCCCCGATCGTATACGAACAGATATCCACCCGTTTCATATCCCGGCTGACACGGGTCAAATAGAAGGTCTGGTTATCTCCCAACCAGATCGAGTTCCGAGTGAGTCCCCTACGCTCCTTATCCGGTCTGGAGGCTAGATTGATTGTTTGATCTTTAAAACAATCCACCCGGATTTCTTTCCGCTTTCCGGCATTTTCCAAATCAAAGAGATATAAATGAACGATCGGAGAACCCGCCTCTCCCGGCATCTGATATTTATAGGTCTCAAGTGTAGGACGAGGTTTGGCGATCGAGTTAATCACCCATAAATCTTGCACCTCACGTTGATCCGACAAAGTCGCGACGAAATAACGACCATCGGGAGACCAGTTCCCCATTACATATTTCCGCTTATGGTCACATAAAGTATCGGTATTCAAGAAGGTCCGGGGCATACCAAAGCCAAAATCTTTTTCGCCATCCGTAGTCAAGGCGATCTCGGATATCGTCTTATCCTCCGGATTCTTCACGGCCTTCTCATAATCCTCATAACTCATGACATACAGGTTCAAATCTTTTGCGAAGACGACCCGCTTTTTATCCGGCGATATATTCGCCCAACGGATTTTAGCAGGAATCTCGTCTTTCGTAATCCGAGTCAACCGGGAGGACGGATAATCATACGAGAAAAAATAGTTCCCGTTCGTACCCTTTATCGAGAAAGTAAACGTGCGATCATCTTCCTTTAAGCGTAAATCTTCGATAGGAAGTTGTTGTCCGGTAAAAGGCTCTCTCACGATCTCGCTTATCTGTGCCGCCAACTCATCCCGATCGAATAATAATCGTTTATTTCTCGAATCGGGGTCCACCAGATACCAGTTTGTCCCCTCACTCGTCTTATACTCGTACCAGAATTTGTTACTATTATTAAAATAATTGGGGGTAAGGGTATAAGAGAAAAGTAACTGTTCCGCATTCGACGGGGCGAAACGGCGTGCTTGCGTATATTCCGGTAGGACATCTTGCGCATAGGTGAAAGACGCCCATGATAAACTCAAGAAGGCTACCGCATAAAAAAGTGTTTTTACATTCATATTCTAGTATTGTCTGTTATTCGCCTCAAAAGTATAAACTTTCTGTGAAAAACATTTCGTACTTTTGCGGTTAGTATACAGTTATTATATATGTAATGAAACAGATCTTTATATTTCTAGTCATACTTTTTAGCCTGACGCCAACGGTCTATTCACAAAACGCCCCGTTAAAGCTAGGTGCCGAGCGGATGGATGTCGTCACTCGTTTACTGAAGGGCAAGCGGGTAGGATTAGTGGTCAACCAGACTTCCATTTTGGAAAAGCGGCAGATTCATTTATTAGATGCGCTAGTAGCGGAAGGCATAGACGTTAAGAAGGTGTTCGCTCCGGAACATGGATTCCGGGGAACCGGTGATGCCGGAGAGGAGATAAAAGATAGCCGAGACTTGAAAACAGGCATCCCCATCATCTCTATTTATGGGAAAAACAAGAAACCGTCCGCCGAGCAACTGGGCGACCTCGACGTGATTGTTTTCGATATACAAGATGTAGGTGCCCGTTTCTACACCTATATCAGTACGATGCATTACGTGATGGAAGCCTGCGCCGAAAACAACAAAGAGTTTATCGTGTTGGACCGCCCGAACCCGAATGACTTCGTAGACGGACCGATCCGCCAGAAAGGATTCGAGTCTTTCGTCGGTGTCGATCCGCTCCCGATCTTGCACGGCTTGACCGTAGGGGAATTGGCATGGATGATCAATAAGGAAGGCTGGCTGAAAAGTACGCCCGATACCTGCCGGTTAAAGATCGTAAAGATGGAGAATTGGAAACACGGAGATCCCTATTGGTTGCCGGTCAAGCCCTCTCCGAACCTCCCGAATGACCAGTCTATCCGTCTGTATCCGTCGCTTTGCTTTTTTGAGGCTACGAACGTTAGCGTGGGAAGAGGAACCTATTATCCGTTTCAAGTACTAGGCTTCCCGGATCCTAAATACGGGGATTTCACTTTTACCCCGACCTCCTTGCCCGGATTCGATACCAATCCCTTGCAAAAGGATAAAGTATGTTACGGCATCGATCTGCGGGAATATCCGTTCGAAGGAGGATTAACCTTGCGATTCTTCCTCGACTTCTACAATAAAGCGGGAAAGGATCAAGCCTTTTTCTTCTCCCGTCCGAACTGGTTCGATTTATTGGCAGGCACGAAGCAGCTCCGCTACCAGATCGTAAGGGGCTTATCCGAGAAAGAGATCCGGGAAAGTTGGAAACCCGAGCTGGATCAATACAAGGCCATGCGTAAAAAGTATTTACTTTATCCGGACTATCCTACTCAAAATAAAAAATAAGAACGAATGAATTATTGGGAATCGCATACCCAAGTCGCCGTACGTTTCCGCCGATTCGACCGGAAACGTTACGCCGTGTTCCGGAGTATGCACAAAGTCATTAACATTGGAGTCGTAACAGCAAGTACGCTACTATTCGCCCTGCCCGACACGGCGCAAGCTCAAAAGACAATCGAGCCTAACCGGACCGGCGAGGAAGCTTCCGTAGAGCTGGAAGAGGTAGAAGTTACCGCCTCCCGTGCGCCTATCGCACGGAATCAAGTGACCAAGATCGTGACAGTCATTCCCGCCCGTGAGATCGCGGCGGCACCTGTCACCAGTATCCAGGATCTTTTAGAATATGCCGCGGGAATAGACGTCCGGCAACGAGGAGAAGGAGGCACCCAAGCCGATATCTCCATCCGGGGAGGGACGTTCGACCAAATAGCGGTTCTCTTAAACGGGGTCAACCTCTCCAACCCACAAACTGGCCATTATAGTTTTGACCTCCCGGTGAATCTCTCGGACATAGAGCGCATCGAGGTGGTATCCGGCCCTTCTTCCCGTATATTCGGGGCCAGCGCTTTCGCCGGAGCGATCAATATCATCACGAAAACAGGAAAAGAGAACAGGATCTCGACCGACAATTACGCTGGAATGCATAAGCTCTGGAAACTGGAAGCTGCCATCAATCACGCGACCACTCATTTCGGACAGCGCCTTTCCGCAGGGTATGCCTCGTCCGGAGGGTATATAGACAATACAGACTTCAAACAATTAAATCTTTTTTGGCAATCGGAACTTAAAAGCGAGGAGGCCGATTTCCAATTCCAAGCTGGATACAACGACAAAGGTTATGGAGCGAATAGCTTCTACTCCGCTTCCTACCCCAACCAATACGACAAGACTCGCCGCTTTTTCCTCTCCGCCGGAGGAGAAACACATGGCAAAATCAAGTTCACCCCCAAGGTATACTGGACCCGACATTTCGACCGGTACGAGTTGTTCCGTAGCGATCCCGCCGATTGGTATACCGGGCATAATTACCATGAGACGGAAGTATTCGGAGCCAACCTCAACGCCACGACACAGTGGAAACTAGGAAGAACCAGTATGGGCGTGGAATTCCGAAACGAGGGAGTAAGGAGTAACGTATTAGGCAAGCCGATGAAGGAACCGCAGGATGTTCCTTTCGAGAAAGAGGGGCAATATCTAAAAAGCGATAACCGAAGTAACATCAGCTACTTTCTTGAGCATAACGTATTATTACGCCGCTTCACGTTGTCAGTCGGGGTCTTGGCAAACTATAATTCGGCCTTAAACGAAGGGATTCATTTCTATCCGGGAATAGATGCCAGTTACCGTATCGGGGACAATGTCCGTCTGTATGGGAGCTGGAACCGGGCATTGCGTATGCCGACTTTCACCGATCTTTATTATGAGGGTAAGACGAATAAAGGAAATCCTGACCTAAAACCGGAAGAAAGCGAGGCTTTCGAGGTCGGACTGAAATACAACACTTACTTCCTCCGGGCTCATATAGCCGGCTTTTACCGAAAAGGCAAGAACATGATCGATTGGGTGAAAGAGAAACCGGAAGATATCTGGGAAAGCCGAAATCTGACAAAAGTCGATAACCTTGGTTTCGAGACTAACCTGAGTTTATTACCAAGGGAACTGGGCAACGAACGGTTCTTTATCCGGAAAATAGAACTGGGATATGCGTTTATCCATCAAGACAAGGATAGTGAGGGGTATATATCGAATTATGCGTTAGATTATCTGAAGCACAAGTTCACGGCTCAATTAAGCCATTCTATCTGGAAAGGTTTTTCGGCCACTTGGTATGTCCGTTGGCAAGACCGGGCAGGTAGTTATACTAAATACGAGAATCTTAAGCCGGCTTATGAGGAACCTTACGCTCCTTATTGCTTAGTAGATATGAAAGTAAATTGGGAATATCAGCGGTTAAATCTATATGCGGAGTTAAATAATCTGCTCAATTCCACTTATTATGATCTGGGAAATATCCCCCAACCGGGTATTTGGTTTAAGGCAGGATTCCGTTATAGTTTCAAATATTAATACCCAGTTGTAGAGACGGGGCGTGCCCCGTCTCTACAACTGGGTGATTTTATTTTTGCTTTTTGATCACCAACAACTTATCATTATTGGTCCCGAACAAAGCGATTTCCGTAACAGGAGCCGCCTCACCCTGTGCCTCAAAGCGCACCACCTTATTAAGCGCTTCCAGCAACTCACGTTCGCCGCTCATATCCGGGCAAGCCATTCGGGTAGTCGCTACCTGTGGGAACTTAATGATATTTTTATAAGCATCATTATATTCGATCTTCCCCATCAACCGATTGCAACCGGCATTTCCTGAAAGCCCTTGACGAGCCACGTCGAACACCAAAACCTGATGAGTCTCCTCGGGATTCAACGTCTTACCGTTCATCTCCACGACACCCCATTCACCATCCAGATCCGAGAAAGAAGCTACCACCGCTTTCTTGGATTTACAGCCGGCGAACAAACCGACGCCTACCAAAAGCAGGCAAATATAAAAAAGACCTTTTCTCATTAATTTCTCTCCAATACTAATAATACATTACCATCTTGGTCTACCAACAACATCTCATTCTCATCTTTTCCGGCCTTCACGGAACGAACCTGATCCATCGATTGAAGCACGCTCGTCTCCAAATCCATATTCGGACAAGCCATCATAGTCGTAGCGCCCGGAGCGATCGTAATAGAAGATACATCTTCCGGATCTAACGTGATCGTCGTATTGAATAAATTACAGCCTGTATTTCCATGTAATTTCTTCTCAGCCATATTGAAGTCCATCTGCGGCAGGCCTTCTTCCAAGACTTTCTCACCTTTCACTTCTACCACATTCCATTTACCTTCCAACTTCTTCACATCTGTCTTGACGTCTGAACAAGAAAACATCATCCCAACGAAAGCGGGAAGCAAAAACGCATAAAACAATACCTTTTTCATCTTCATCATAATCTTTTATAAAATATCTATTGTAATTAGTAAGACGCAAATAGAAGGCGAAATGTTCCCAAGAACACCCTGTTTTAGCTTATATTAACAGGATTCTTGATTAACATCCTCTTTTTCCACTTCTGCGTTCGCCATCGCAAACAGAGTACCGCTCCCCTGGAACACTCGTCCAAAGCAAAAGCGAACCACATCCCCGCTAAGCCTAATCCGAACACGATACCGAACATATACCCGCAGAACACGGCAAAGAACCACATACAGAATAACTCGATAATTACCGGGACCACGACGTCGCCTACCGAACGCAAGCAGAATAAGAACAGCAGTACCGTGGCCCGCCCTTGCTCCAAGAGTACATCTACCAGCAAGGCTCCCATCGCGATCGTTATGATTGCTTGATTCTCAGTAAATATCCCCAATAAAGGACGTCCCAGCAGATAAACCCCGGTACTAGCGACTAACGTAATCAGCAACGACCTCCTCCAAGCATACCAACTCAATAAATAAGCGGCTTGCTTCTTCCTCGCGCCCACCAAATTGCCGGTACAAATAGAAGTAGCTTGCGCGATCGACAAAGAAAAGATATAGCCGATTATCACGATATTCATCACATAAACACGAGCTGTCAAGTACTCATTACCCAGCATATTGATAAAGTAGACAATCGTCACCTGCGAGGCATCATACGAGATTTGTTCCGCTGCCGAAGGTAAGCCGATCTTCAACACATCTTTCAACTTCTGAAACGGGAACGGACGGAAATAAGCCAAAGGGATACGAGGCACCAACCGCTTGAACAGCATGATAAACAAAAGTGTCATCGCCACTCCCCGGCAAACAGAGGTAGAGATAGCCGCTCCTTGTACACCGAGGGCAGGGAAACCGAAATGGCCAAATATCAACGCATAATTTCCAAACACATTCAATACATTGATCAGCAAGGTCACCTGCATCGCGTAATTCGGCTTGTTCGCCGCACGGAGCACCGCCGATATCGTAAAACTAACCGCTTGGAAGAAGCCGAACCCTCCGACAATGTGCATATAAGTCTCAGCGTCCGGCATCAGATCCGGACGGATATCCATCAGGACCAACATCTCCCTACCGAACAAGAAAAGCATCAAGCTGATCAAGCAACCTACGCCGGCGTTAAACAACAAGGAGGTTCCTAACACCTGAATAAAACTCTTATTATCTTTCGCCCCGAAATAAAGGGCGCACATGACGGAAGTTCCGGTCGTGGTAATATTGAACAGCAGGAATACCATGTTCAGCAATTGATTAACCACACCTACCGCTGCCACCGCATTATCGGAATGATGGCTCAACATAAGCGTATCCACCACGCCTAAAGTCAACATCAGCAAGGTTTCCAGAAAGATAGGCCCTGTTAATTTAAATAATTTACCTCTCAGCCCTCTCGGGGCACGGAATAGTCTATACATGTCCATTGATCTGCTTTCTACCTAAACACCTTTTTACGAGTCCGCGAAGGTACAAAGCTTTACGCTAAATAGGTTTCGCTATTTCTATTATTTTCCGTAAGTTTGTATCCGGTTGAATAATTTTTGATGAACAAACGAAGACAAATGGACAAGAAACTACCTATATGTATCGTATTAGTCATGTTGATGAGTTGTTTCTCCTGCAAACAGCCCCAACAGCCCACGGAAGACGCGGACATGGATACGCAGTGGGTGGATAGCTCACAACATCTGTATCAATACGGCATCTGTATCGATTCCTTGGACGTAAAAGAGTATTTGATGAAAAACGGGGATAATCCCGCCTCCATCTTCTCCGGGCTGGGCTTCACGGCCTTGAAAGCAGACAGTATCAGCAGGGCATCCACCCATGTCCTCGATCCGACGAAACTGCGAGCCGGCATGCATTATTACACATTTTCCACGGTAGATTCCTTAGAGACGATCCGATATATCGCCTTCGCCAAGTCGCTGACCGATTATGCCGTAATCGACTTGACCGGAGATACGATCAACGCCTATGAATTTAATAAGCCGATCACCCTCAAGAAAAAATATACGGAAGGAGTCTTAAACTCTTCCCTATGGAACGTGATCAAGGCCAATGGAGGTGATCCGTATCTGGCGATCAAGATATCGGACGTGTACGCTTGGCAAATCGATTTCTTCGATATCAAAGATGGAGACTCATTCAAGGTTCTATACAATGAGGCTTACATCGACGATACCACCGCCTTGAGCATCGCCTCTATCGAGGGGGCGATCTTTACGCATCAAGGCAAAGAGTTTGTAGCGATTCCTTTCACCCAAGACAGTATCTTCGAATACTTTGATGAGGAAGGGAACAGCCTTCGCAAAGCGTTCTTGAAAGCCCCATTAGACTTTTTCCGGATCACATCCCGTTTTACGAACGCCCGTTTCCACCCGATCCTCAAACGATACCGGGCGCATCATGGGGTTGATTACGCGGCACCGACCGGTACACCGGTACGCAGCATCGGAGCTGGTACGGTTATCGCCAAGGGATATCAAAACGGCGGGGGCAATTTCCTGAAAGTGAAACATAACTCCGTATACACCACGACTTATATGCACTTAAGCCGCTTCGCCAAAGGAATCCAAGTAGGCAGCCATGTGCAACAAGGCCAAGAGATCGCTTATGTAGGCTCCACCGGACTCTCTACCGGGCCGCACCTAGACTTCCGTGTCCATAAGAACGGGCAACCTATCGATCCGCTAAAAATGGAAGCTCCCCCTTCTGAACCGGTGAAACCGGCCTATAGGGATAGTTTCGCTTTCGTTAAGCGGCAAATCTTGGCGGAAATAGATAGCTTTCATGTAGCCACAGTTAGTAAAGCATCTGTTATATATGAGAAAGATAGTATCAACCATTTAAATAACTAGCGTATGAAATTCTTGGGGAATATAATATGGTTACTCTTCGGAGGGATTATAACAAGTGTAGAATATCTGATATCCAGCCTAATACTAATGATAACGATCATTGGTATACCTTTTGGCCTCCAGACCTTAAAATTAGCGATACTGGCTTTATGGCCTTTTGGCAGCCGTGTCGTAGACGAGGGGAATTCCGGAGGATGCTTGTCACTTATCATGAACATTATCTGGATATTCGTCGGAGGCTTTTGGATTTGCCTTACGCATCTGGGATTCGGCCTTTTGCTATGTATCACGATCATCGGCATCCCTTTCGGCATGCAACATTTTAAGATGGCAGCTTTAGCCTTGGCTCCTTTCGGAAAGAGCATCCAATAAGAAAGCATCTAACTTTTCCGTAGAAGGCAGACGTCCGGCAAGAATTTAAGATAGGATAAGGTATTATACCTATTTCTTTCTATACCTATACGTTCTCGCTCCTTATTTTATTTTCTAATTCACGTCATGGTCTGTACAGACCACAACGTGAACTATACAAACCACGCCGTGAACTCTACAGACCACGGCGTGATCTGTAGAATTATACTAGATATTCAAATGAATTCATCCGATATCTTTCAAGTATTCATAAGGAAGGAGGGAAGTATAAATAGCGTTCATATACATCTCCCTCATAGGGCCTAGGGACGTTATAGCTCGATCTGGGAAACCGAGACCGGAGTATTCATGAAGATAGAGGCCGCCTCAGAAAACTTCTCTGCCGACTCCGTGGTAAGAAAACGGCAACTTCCTCCCTTCGTGAGTTTACGATCCATTTCCGGGTGACGCCCTAAATAATCTCGCAAACTCTCCGCTACATGCTCGCCTTGCGAGAATAGAGTGATGCCGGAAGGAAGAAAAGCACGGATCTTATCCATCAAAAGGGGATAGTGAGTACATCCCAAGATAAGCGTATCGATTTGCGGATCTACGGATAATAGATGGTCGATATGCTTTTTCACGAAATAATCCGCTCCCGGAGAATTAAACTCATTATTCTCCACCAAAGGAACCCACATGGGGCAAGCCTCGCCTGTCACTTGGATATGTGGGTACATCCTGCCAATCTCGATCGTATAAGAATTGGACGTAATCGTACCGCTCGTACCTACGATACCGATATGTTTAGTACGGCTGATTGTATCCACTAACTCAACTGTAGGACGGATGACTCCCAATACCCGACGATCGGGGTCCCATGTAGGCAAGTCTTTTTGTTGGATCGTACGAAGCGCTTTCGCGGATGCCGTATTACAAGCCAAGATCACCAATTGGCAACCCGACTCAAACAGACGCGATACCGCCTGACGGGTAAATTGATAAACGACCTCGAACGAACGGGTTCCATAAGGAGAACGTGCGTTATCGCCCAGATAAACGTAATCATAACCGGGCATCAACTGATGAATCTTATCGAAAATCGTAAGTCCGCCATAACCTGAATCAAAAAGACCGATCGGACCGGGAGTTTGTGGAAACATATCAGAAACCTTCTTTTATAAAGTACAAAGGGTGCAATCCTTTCGGAAAACACCCCCTCTCTTATTCTATAGAATAAATTTTCTCGCTAATTACAAACCGAGTTTCGTACGAACAAACGGAGTTGCGTCTACCGCGTTAGTACCCGTATAAAGCAAAGCTGCCGGATCGATGATATACGTATATCCCTTCTCCTCGCCTACCTTCTGGATAGCCTCGTGCAACTTCTGTTGGATCGGTTGCAATAATTCTTGTTGTTTCTTTTGTACGTCTTGCTGAGCTACCTGAACGAAGTTATCCATACGTTCTTGGATATCTTGAATCTCTTGCATTCTTCTCAACTTGATATTTTCTGTCAATGAATCTTGCTGCGCTACGAAGTCTGAATATTTCTTTTGGTATTCATCTTGCATTTGCTTCAATTCAACTCTATATTTCTCATTCAAGTCTGCCATTTGTTTTTCCATACCAGATACCTCCGGCATAGCCATAAACACCTCTTGAGTTTTTACAAACGCAATTTTAACTTCCTGAGCGATAGCTCCCAACGGGAGAATCATCAACAATAAAACAATAAGTTTCTTCATTTTTACTATATAATTACTTTGTTATTAATCAAGCTTTCACACTTTTCATGCATAAAGCGCACAAATGTAAGCATTTATTTTGAATATCCTAACTTAATCAGCACTTCATTACTGATATCGATCTTCGGAGAAGCGAAAATAATGCTCATAGCTGAAGCTCGATCCCAAACAATTTGATATCCCTTGTCTTCCGAGATTTCTTTCACCGCATTATACACCTCGTCTTGAATCGGTTTCATCAAACTCTCGCGTTTCTTATATAACTCACCCTCAGGACCGAAATATTTACGTTTCAGATCTTGCGCCTCTTGCTCTTTCTTCACGATCTCTTCCTCACGTTTCGTTTTCATCTCGGCGGAAAGGAATACCAGATCGCTCTGATAATTCTTATACATATTCTGAGCTTCTTGCTGAATCGCTTCCACCTCATTTTGCCATTTCTTGGAAACTTGGCTCAACTGCTCATTGGTCATTTCGTAAGCCGGAATATTCTTCAATATATATTCCATGTCGATTAAAGCGAACTTCTGTGCCATGCCGACAAAAGAACAAAGCAACATCAGACAGCTCAATGTGATAATCTTTTTCATACTCTCTTTATTTATAGTTCTACTTTATGACTGCAAATATAACAGAGGGTTTACTTACAGCCTACCAATATTCGTTAAAAGTATTTATTTAAATGTAGAGACGGGGCGTGCCCCGTCTCCACATACGGAACACGCCCCGTCTCTACATACGAAGCTATACCCGATCTATATTTTAGAATTCCTGTCCGATGATAAAGTGCAGGTTACTACCGCTACGTTTACCATTAGATCCATAATTCGGCTCGTCGAAACCATAAGCCCAGTCGAGTCCCATCAAACCGATCATCGGCAAGAATATACGGACACCGACACCAGCGGAACGTTTCAAGTTAAACGGATTAAAATTCTTCAAATCAGTCCAAGCGTTACCAGCCTCCACAAATACCAATCCGTAGATCGTAGAGGAAGGCTCCAGCAAGAACGGATATCTCAACTCCATAGCCAAACGAGAATAAGCGTATCCATAAGAGTTGTAACCACCATTACCGGCGATACTACCATTCTCATAACCTCTCAAACCGATCGTTTCCTGAGCATAGGTACTGGAGTAACCACTCATACCGTCACCACCCATATAGAAGGTCTCGAACGGAGACTTCTTATTTTTATTATAAGTACCTAAGAAACCATACTCAACACGGGTCATCAATACCGGCGTACGTTTCACGGTCAACGGAGCCAACGGAGAGAAGATCTTCGCTTTGAACTTCCATTTATGATACTCGATGAATTTATACTTATCCGGGTCTGAGCTTGACATCGACGCATAATCCTTACCATCGAATAAAGAGTAAGGAGGCGTAGCAGCTACAGACAACATGAATTGTGAACCCTTACGAGTATACAACGGGTTATCGATAGAATTACGTTGCAACATCAACTCCAAGTTGATATTATGGCAATTTCCGTTATTAACCAAGAAATAATCCCAATCATGCATCATATACAGCTGATAGTTCAACGTCGCCATGAACTGGAAGTAGTCATCCGGCCAATTCAAGCGTTTACCATAACCAGCCGCTAAACCGAACATCATGATAGACTTATCCGGGTCGTAAGCATACTCATAACTATTATTGTAACCATAGTTGCCGTAATAGTTGCTACCATAGCCATAACCGCCCCCATAATAACCGGGATAACCATAGCCATAGCCCGGATAGCCATAACCATAACCGGAATTGGTCAAGTAATTGCTACTGATATCGGTTTGCTTTGAGAAATAAGCGCTGACAGACAATGTATTCGGTCGTTTACCGCCGAACCAAGGATCCATGAAGGAGATGCTGTAAGCCTGATAGTAACGCCCGTTCGTCTGGCCGCTCAAGGTCAATGTCTGTCCCTCACCTTGCGGGATGATGCCCTTATAGGTTTTCGGGTTCAAGAAGTTCTTCATAGAGAAGTTCGTAAACTTCAAACTTAACTTACCGATCACACCCGTCTGTCCCCAACCAGCGGAGAACTCGATCTGGTCATTCGCCTTGGAAACCAAGTTATACTCAATATCCACGGTTCCATTCTCAGGATCAGGCAGCGGCACCGGATTCATGTTTTCCGGGTCGAAGTGTCCCATCTGGGCCAACTCACGAACGGAACGCATCAAGTCGTCACGGCTGAACAACATACCCGGCTTGGTACGCAACTCACGGCGAACGATATCCTCATACAAACGGTCATTACCATTAATGATAATACGGTTGATCGTCGCCTGCGGACCCTCTTGGATACGGATCTCTAACGAGATAGAGTCATTCGCTACATCCACCTCTACCGGATCGGCGTTGAAGAACAAATAACCGTTATTAAAATAGACATTCGAAACGGCATCATCATCCGTACTCAAACGTTCGTTCAATTTCTTTTGATTATACACCTCGCCTGGCTTCATACCCAACACGGCCATCAAATAGTCCGTAGAATATTGCGTATTACCCACGAAGCGAATATCTTTCAAATAGTATTTCTCACCTTCATCCACTTTCAAGAAGATATCTACCTTCTTCTCGTTAAAGTTCGCTACGCTATCAAACAACAATACGGCGTCGCGATAACCATGCTCGTTATATTTAGCGATTATATTTTTCTTATCGTTCTCATATTCCTCAGTCGTGAACTTCTTCGTGCTGAACATCTCCATGATACTGGTTTTCCAGTCGTTCGGCAAGCTAAACTTCTCGTTCGTCTTCTTCATCGCCTTCTTCAACTCCCGGGCAGTCAGTTTTTCGTTACCCTCAAAATAGATACGATGGATCTTGGTCTTTTCATTCTTATCGATATTGATATCCACGATCACCTCGCCTTCATTCGCGGGATCGTCCTTTTGCTCGATCTCGACATCCACGTTCTTAAAGCCTTTGCCATCGAAGAACTTCTGGATCACGATCTTGGCACGGTCCATGACGTTCGGTGTCACCTGAAAACCTTTCTTCAAACCCAGCTTCGCCTCCAAGTCCTCACGCTCGCCTTTCTTGATCCCGTGGTAATTGACTTGCGAGATACGCGGACGCTGCTTCAGCTGGATCTCCAGCCAAATCTGGTCGCCCTCGATCTTCGTTGCCAAAATCTTCACATCCGAAAACAAGCCATGTTTCCAAAAACGCTTCACTGCTGTAGTGATCTCCTCTCCCGGTACGGTAATCTCATCGCCTACCGACAAGCCCGAGAAGCCGATCAACACAAAATCATCATAATTCTTGATACCCGTAATCTTTATATCCGCAATCTTGTATTTCTTCGGAGCTAACGAGTACGAAATGACCGGCACTTCTGCCGGCGCCTCAACTTGGGTAGTGTCTATTTCTTGGGCAAACGCACCGCAAGCGAAACCCAAGCAAATAAAAAACAGCACTATTCTTTTGTACATATAACAGCTATTGTTTATAAGATTAATTGCTCACTTGTCTTACCGAAACGACGCTCACGTTGCTGGTAATACAATATAGCCTCATACAACTCTTCTTCTCTGAAATCCGGCCAAAACACATCCGTAAAGAAGAATTCAGCATATGACAACTGCCATAGCAAGAAGTTACTGATGCGTTTCTCTCCTCCGGTCCGTATCAAAAGATCGGGATCGGGGATATTTTTGGTCGTCAAGTGGTCCGAGACCATAGCCTCGGTTATATCATTGGGGTTTATTTTCTGTTCCAAGACCTCTTGGGCGAGTTGCCTAGCCGCTCTGGTGATCTCCCACCGGGAAGAATAACTAAGCGCCAGAACAAGTGTGGTTCCCGTATTCGCCGAAGTCGTATCGATACATTCTTGCAATGTATTATACGCATCCTCACGCAAGCGGGAAAGGTCGCCTATGGCGGTAAGGCGGACGTTTTTCTTCATCATGTCCGGAGTCTCCCGGTGAATGGCGGAGACCAACAAGCTCATCAATGCTTGGACCTCTTCTTCCGGACGATTCCAGTTCTCGGTAGAGAAAGTGTACAACGTCAGATATTTCAATCCGAGTTGAGTGACCGCATCCATAATCTTACGGACCGAAACGACGCCTTCCTGATGCCCGAAGCTACGGTCTTTCCCCTTCGCCTTGGCCCAACGTCCGTTCCCGTCCATAATAATTGCCACGTGCCGTGGCAAGCGATTCTTGTCTATTTTCTCAATCAACGACATTTTTTATCTTACTAATATTCACTTATATTTTTCGCATTGTTACAAGTACGGCACCTCGGGCCGAAATCCCATGTAACAGACAACAACAAGAAAGAGTACCAATCTTTATTCTTAAGAGCGCTACCCTTAACACCATACGGATCGTCCAA
Source organism: Parabacteroides sp. AF19-14 (assembly GCF_003635485.1). Taxonomy (NCBI): domain Bacteria; kingdom Pseudomonadati; phylum Bacteroidota; class Bacteroidia; order Bacteroidales; family Tannerellaceae; genus Parabacteroides; species Parabacteroides sp. AF19-14. Next base: position 8,891 of record NZ_QTMJ01000016.1, on the reverse strand, counting down.
CATGTCCTTTCCCTCTAGGCCATCGCCAAATAACTTACGAAACGAGAACTCGCACCCTAAATTAAGGCGGTTCTTGATCTTATATTTCATGCCCACGCCTAAAGGAATATTCGGGCTGGCGAAAGTCTTCCCGCCACCCGGAGCCACCGTCAGCCCAATGCCCACCAAGACATAAGGAGAGAAACGCTTCGCCCCCGCATAGTCGAACTTATCGCTATACGGGAAAAAGTTGAACTCCGCCTGTCCCCCCAACTCCATGATACTACGGTTGAAAGAGGTTTGGGCATTATTCGGAAAAACGTTCTCCATACCTTCGGTCTTACCGGAAACCTGTCCCCACATCAAGTTGGCTTTCAAGGCCCAACGAAAGTTGATGTTATACCGGAACACGGCTCCCACCGCCGGATTCATTCCTTTAAATATCGTATTCTTGTTGGCGTCACCCATATAAAAGGCACCACCAGCTATACCACCGATCTCGTACTTATATTCCTGCGCCCAAAGCGTAGGGACCGTACCCGCTAATAGGATGATTATGAGAAGCCGCTGAAAAAAAGTTGAAGTCATAAGCCTTGCTGTTATATATACCACACTTCTTTTTCTAACGCTAAAAGCCTCATAAAATTATACATCTCCTATCGAACTTTTCTATTCCTTCGGGATCAAACGATTGATACGGCCTCTCCAAAGTTGGTTCAAGTCATTGGAACCAGTGCTGGTCTTTCCCCCGAAAATGTTCACGAAATTCTCTTTATCCACAATAATTGAGGAAAAGCCTCTCGCCGCATAGTCGGTCGGTAACACCACCATCGAGTCGATCAACGACCAAGAAATACCATAATCTATCGATTGATACATATCTTTCAATGCCTTGTTCGAAGCGTCGATACCTCCGATCAAGAAAAACTTATCGTCATAATTCGTGATCATCGCTCCCTCACGCTTCGTGAAGTTTGCGTCACCGGAAGCCATCAACGCCCAAGAGATACCATCCATGGTCGCCCAAGTCGTATTAACCACTTGGTTGTCCACGGTACGTCCGCTGGCGGTCATCAAGTACTCATGATACATTGCGGCATATTGGAGATTGCTAAATCCGGTAACAGGGAATCCGCTAGGCACCGCATCTCCGGCGATCCACTCCATGGATTCGTTCATCGCATAGAACGCTAACTTTCCTTCCTGATCCACGATCGTAGCTAAGGCGGAAGGCTGTTTCGTGCCCTGCTTCACGCTACCCAAAACGTATTTCACGGAAGGGGCGTTCTCTACAGCGCTCCAAGTCAAGCCATCCTCGGATCTATATAAAGTGCCATTTGTAGCCGGCACATATAAAGCATTGTTATACTCGGTAATCTGGGAGATCAAAAGCCCATCGGAAGGCAGACCGGTCAAGGATAATGACTGCCAGCCCTTAGGCGCGCTTACCGGAGCGTAATATAATTGGTAAGGTTTACCGGACTCGGCGGGTTTCACATACATAAAGTAATTCTCCGATCCATTATAATCGTAAGTTACCACCTTCTGATCCTTCACGGTAATGCCAATCATAGGATTCGCGTACATACTCCAAACCATAGAGTCCGGAACCACTTGATGGATATTCACCTGCGCCATATAGACTTTTGTCGTGACTTGGTCATACGCATGAACCACGAACTTTACCGGAGCGGAGAAATTAATGGAGTCTGATAAATTGTTTAAGTAATAAGTAGAGTCCGGATAAGCATACGGGCTTACCTCTATACCGCTAAGCGCATAGCTACTGGCTGCCGTAATCGTACAAACAACTTTCTCGATCTTCGTGCCAAAAGGCAGAGAGTCAATGTTAAAAATCCGCCCCGTCAGTTGGTCGATCGTAAACTTCACGGTATCCAACCCCGAGATAGAATCACTACTTAGCTTAAAAGAGGATATTTGGCAGTTCTTAACCAATTCTATATCAGTGACATCTTCTGATTTCAAACAAGAAGACAACACTAATGCAAAACAACCTGTTATAAATAGTACTAATTTATTTTTCATCAAAAACATAAGTTTGTCGCATATAAAGGCACAAAAGTAGAAACATTTTTTGCTTTCACCCTAATACCTGCTAATATTTATAATATTTTAGTTGATTATATGAGCCTTAAAATTCATAGTTATGATTTTTCGAACTCATCGTTATGATTTAAAATTTCATAGTTATGATTTTTAATGCTCATAACAGAACGTCCGGAGATGCCGCTAACAGCCTCCTTTCCAAGCATCGGCGCATGCACCCCTTGATACAGGCGAACCGGGGCCGTTTCCACCCTCGCCTCGTCCCATACATCCGCTTCCACAAAAGAATTAATCAGCTGAGTCCCACCTTCCACCAATAAGGAATCCAACTTCCGGACAGCAAGATGATCTAGCACTTGCCGGATCACCGGACCCTCGAAATCTATCCGGATATACTCCACGTTCTCTCGGTTTTCCACTTCCTTCTCCGTAAATATTAATGTACGTGAGGAACCATTCAGCAACCGATAAGAATCGGGAATAACGAGCCGGCGATCCAATACGACCCTAACCGGAGAATTACCGGACCAATGGCGCACGTTCAATGAAGGATTGTCCAATAAAGCGGTCCGTGTACCGACCATGATAGCCGCCACCTCCGAGCGAAGTTTATGCACCAAGCGTGAAGTCTCCGGAGAAGACAAAACCGTGACCGGCTCCGACACGTCCGTACGCAAACGATCGATAAACCCATCCTCGCTCTGCGCCCATTTCAAGATAATATAAGGACGGCCTTTCGTTTGTAGCGTCATAAACGCCTTGTTCAACGCACGGGCTTCTTCCTCCATCACGCCTGTGACCACCTCGACACCGGCCTCACGCAACATCCGCACGCCTCGCCCCGACACCTCGGGAAAAGGATCCAAGCAACCGACCACCACCCGTGGAATCCCTTTCCGGATAATCAACTCGGCGCAAGGAGGCGTCTTCCCATAATGAGAGCAAGGCTCCAGACTCACATAAATCGTACTGTCTTTCAACAAAGACTCGTCTTTCACGGAAGCGATAGCATTCACCTCGGCATGCGCCTCCCCACATTTCCTGTGAAATCCCTCACCGATAATACGGCCCTTATGCACAACCACCGCGCCAACCATCGGATTCGGACTGACATTTCCCCTCCCTCCTTTGGCCAACTCGATGCAACGAGCCATGTATTTCTCTTCAACCTCTATCATAATCTTTGCATATAAACGGTTTTTACACTACTTTCGCGATAAAACAAGAGTAAGATATGACTGAGACCATCGCCTACATCCGAAATTCCCTCAAAGATATTTATCCTCCCGGCGAAGCCCAAGCGCTCGTCCGGCTCATCATGGAACGTGTTTGCGGTCTTTCTACCCATCAACTCCTGTTAGGCAAAGGTAAAGAATTATCTGATACGGAGAAATTTAAAATCAAGGAGATTGTAGAAGGACTGCGTTTATACAAGCCCATACAATACTTATTAGGCATAGCGGATTTTTACGGGATAGAGTTTAAGGTGACGCCGGACGTATTGATTCCCCGCCCGGAAACCGCCGAGTTGGTCGAGCGGATCATCACGGACTACCGAGGCCAAGCCCCTCGTATATTAGATATTGGTACGGGAAGCGGCTGTATCGCTATTTCCTTGGCGAAACATCTTCCGAAGGCTGAGGTAGCGGCGGTGGATATATCACCCGAAGCGCTCGCCGTGGCCGAGGAGAACGCCCGACTGAATCAAGTTTCCGTATCTTTCCTCGAATTGGATATCCTTTCCGAAGGTTATCCCAGTTTCATGCAAGGAAAACTAAAGTTTCACGTAGAAGAAACAAAAGTTTCACGTAAGGAAAACAAAAGTTTCACGTACATGAAACCAAAATCCCATACGGAAGAAACCGCTGTTTCTCCTATAGGCAACTTCAATTGCATCGTCAGCAACCCTCCTTATATAATGAATAAGGAGAAAGCGACCATGGAAGCGAACGTTTTGGAGAACGAGCCTCACATGGCCTTGTTCGTTCCCGATGACGATCCGCTTCTCTTTTACCGGGCCATCGCCCGCTTCGGACAAAGGCATTTGGTGGAAGGCGGGCATCTTTACTTCGAGATCAACGCCCTTTGCGGAAAAGAGACCGTAGCGATGCTACGTCAAGAGAATTACACCGAAGTCGAATTAATACAAGATTTATACGGAAAAGACCGTATCGTAAAAGCAAAAATATGAAAGAGATAACCGAACCCGAGATGTTGCACCGGGCAGCCGCCTATTGCTCCACCGCCGAACGCTGCATACAAGACGTACAGAAAAAGATCGATGCCGCCGGACTTCCTCCCGACGCCTCCGAGCGTATCATCGCCCGATTGCTGAAAGAGCGGTTTATCGACGAATCCCGTTACACCCGTTTCTTCGTGAACGATAAGCTACGGTTCAATAAATGGGGACGGGTAAAAATAGGCTACGAGCTTTATAAGAAAAACATCCCCTCCCCGATCCGGGAAGAATCGCTCGCCGCCATCGACGAGGGAGAATACCGCTCCATCTTACTCGATTTACTAAAAAGCAAAAAGAAATCGACAAAAGGAAAAGACGAGCGGGACCTATTCAACAAGTTACTCCGTTTCGCCGCCGGACGAGGTTTCGAAAGCCGGATCACGTTGGATTGCCTAAGCCAATTATTCAAAGGAACAGACTGCGAGGATTATGCCGACGACATGGAATAATCTGCTCAACCTGTTTTTCCCAAACTTATGTAAAATATGTAAACGACCACTCGTCGAGGGAGAAGAACAAATTTGCCTGAAATGCCTATGCGACCTGCCGCACACGGGATATCATCAACTGGTGAACAACCCCGTCGAGCAACTTTTTATCGGAAAAGACCGGATCGAATACGCCACCGCTTATCTACGATACGAGAAAGGCGGAAAAGTACAAAGCCTGATACACTCGCTCAAATACCATGATAATAAAGAGCTGGGCTATCTACTCGGACGGCAGATAGCGAGAGAGCTCCAAACGGATCACAGCCCGATATGTACCGTAGACCTCCTTATCCCCGTTCCCCTGCATCCCCGCAAAAAACGGCAAAGAGGTTACAACCAGTCCGAATGGATCGCCTCCGGCATCCGTTCCATATGGGATATCCCCATCGATACGCAAAGTCTGGCCCGCACCACCCACACAAGCACCCAAACTCGTAAGGCCATTTACGACCGCTGGTTAAATGTATGTTCTATTTTTAATGTCATTCATCCGGAAAGCTTAAAAAACAAACATATCCTGCTCATAGACGACGTGATCACAACCGGAGCCACGATTTCCGCTTGCGCAAAGGCTTTATCAGGGATTCCGGGCATACGCATCAGCATTTTAGCCCTATCTGTCGCATAAATATTAATAAAAAATTAACGTACGATATTCAAGGTAATGTCATTCAGTTTATCTATTTTTGCAGACTGATATAAATATAGGATTGTATGAAAACACTGGAAAGTTTAGTAGCAGAAAAATTATTAAAGATTAAAGCCGTAAAGTTGCAACCGGCCAATCCGTTTACTTGGGCATCCGGCTGGAAATCTCCGATCTACAATGACAACCGAAAGACTCTTTCTTATCCGGTCGTTCGTAGCTTCATTAAATTGGAGTTGGCTCGTGTGATTAGTGAAAAATTCGAGAACGTAGATGCCATTGCCGGTGTTGCTACAGGCGCGATCGCTCAAGGTGCTTTAGTAGCCGATTTATTAGGATTGCCATTCGTATACATCCGCTCTACGCCAAAAGATCATGGATTGGAAAACCTTATCGAAGGAGAATTGAAACCGGGTTCTAAAGTAGTGATCATCGAGGATTTGGTATCTACCGGAGGTAGTAGCTTGAAAGCCGTACAGGCCGTACGTAACTTTGGTTGCGATGTCGCGGGTATGGTAGCTATCTTTACCTATGGATTCCCTGTAGCGGAAGCCGCTTTCAAAGACGCTAAAGTAACATTGACTACATTGAGTAACTACGACGCAGTCTTGGAAGAAGCTGTCCGTACGCATTACATCGATGAGTCTGAGATCGCGGTTCTTCAGGAATGGCGTAAAGATCCGGCTAACTGGGACCCGAAATAAGTAATAAACAAAAAGACACTCAATGACTGAAGAATTTGTGAGTGAGGTCAAACAGATCCCACACAATGATGAACGTATCTTCACGATGTTGTCCGATCTTTCCAACTTGGAACGTATCAAGGATCGCATCCCGCAAGATAAAATAAAAAATTTTGAGTTCGACAGCGATACCTGTAGTTTCGCTGTCGATCCCGTTGGTAAGATTACCTTCCAGATCGTAGAAAGAGAGCCGAATAAATTAATCAAGTTCACGACGACCAACTCTCCTGTTCCCCTTTTCTTGTGGATACAATTGAAACAGGTGGCCGAGGACGACACACGGTTAAAAATCACGGTTCGTGCCGATCTGAATCCGTTCTTGAAACCAATGGTATCGAAACCTTTGCAAGAGGCTGTGGATAAAATCTCGACCGTTATCGCCTCCTTGCCTTATTAATTCCTTTTTCATTATGGCTCAGAAACTTTGGGAAAAAAATGTACAGGTAGATCATGAAGTAGATATCTTCACGGTAGGTAAGGACCGTGAGATGGATCTTTACCTCGCTAAATATGACGTATTAGGCTCTATGGCGCATATCACGATGCTGGAAAGTATCGGTTTATTGACCAAAGAGGAACTAAACGTCTTATTAGCAGAATTACGGAATATATACGCCGTAGCGGATCGTGGAGAATTCATCATCGAGGAAGGCATCGAGGATGTGCACTCGCAGGTGGAACTCATGCTTACACGCCGTTTGGGCGATATGGGCAAGAAGATCCATAGCGGGCGTTCCCGCAATGATCAGGTTCTATTGGATCTGAAACTTTTCACCCGTTCGCAAATACAAGAATTGGTTGAGTTGGTTTCCGGCTTGTTCGACGTTTTGATCTCCCAGAGTAACCGGTACAAGGATGTACTGCTTCCCGGATATACGCATCTACAGGTAGCTATGCCCTCTTCGTTCGGACTTTGGTTCGGCGCTTACGCGGAGAGCTTGGTAGATGATTTGCAACTTATGCAAGCCGCATACCGTATTTGCAACCGTAACCCGCTGGGTTCCGCCGCCGGATATGGTTCATCCTTCCCGCTAAACCGCCAGATGACTACGGATTTATTAGGTTTCGACTCGCTGGACTACAATGTGGTATACGCCCAGATGGGACGTGGCAAGATGGAACGCACCGTGGCTTTCGCTATGGCGGGTATCGCCGCTACGCTCTCCAAGTTAGCGTTCGACGCTTGTATGTTCAATAGCCAGAACTTTGGCTTCATCAAACTGCCGGATCAGTTCACGACCGGCTCCAGTATCATGCCGCATAAGAAGAATCCGGATGTATTTGAGTTGACACGTGCCAAATGCAATAAGCTTCAAGGCTTGCCTCAGCAAATCATCTTGATCAGCAATAATCTTCCTTCCGGTTACTTCCGGGATCTCCAGATCATCAAGGAAGTCTTCCTACCGGCTTTCGACGAGCTGAAGGATTGCTTACGCATGGTAACTCATATGATGCGTGAGGTGAAAGTGAACGAGCATATATTGGACGATGATAAATATTCTCTATTGTTTAGCGTGGAAGAAGTGAACCGCCGTGTCTTGGCCGGAATGCCTTTCCGTGACGCTTATAAGCAAGTAGGTTTGGATATCGAGGCCGGTAAATTCGTTCCTTCGAAGAGCGTTAACCATACACACGAAGGCAGTATCGGTAATCTATGTAACGAACCAATCGCCACCATGATGCGTAGCGTGATAGGTTCTTTCTCTTTCGAACGGATGAACGAGGCTGAAAAGAAATTGATCCATGGATAAGATAAGACGGATATTTCCACTTTTGATCTTGTTTACGCTATTATCTTGCGCAGATACGATAGAGACTCGCATTCCCTATCGTGCGGTCTATCTGGAACTAGATCTGACTTATCAAGATAAAGCGTTGAATGCAATACAGGCTTATAAGATCTACACCTCTAAAGATGTAGACCAAGCTGGCGAGCAAACAGGGTTTGGAGGCGTATTGGTTTATCATGGATTGTCCAGTAACGGAACCGGTGCATTCTTTGCGTTCGATGCCGCTTGTCCTCATGAGGCATCCGCTAATGTCATCGTAGATGTGGACGAATCTGCCGTATACGCCATTTGTCCGAAATGCGGTAGTAAATTTGAACTTTTAAACGGTATCGGCAATCCGGTGGAAGGACCTTGCGCTGAGGAGAAACAAGCCCTCAAACAATATGTCGTCGATACAAACGGTAATAAAATTTACATCCATAATTAAATTTTTCACCGGAAATGTTTGGCAGTATAAATATTTGTACTACCTTTGCACTCGCAAAAGAGAAACAAACAATGCGGAAGTAGCTCAGTTGGTAGAGCATAACCTTGCCAAGGTTAGGGTCGCGGGTTCGAGTCCCGTCTTCCGCTCAACTCTTAGAGAAGAGGTGGATGCTCGAATGGTGGAATCGGTAGACACGAAGGACTTAAAATCCTTTGGCCATTGCGGCTGTGCGGGTTCAAGTCCCGCTTCGAGTACGATCTAATTTAATTGCGGAAGTAGCTCAGTTGGTAGAGCATAACCTTGCCAAGGTTAGGGTCGCGGGTTCGAGTCCCGTCTTCCGCTCGCTTCCAAAAGGCCTCGCTGTTCGAAAGAATAGCGGGGCTTTTTATTTCTAAAATATAATCGTATCTTTATCTTCAATTAAAGTGAGGGTTATGGAATTACGTACAGCGAATGTTACCCGATATATCATGGCTCACCCGATAAATCAGGGGGAAAATTCTTTAATT
>NZ_QTMJ01000015.1:0-122200 GCF_003635485.1 Parabacteroides sp. AF19-14 | reverse complement strand
ACGCTTATCGTGTTAAAAAGCGGTGGTGGCAGCTTGTTCGCGCTCCCCGTTTACGCTCGCTGGCTTTTATAGCCAAAGAGCCGTGTCGTAAAAAAGAAGGTATTTCAATCAAAAAGATACCTTTCACGCCAAACTCGAAGCACAGGATCTCAATCCACCGCCCACTCTTTCATCTCATACATATCCTTATATTCTTCCCAATCCGGATCCATCTCGGTATAAATAGAGATGGGCAGTAACTCGAAAGGAGCCAAGGCCTCATTCAAGCGTTCGCCGAATACACGCACGGTACGTGTGTAAAACACCCAGACCTTCTCTCCTCCTCCGGTATAGACACCCGTTAGGATAGCCAGCTTGTCTTTCTTTTCCATCGCCTTACGAAGCGCTTCCTCCACGGCCTCCATTTTCTCGCCAAGGTCATCGCTAGGAAGGCCTCTCCCATCTCCCTCGTATTTCCAAGTGATCTCGACACGTTCCTTGAACTTACCGGATTCGGTGAACTCATTCAACTCGTCCCGCCCGTAAACGGTAATTATTTGCCCTGACTCGTTTTCCGAGAGAGCCGTAAACCATACATCGCTTAATCTCATATTTATATTTTCTATTTATCTATTTAAGTATTCCTTACTGACTTTACCGGGTAAAAATACAACAAAAAAGGCTGTGTCCGGTGAAGATACAGCCTTTTTATATTTCTCGACGGAAATTTATTATCTCTTTCCTAATCTATGATCCATAATGGCGTAATGGCATTCCCCATAATTCTTCAATTGATCCACGATCTCTTTAGCCGTAGATTCTTCCTCTACTTGCTCGCGTACGAACCAGAACAAGAAATCACGGGAAGCATGATCCTTATCAGCCTCGGCGATATCAACCAATTTGTCGATCAACTCTGATACATAGCACTCGTGTTTGTAAACATGCTCGAATACCTCCAACGGATTTCCCCAGCCTGTCGGAACCACGTTGATCTGGCCGATCGTAATATCGCCGCCACGATCCAAGGCGTAATCGATCAACTTATGAGCATGCTCCAATTCCTCAGCCGCTTGTTTCTTCATCCAATGGGCGAAACCGTTCAACCCTGCTTTCTGGAAATACACGGACATTGACAAATACAAATTCGAAGACCACATCTCCGCATTAACTTGGGCATTGAACGCCTCTGATAAATTTCTACTTAAGATCATAATTTTATCATTGTTTAAAAATGTTGAAGTATTATCCGTTCACGAAATTTCACTATGCAAATATAAATAAAAGTAGGATTCCTTATCTCATTTCCGCCCTTAGATATTGGCTACTTTCGAAAATTTTTCTAACTTACGCCCTTATTTGATAAACATCATGCAATACACCGACAAATATCGATCTCCCTTAGGAGAAATAACCCTAGCTAGCGATGGTGACCACCTGACAGGATTATGGTTCGACGGGCAAAAATATTTTGCCACCACTTTATCGGCGGAACATCAAGAAAGAGAACTGCCGATATTCGAGTTAACCAAAGAGTGGCTGGATAGCTATTTCATGGGTAAGATTCCCAGCTTCACCCCTCCTATCCATCTGGAGGATACGCCTTTCCGACTTGCGGTATGGGACTTATTGAGCAAAATACCTTATGGCGAAGTCGTAACCTACAAGGAGCTCGCCGGGGAAATCGCCCGGCAAAAAGGTATCCCGAGCATGTCTACACAAGCGATCGGAGGAGCGGTAGGCCATAACCCGATCAGTATCATCATCCCCTGCCACCGTGTCGTAGGCAGCGATGGCAGCTTAACCGGATACGCAGGAGGTATCGACAAAAAAAGGAGCCTGCTTACAATCGAACGGGCCCCAAAAGTATCGTAAAGAGACTTTACCTTGCAAATCCTTGTGGACAAACATAGAATGTAACTATCCCATTAACGTTATCTCCTTCACCTCATGGTCCTCAATATCAGCATATAGGAAGTGGCCGGCGAAAGTGTCTTCCGTGTCTTGGAAAAAAAGCTCCAGTTCGTAATGGATGGAGCCGTTTTCTTTCTCCTTGGTCTCTATATGAACAGATTGCAATTCTACTTGGAGGGCAAACTCCTCTCTGGACAATGCCGGAAGTTCACAATCTTCCCGCCATGCGTTTGCTGTCGGGAGCAATTCGTCGGCCATGCGCAATTGCCATATCGCTTCCCCTTCCTCTTCCAGCCTATTCATATAGCCACTAATAGCTTTCAGATGTTTCCGGATAAGGGATTCGTGCGGACAACGGGGCTCCAAGTTTTTACCGCATTGCTTCCTAATTAGTTTAATGGTCTCATTCAAACATTCAATTTTAGTACCGATAGAAACCGAGGGCATTTCCCAAAGTCGCTCGTATAACTCCAATCGTTTTTCAAACGAGTGAAGGGCAGACCTTGCTCCAATCTTTATATCAAGATAAGCATCATAGGCTTTAGACTCTTCCTTAGTCATATCTCGCTCAACGCCGTTTAGCTTATTCTGACCCTCATCCATGCGAGTAATGATGTCATTGGTAAATTTCACTAATTGACGTACCTGCTTGGGTGTTTTTATTTTGTTTTTCTTCGCATTTTTCTCTACGCTTTGTGCAAAGAATTGAATGGTGGCCATTGTAATTGAAATATTCGTATCCGCACGCATCAAATCATCCGGCAGTTGGACATTACGCACAAGGTCATATAATTCAATTTTATAAGGAATGAGCTGACTGATTTTTTCTTCAACGGGCAAATCCGGATTGCTCCATATCTTGGTACAGTCTTGAATGATTGCCTTAATCCTCTCGGCGTTCATGTAATCCAAATAGCGTTGCTCTAACGCTTCGTCCACCTTGGGCGGCAGGAGTTTTTTGAGAGCTTTTATCTTCTTTTTGAGTTCGTCTACGTAGGCTTACTGTTCCGAGGGAAGCAGCTCATTCTTACCTTTTGCCGATTTCTCTTCAATGATAGGTAATTTCTCGGTCGGTGTCTCCAAGGGAGCGATGGAGATGCATAGGTCTACCTCCCTCCCCCAAATCGTCGCTTTATACTCTTCGGGTGTTTGATAGCCATGAAACCATGTCTGGAGTGTACTAAGCCAAAACTCCGTATGCATTTCCAAGGTCATTTTGGAAAGATGGGCGATCTTATCTGTCAGATGAAATTCCCAACTATTTTCATTCGTTTGTTCCTTTTCCATAAGTATGAATAATTATTATACTGAAATAGACAACTTGATCACCTTTGAGCCAATAAGTTTTCCCCGTAAACGTATATCCTGCAATTAAGATAAATATATGATGGTTATAGCTTCAAAGCGTAACGAACGCTGTTCCATGTAATTCACCACGTTTTGCCCAAATCAACAATTCATACCCCATGGGGCAATTGTTGTTATCATATTACAGAGAGTCTATCATTCAACGTATTCGCAAATATAAGGAATAAAACTAAACTTATAGGACTTGATACGCATAAGAAGGCCAATGTTGCTTGATGTAGTCAAGGCTTTTTGCGGATGAAGAAATGTATAAATAAAGAATTCATGAGCAACGGAAATCAAAGCTTTTATTTATCTTTGTAAATAGACTTAATTCTAAAACAAACAAGTATGGCGAGAGAGTTAAATTTTACGTTGGAAGGCGTACAAGGCGATTTGAAATTGGAGTACGGCCCTTTTAAGCAGCGTTTATATCAAGACGGCAGAGAAATCGAAAGACAAGGACGATTCAATCCGAAATACTATGTGACTAATACCAATGGGGAAAAGGAAGAGATAAAGATTGTCTATGGCTTTGACTTTGTTCACGTCGCTGTATTCCGTGGACAGAAAATCGATTTGGAGGAGCGGTTGTCTACCCGAGAGTATATCGTGGGCGGACTGCCTGTGTTACTCATCTTTTTAGGGGGATTGATCGGCGCCGTATTCGGTTTTGTGGGCGCTACATTCAATTACAATTATATGCGGCAGGAAAAGTCTTTCATGAAACAACTGCTTGTTTCCCTAGGTGTTTCCGTTTTCTGCTATGTAGCTTATTTCATATTTGGGATTTGCTTCAATTTACTGATAAGAGGATAGGAAAGAAAATTAATGAGGCGGCTCCATCGTTATTTCGGTGTGCCGCCTTTTTCCGGGTCGCATTTATTATTCTAGCTCATTTTTCCTCTTTTTCCACAGCTGATAGCTATTGAAAATATTTTGCCACAGGACATAGCTTCCCGGGCCAACAGAAGACAAGGGGTTCAAATAGGTGTAAGACATCCAGATCGCTAACACGGTATTTTTTTGTCCCAAGGCTTGTCCGGCACTAATACGGTCATTGTATTTCGTGCCGATGCGCTTTCCCCAATAAAACTGCGCGATACAGGTTATCAAGCCGCCTAAAGCGATCAGGATTTCTACATAAATCTCCGCCTCGCTATTAACCAAGGATTTCACGGTCTGCCCGGTCACGATAGCTAGAGCGACGGCCCAGAGATAAAAGGCCATATCCCGAAGCCCCGCAAGGAAGCGATGGATAGGCGGCATGAATCTACGCAAGAACAAAGCGAGGAAAAACGGGAATAACAGCAATGGGAAGACTTTTCCCAAGATCTTCAAGAATGCGGCGAAGAAAGTAATCTCGGCATGCGGCTCCACTAACGGGAAGACCAACGGCACGACAATCGCTGCCAATAGATTCGATAATAAGGTATAAGTAGTCAGACTAGAGGCGCTTCCCCCTAATTTACCCGTAATCACGGCGGCCGCCGTAGCGGTTGGGCAAATCAGGCAGACCATCGCTCCCTCGAACACATCCCGGTATTCCTCTCTCATTGGCAGCCAGAGCAATAAGGCGGCAAGCACCAAACTGGAAACCGCTTGGATAAGCAATAGCCAACCATGCCAAGGGCTGGGCATCAATTCCCGGACAGAGATCTTACAGAAGGTTAAGAGCAACTGCGCAAAAATCAAAAAGGGCGTCAGATACGCTATTAAAGTGTACATGAACGGCTTTGCAGGCTCCAGAAAAGTAACATTGGCGAGAACAAAATACCCTATCGCACCCGCTAACATGGAGATAGGGAGTGTCCATGTCTTGAAGAATTTCAACATAACGCCTATTCTTTTAATTCGGGATGCAAAATAACATCTTTCCACCGAAAGAGGCAAGAGAAACGGGGATTAATTAGGGATAAAGAGAGACGGGGCATGCCCCGTCTCTACATTAGATATTCTTACAGCTTACTTTTAATGTCCTTATCCCGTAACGAGGGATAGAGAGACGCATTGAACTGGCGCCTTTCTTCTCGGTGACGGTTAAGTCCTCAACCAGACGGTTATCCAATTCCACCAAGCTCGCTTTCACGTCTCGTCCTTGGAAGGTTATCGTTTTAGGGGAGGCATCGCTTTGGGCATTGAATAGGCGGATGTAAAGGTCATTACCTTTATAGACCATGGAGACCAACTCGTAGGCATTATTCTCTATCCGGAAAAGGGAACCGGATGTCAAGGTAGCATCGCCGCCCAAGGTCGCGACCAAAGGCTCATTGCGTCGTTCGCTTTGTGTCCAAATACGGCTTTTCTCCCAAGTTCCGGCATGAGGGATCAAGGCATACGAGATCTCGGTCGGACGGTCTATGATATAATCCCGGCCCCACAAGCCTTTACCAGCGTATTGTACGTTCAAGGCCAATGGAAAATCCTTACCATGCGCATAACTGGTCGTATGATCCGTGAATAATGACAGACCACAAGAGTTATCCTTGCTCGCTACATCCACCCAATTCAAGATGATGTTATGCTTGATGCTATCCCAACGATTGAAAAAGGTATTCTCCAACCGGCTCTTGCAAACATCGAACGGAGCGTCCTTATAAATCTGTTGGTTGGCGATCTGGGTAGGCAGATACACCAGAAGTTTGTAACGGTCGTCATAGAATGACTTACGAGGATTATCCGCACGGAATTCGATACCCGGCTCACCAATACGGGGGCTTCCTATCCAATCCAGTTTAACACTCATATCGATGCGAGGCTCTCCCTGCGTTAACCGGATCGTTTGGGTAAACGGGTACTTTCCGATCTTACCTCTCACGGCGACCTTCACGAATAAAGGCCCTTGCTCCAACACGCTCACCTCAGCTGGTTGATCCATACTGGAAAGGAAACCGCCCTCATCGATAAAATATCCCCGAAGCTCATTGAACCCACGTTCATTCCGGTTATCCACGAATTCCTTGCCTCGTACGGCTTTCGCTTTCAAGCTTTCTATTACACCTCCTTTAGAGGGGGTTAGCACCAAGGTGTATAAATCATTTTCCATGCGAAACGTACCGTCTTTCTGTCTCTCAGCTTTCAAGGTTCCGGACTGTTTATCCTCTGCCTTCCGGATCGCATAAGAGGCATAACCGGCCGAGGGGACTTGCGCACGGAACAGGAGTTTTGAAATGCCGTCTTCCGTCAACCATTGAGCCGGTTGTTTCTTTCCTTGCTTATCAAGAACCACCCAATCCGAGTTTCTCCATGAGACGGGAACTTCCACCGCCACCAATTCATTCCGGTCGGTAGCCAAGGTATTATATACGTACACCGTGGATTCACCTTCCTTTTCTTTCAATAAGGACAAAGCGTTATCAATTATCTGACGGCTGTTTTGATTGGTCACCCCAGTCCAATCCGTAACCGTCTCCGCCCATGTCTTTTTCCCTTGTAATCGATTGTAAGGAACGATCCAGCAATCATGATGCTGCGACAATAGAAGCGTGCGCCATCCCTCATCGATACGTTCAGTCGGCCATTCCATGCCTTTGTATAAGCGAGCGTAAGCCGCCATTTTCTCCGCACGGACGATAGCGTTCTCGGCTACCCGTACCTCTCCGGCCAAACGCTGCATGACCTGCGTTCCCCACATCAAGCCACCTAGGACATTCTCTTGCGAGAAATGCCAATCATCCTGAGTAGTCCCGACGGAACAGTCTTGGATATAATTCCGCCAAGTCTTATAGGCGGTCGGCGTATAATAGCCCGTCGTATCCTGTCCCAGCCAAGGGCCTTTATCCCAACCATGGCTCCATGAGGCATCTTGGATACACATGCCGACCGGGTGCTGGATGCCGGCATCCAAGCATTTATGGATGTAGTCCTCCGTATTGAACCACGAGATGGACTGCCAACAAGAGCCGGGTTGTAAATCCTCGCAGGCGTAACGGGGGACGGTGGTAAGTCTCGTACCATCCGGCCCTACCCAATTCACCAACTCACCTCCGTAGGCGCTTACGTAGCCACCCCACATCGTATTCGGGTTCTTAGTAGAGGCATACGAGAAGCCGAATGACTTCAATATATAAGGCAGGCAACTGGTAAAGCAAGGCTCCTCCGCCGAATAGGTGGTGAATACCGCCTCGGGGAAATGTTTCCGGATTAGCCGCATTCCATATTCGAATTGGCGGATAGCGCTCTCGCCTGATGTTCCGAAGAAATAACTTTGGGCATAGGTCGGGTTTACGTACTCGATCCGCCCACTCTCCACGGATTGATCCTTAAATAAGCGCTTGAAAGCCTCGTAACCTTCAGGGTCTCGTTGCCGTACGACTTCCCATGATTCAGGCTCGATCTCGATATTGATATTCCAGTTGGGATTCTGCCTTAATTTCTGGGCGATAAAGGCGGTCTGCCCCACCGGGTAATGCCCGTAGATACCGCCATGATAGCCATCGATGAAATAGGCTTGTTGGGCATCTGCCCAACCGGCCAACAAGAATTGGCTTAATACGAATATCGCTAGTTTCTTTTTCATATAATATGTACTATTAATTCACATTTAGAATACTTCCAGTCGGTGGGAGACGGGGCACGCCCCGTCTCTACAAGTCTGTAAATTTCTTGATCTCTATTCGCAAGGGGATTGGTTTATTTTGCTCATAGATCTGGTTAACCAGATCCTGTTGCTCATTCACGCAATCCTCACGAATCCCCTTGTGCATGTATTGTAGCCAAAGGTCGCCGTTCCATTGCAAGAAGATGTCGTGGGGACGGTATTTGCGCAAGGTATCCACGGCAGCCTCGTTGCAGGCCCAAAGCATGCCCGTCTTCCGCATCAAGTTATATTCCACCCAATAAAATTCACGCATCTTACGCTCTTTCAACCAGCGTTCCTCGTTCATCTGGCGGATCTTCATCGCTTGTTTATACTGCGGGGTATTCTGAAGAAGAGCCATATTGATACCTCGCTCCAACTCCCTCGCCGTAAAACGACCGATAAACTCCCCACCGATCGTCAACCCGTAATATCCATCCGACAAACCGCTCACGGACAATCCCTCATAATTCATCTCATCCATAAAAGGGATAACACTCAAGGCATCTGCCTGCGTATGTTTCTCATTATCATAATAAGAGGTATCGATAGGATACGGAAGCGATTTCGCCTCGTACGTAAAAGTAAGGTTATCCGAGGAAACAGACAAATCCGAGACACGGCAATTATCCGAGCGAGTCACCTTTTTCCCCGCTCCGTCTATCCGGATATCGGCTACCGGCTTACCGGCCAGACCTTGCGCCTTCAAGAAGAGATAAGCCATGACCAGATGCCCGTCCGTAGAGGGATGTATACGATCCTTCCCGCATAAGGTATACATGGAATCCTCCGCTTGCTCCCATTGGTTGATCGCTACCATCGGGCGGTTAAAATCCACGAATCCCCATTGATTCTCCCGGGCACGGGCATTCAGGAAATCCACGATCTCCAAGATCGGCGTATTCTTCCCCGGGAAAGCGACCTTATTGAAACGAGAAGTCTCGTCATAAGGAGAGCTTCCGATCAAGATTTTCCTCACCTCCGGATACTTCTTATAGACCTCCTCGATAAGGGCATAATCCCGGCAAGCTTTCTCTACCCGGTTCCGGGCGATCGTATCCGCCCCCGGCTTCCGAAAATCCATAT
The DNA here is from genome assembly GCF_003635485.1 of Parabacteroides sp. AF19-14. Classification (NCBI taxonomy): domain Bacteria; kingdom Pseudomonadati; phylum Bacteroidota; class Bacteroidia; order Bacteroidales; family Tannerellaceae; genus Parabacteroides; species Parabacteroides sp. AF19-14. The sequence continues at coordinate 113,295 of NZ_QTMJ01000015.1, read as the reverse complement.
AGCCGACATCGTTCATGCCAAAAGATAGCGTCACCACCGTAGGCTCATGTTCGAAAACCTTATCCAACCGCTGGTAAATCATCTCGGCTACATCCCCACCTACTCCCTCGTTAAAGATATCGATGCGTTGATCCGGAAAACGGGTCATATAGTATAGCCAGATATATGAATGATAATGACCACCGCAAGTAATGCTGTTTCCCACGAAGGCGATCCGATCTCCTTTCTGAAACGGAGCTATCGACTGAGCATATACTCCTGCAAGGCCTGATAAAAACAAACAGACAAACAAAACATATCTTTTCATCTCTATTTCTCTCTTCTCTAATTTTTTGTGATGAATAATATATACCGTGTTAAAAAATATTACTATCAATAGTAATCGTATTTATCATGGATAATAATCCGGATTACTACGGATAGTAATATCCTTCCACACACCTCTAGTCTAGAGAATCGCCCGCTTACTTTTAGCGAACGACATCCTCACCAAGCAGAGGGTTCAGTTCTTTCTCACGCAAAGGTACCGGGAAAACCAAATCCGATTCTTTAAACGGATACGTATGATTAACCGCCTGATAGCCGAATAAATCAACCATTTGCTTCGATACCGGATCAAACGCACGGTGAGTACGCAACATATCATACCATCCTGTAAACTCATAACAGAGTTCCCACGCACGCTCTTTCAATACTTGATCAACCGTGATTGAAGTCGGTCTCGCCTCATTGGGCAACGCACGGTGACGAACTTGGAAATAAGCATCCACAGCTATAGCGTCGGAAGTAGATCCACCATCCAAGGTAGCTTTTGCCTCCGCACACATTAATAGAACGTCCGCATAACGGTAAACCGGAATATTCGCCCCACTCTTTCCTGTAGATTCGGCATTCTCATCCCAATATTTGCATAAATAAGGAACGTCCAAAGTAATCGTTGTTTCCGGATCACCATATTTGGGTTTAGAAGTATAGAAAAACACCTCATTCCGTTTACGAATATCTTGGTCATCATAACTTTCATAAAACTCTTTACGAGGAGCCAAACCACCCCCATAAGCCGGAGTAATGGAAATCGGTTGTTCCGGATAAGGCAAAAGGCCAAAATGGAAAGGAGCCCCGGCATCTTGCGCCTCACGCTGGATCATAAAAATATGCTCACCACTATTTTCGTTCTCTGACGCACGCAAATCCTTATAATCAGCGAACAAGCTAAAGGCTCCACTATCAATAACCTCCTTGGCTTTCTCGTAAGCCAATTGATAATACTCATTTCCTTTTTGAAGCGGATAACCTGCCATTGTCAAATAAACCTTAGCTAAAAGGGTCTTGATCGCTCCCATAGAGACATGGCCTGTTTTATCACTCCAATCCAGCCCGGACTGCTCCGCCTTTTTCAAGTCTTCCACGATCTGGTTATAAATATCTTCCTTAGGAGACCTTGGGATCTTCACCGTATTCAGGTCTACCGTAGGTTCCGTCTTCAACGGGATATCCCCGAATAATTGTACCCCTTGGAAATAGTAATATGCCCGCAAGAAATAAGCCTCTCCCAGATACTTCGCTTTCTGGCTCTCGCTAATAATATCCGTAGCGGAAACATTTTGAATCACGCTATTACAGTTTTCCAAAGGAAAGAAAGTAGCCTTCCAGAAGTTACGAATAATGCCGTTACTCTCTTCCAAACCGGAAAGCAATAAGAACTGGTTCTGCTCATTACCGGCCGCACGAGGACGATAACTAGTACCTACAAGATATTCCAAGTTAAAAAGGTGAACTGTAGCAATCTCGAGGTCGGAACTCAACAGATCATCAAGCCCGTCATAAGTGCCATCCACAGCCGCCTTTATCTGGTTCTCTGTCGTATAATATTCAGAAGGACTCAAGAAGGTTTTCGGGTCTTCCTCTAAAAAATTCGTACAGGATGTAAAAGCCATTGTCGCAGAAAGCAAGCCACACATCCATACATGCGCTTTATTTTTCATATCTTAGTTTTTTACGAAGTAAAGATTAAATAATTAGAAATTAACACCTAAAGTAAATGAGTACGTACGAGGTTTGGGATAGGTATAAAAATCCACTCCCTGCTCAAATACAGCATCATAACTCGTTACCTCCGGGTCACTACCAGAATAGTTCGTAATCAAGAACGCATTCTCCACATTGAATCCCAAGGATAAACTCTTGATGTGAGCGGCAGAAAGCATACGAGAACTAAAGTCATATTTCAAGCCGATATTACGTAAACGCAAGAACGAACCCGGCTCACAACTCCAAGAATCTACGTCATTCTCATATCCATCTCCCGGAAGGCGCAAGCTAGGCACCATCGTGTTTTGGTTTTCCGGCGTCCAAGCGTTCACCGGAATGTCCGCATAAGCATTGGAGAATGTCACACGGTTACCCATCAACTGGCGAGTGAAGTTAATCAACTTATTACCATATACCCATTGCAAATCAAACATAAACGTGAAGCCTTTCCACGAGAATGTATTTGTCATATTCATCTCGAATTTAGGAGCGCCATTTCCGATATAGTCTTGGTCTTCGCCATCCTTCATTCCATTACCATTCTTGTCCCAATACTTGATATCGCCGGGTTTCTTATTATACTTAGCGGCTTCTTCCGCCTCATCAGTACCCCATGTACCTAGGCGAACATAGCCGTAAAGAGCATTTAAAGGATGTCCCTCTTCAATGCGTCCTCCCCACTTACCGATAATATTATCATTTATATCCAGTACCATCGAGCGGTTCATCGTATAATTCCAAGAGGTAGTCCATAAGAAATCACGGCTTTGGATATTGCGTGTATTCAAGCTCATCTCAAGACCTTGATTACGGATCTTACCCAAATTTGTCATAGTCTTCTCATATCCTGAGTTAGAAGGCAATTGTAGCTCATACAATAAATCAGTCGTAATCTTATGATAATAATCCGCCATAAACTCGATACGCCCATTAAAGAAACTCAAATCGATACCCGCGTCAAGTTGTCTGGATTTCTCCCAGCGTAAATCCGGATTTGCCATACTTTTCAACGTAACGATCGTCGTCATATCCTTGCCAAAAGGAAGGCGTTTATTCTCATAACGTGCCATAGACGCATAATCACCGATTTCTGCGTTACCCACCGTACCGTAGCTCAAACGGACTTTCATATCATCAATCACCTTTTTTGCGTTCTCGAAGAAATTCTCATTGGATACACGCCAAGCGGCCGAGAATGAAGGAAAGAAACCATATTGGTTATTCAAGCCAAAACGAGAAGAACCATCCTCACGGAAAGAAGCGCCCAATAAGTAACGATTGTCAAAATTATAGTTGATACGGGCATAGTAAGAATTCATCTTATTATCCGTATAGTCTGAGCCAACCTTAGAACGTACGGTGCCGACTCCCATATTATTATACTCAAAATAATCATCGAAGAAATTCTCGGCCCCTAGCTCGCTTTTCTCTGTTTTTGAGTAATACCAACTAGCTCCCGCTACGACATTCAAGTTATGCTTATTCCAGCTTTTATCAAAAGTCAAGTAGTCCTCATTTGTCCACGACATCGTATTTCGATGTGCTTTCTCCGCTTTACCCTTTTGAGTATCTCCATAGCCGAATAAGGTACTCGGGTTATAAGATGAATTGATATAAGAACCATCTTGACGGCTGAAGCTAGTCGTTAACTTTAGCCAAGAGGTAATTTTAAACGTACCGATCACATTAGCCAACGTGTACTGATTCTTATCGATATTCTTACGCTCCTTTAAAATCCTCACGGGGTTCTCCGTATCTTCCGCACCGGGATAATCCCCCTTACGGGAATAGGTACCATCCTCATATTGGATAGGAAGGAACGGCAATGCTTCCAATGTATACCGAGAGATCGCATTCTCCGAGTTTCGGGCATTACTAGATCCTACATTCAACATGGCCTGTAAATGGAACCATTCTTTCAAATCCCATCCTACATTGATAAACGCGTTCAACTGACGTTTATAAGTCTCCAACATAATACCCTGATTATCTTTATAACTTACATTCGCCACAGCGGTCAGCTTATCGCTTCCTCCGGAGAAACTAAGTGAATGCTGATGAGAAAAAGCCGTACGGGTTACGGCATCCTGCCAGTCCGTATCATATTTCGGAGTCCCGTCCGGATTGAACAGGTCATTCTTATGCGTAAACATATTGCTCGGATCCAGATGGGGAGCGATACGTCCCGGTTGAGCCTCATAAGCACGCTTGAATACATCCAAAGCCTCTTCCGCATTTAAGACATCGACTTTACGAGCTAACGTTCCGGCAGACAAAACGGTATTATACGAGATATTCGTTGTATTTTTCTTACCTTCCTTCGTTGTTATCACCACAACACCATTCGCACCTCTCGCACCATAAATAGAAGAGGAAGTAGCGTCTTTCAAGATATCGATAGACTGAACTATATTCGGATCAATCTGGTCCGGATCCACGCCAACCACACCATCGACCACATATAGCGGTGTATTGGAAGAATTCAAAGAACCGATACCACGGATTTTTATCGCAGGGCTACCACCCGGCGCACCAGAATTTAAGGCGATATTAACACCCGCTACCTTTCCGGCCAATCCTTGGAATACGTTCGTGGCATTCGGGCGCTCCAATAACTTCTCCGAGTCTACGGAACCCACTGAAGTTGATAAGTTTCGTTTCAACATCGTACCATATCCAACGACGACGACCTCTTCAAGCGCTTTATAATCCTCGGCCAACTTCACGTTAAACAGTGTACGATTCCCTACCTCGATCTCTTGCTCCGCATAGCCGATATAGGAAAATGACAGGATATCGTTATTAGCCGCATCCAAGCTAAACTTTCCATCCAGATCCGTAACGGTACCGACCGTCGTACCCTTAATCACAACATTGGCCCCAATAACCGGTATGCCATCCGGATCCGTAACGGTACCGGAGATCTTTTTCTTTTGTTGCTGTACGGCGTCTTTCTTCAAGATCGTGATGTGCTTACCTGATATGCGGTAGGTCAAGTTCGTGTTTTTCAACAACTCATTCAACACGTCGGTGACTTGGCGATTCTTCACCTGTATATCCACCTGCTTACTATTATCGATATCCTCGCTCTTATAGAAAAACATGAACTCGGTCTGTTTCTCAATCTCCGAGACGACATCATAGAACGTCCCGTTCTTTACTTCTACCGTAACTTGAGCTTTTTGCGCATAGGTATCCGCCGAGACATGCAATATACCCAGTATTAAAAAAAGCAATGTGATCTTCATGATTGATTTAAATTTTTTAGGTAATAGATCATCACTATTCCAAACTTTTTCCATAAATTTGTAAATGTTTTTTTATTAAGGACTTACCTCGATCGCACGGTTTCAGCGGACTGGCGAGAAAGGTGATTCATAAATTAAGAACGAATAAGGATCGGGGGTGAGTGGTGTCAGTCCCGATTCTTTTTTTGTGATCAAGTATTTGTCATAGGCAATTCCAATGTTTAAGGTTATACATCTATTATTTTGTTATTTGCTTCTCGCCGATATCAGAATATCTTTTCCGTCTTTCATGAAAGTGAATTGTTTCTCCGAGTTAATAATATCCAACACCTCTTGTATACCTTGATCCAAAGAGAAGGTTCCCGTGTAGCGGATGTTCCGCAGACTGTCATGCGCCAAGCGGATATTTACCCCATAGTAATTCTCCAGACGTTTTACGATAGAGACTAAGGTCTCATCCTTGAAACGATATTTCCCTCCTACCCAAGCGTTCGAGATCGAGGCATCTGTCTCTGACAAGAAAATAGAGCCGGTCCGGTTATCCGACCGGGCTTGTTGATTCGGCTTTAGCTTCATGCTACTCATTTTCCGTCCTTGAGCGTCAAAAGATTCCAACAGGATACTACCACTTAATAAGGTGGTGACGCTAAAGCGATCATCGTTGAAAGCCTGTATATTGAATGAGGTTCCGAGTACCGTGATTTGTTGGTTCTTTAGTTTTACGATGAAAGGTTTCGAATGATTCTTCGCAACCTCGAAATAGGCCTCACCCTCCAGATGAACCACACGCTCATCTCCATTAAAAGAGGTGGGGTATTTAAAACGGGTGGAGGCATTGAGTATGATCTTACTGCCGTCGGATAGCAATAGCGTGTTCGCACGTCCGCCTTTTTCCACTACGATCTCGTTATATTCCATATCGCCGGCATATAAACGATTGCTTATCCATTGATTCATACCCACACCTACTCCCATAGCGATTACGATAATCGCCGCATATCTCAAGAATGAAAGCCAGAACTGTTTGCCAAGGACCTTGGATTTCACAGATACGCCAGAGATCGCATCCAGCTTTCCAGCCATTCGCTCCCAACTACGCTCCACGGAATAATGGTTCAAGAACGCCACTTCTTTCCGAGTGTCAAAAAGCCCCTTAAGCTCAAAGAAGTGGGCTTTATTAGCGTCACTCTCGTGAATCCAAGCATCCAACACCCGAAGTTCATCCTCTTGAATCTCGTTCTGGAAATAGCGTATGATCAGTTCTTCTATCGAATTATTAGATTCCATTTTCTGTTTCATTTATAATATATACGACCGGTTTCCTCTTTTTACTTACGTATTCTACCGTATTTTCATCTAAAAAATAAAACCAGTGCCAGAAGTGCCAACACATTCCGTATGATCTTCAATCCTTTATAGAGTTGCGCCTCTACCGTACGTTGAGAGATATTTAGCATTCCCGCGATCTCCACTGATTTCTTCCCGTCCACATAAGCCAACGTAAAAACCTCTCGGCATCTGTCCGGTAACTTGGCTATTTCCCGGTAAACGGAGTCCAGACGCTCTTTCTCCAGCTCCGCCGCATCCGACTGATTATAATAACCTATCTCCTCTATCTTTAGTCTACGAGCAACCTCATCCGCATAAGTCATTTCTATTGATTTATGCTTTAGGTAATCGAGGCAAGCATTTTGAACGGAACGGAATAGGTATGTCTTCAAGCCTTCTTCCACGGAATAAATCTCTTTCTTTTGCCAGATCTTGATGAATATATCATGCACTAAATCTTCCGCCGTATCGCTATCCACATATTTCGAGGCATAAAAGATCAGTCTGGGGGCATTCTCCAGATATAATAACTTAAATTTATCTAACTCATGGTTCTTAATAATATAGTCTTTCATGCTCAATGTGGACATTTCTTGTATTATATTAGACAATTCAAGGCTTCTCCTTTATCTATATACGATCATAGAAACAGATCTACTTACGCCCACACGAAAAAAATAACACAAAAACAAAAAGCCCTATCCGAACTTAATCAGATAGGGCTTTCAGATTATTCTATCGCTAGATATTATCTCAACGGGATATATTGTACAAACGCCTCGATCGCCTCATAAGAAGCCAAACCTAATTGGCGATACAACTCCGCGGTAGCACGGTTGCGATCTTCGGCACGCTGCCAGAACAAACGCTCGTCGTCACCCAGATACGGAGCGCTCTCGGCCTGCGATTGATGCTTCAAAATAGCGTTACGTTTGAAGCGCAACTCCTCCGGACTGATAGGTACGGCCATCTCGATATGGTCCATTTCCCATTCTGCCCATGCGCCGCGATACATCCATACACGGCAGTTCTTCATCCATTCCTCGTCTTTCACCTCGTCGATAGCGGCCAGTACGGCATCCAGACAAACCTTGTGGGTTCCGTGCGGGTCAGCCAAGTCACCGGCGACAAACATTTGATCCGGCTTGATCTCGAGCAACAGGGCCTTTACGATATCCTTGTCGACCTCACTCAAATCATTCTTTTTCACTAATCCGGTCTCGTAGAACGGAAGATCCAAGAAATGAACATGATCGTCCTTCACGCCCGAGTAGCGGCAACCGTGACGGGCCTCCTCCCGACGGATCGTTCCTTTCATAAAGAGGACATCCTTCCGCTCCGGCTCGCCGTTCTCCACCTTCTCGTAACGCAGGTAGTTGATGATCTCGTTCGCTTTATCCTTCACGGCCGAGTCGGGAGAGTATTTCTCACATACATCACGCAAATACTCGCAATAACGGATTACCTCCTCGTCGCCTACGGCAATATTACCGGAAGTCTCGTAAGCCACATGCACATCATGATGTTGGTCGCACAAACGGCGCAAGGTACCGCCCATGGAGATCACGTCATCATCCGGGTGCGGACTGAATACGATCACTTTCTTCGGATACGGGTTAGCACGCTCCGGACGATTGGAATCGTCGGCGTTCGGTTTACCACCCGGCCATCCGGTAATCGTATGCTGGATATCATTGAATATCTTGATATTTACATTATACGCCGAACCATACAGGGCTAACAACTCACCCAATCCGTGCTCGCTATAATCCTTGTTTGTCAATTTCAAGATCGGTTTGTCCGTCAACTGACACAACCAAACGATCGCACGGCGGATCAACTTATTATCCCACTCGCAGCTAGTCACCAACCAAGGATGGCTGATACGAGTCAAGTCGTAAGCGGCTGAAAGATCGATCACGACCTTGGCGTTCGGATGATTCTGCAAATAGCTGGAAGGAACGGCATCGCTAACCTTGCCTTCAACGGTCTTAGCGACAATGCTAGCCTTATCCTCGCCCCAAGCCATCAAGATCACGCTGCGGGCGTTCATCATCGTAGAGATACCCATCGTGATGATACCTGCCGGGACATTCTCCTGCGAAGGGAACGTACGGGCAGCCTCCTTGCGGGAAGCGCCTTCCAACAAGACCATACGGGTACGCGAGCTGATCGTCGTTCCACCCACGTTGAACATGATATTGCTGGAGTTACCGATACCTAGCAACATGCAATCGATACCTCCCACGGATTGGATCGTCTCCTCATACTGGCGACAGAAATCTAGGATAGCGTCTTTCGGCATGCTTCCGTCCGGGCAATAGATATTCGCAGGATCGATATCGACCTGATCGAATAACTCCTCTTTTAGGCGAGCCAGATTTCCGGCGCTGGGATTAGCCAATGGATAGAACTCATATTCCACGAAAGCAATCACGTTGCGGAAACTTAATTTCTCCTCTTTATGCATACGGATCAACTCCTTGTAAACGCTTAGCGGAGAACGTCCGCCGGGTAAAGCGATCACGAAGGGCTTACCAATATCTTGTTTTTTACGGATTTGTGTTGCTATCTCTTTAGCGATAGCGAAAGAACCTTCCTCGGCCGATTCGTAAATGTTTGTCGGAATCTTTTCCAAACGAGTTAAAACTGAATGCTCGAAAGCATTTTCCGGGCGATAATACCGCAACGGTATACGCGTCAGAGTAATTTGAGAACTAAGGTTCGTTTTCATGTTTAATTATTGATTTAGTATTACAATCTTACTTGAATCACAAATATATGAAATAAGTACTGATTTCGCCATACGTTGATAGAACAAATTTATTAGCCGAAAGGTTTGATCTATATCGCCTAAAAATAAAAAAGAACCGTCCCGGCCAGCCAAGACAGTCCCTTCCTTATATTATTAACGAGCTTAGACCAATGTATTTGTCTCCGGAACTAAGTTTCCCATGCTCCATACCGCACGCACATTCAACTTACGATCCAAGATCACGATATCCGCGTCCTTCCCTCTTTGCAAGGTTCCGGTGCGATCGCTTACCCCCATCAGGCGGGCCGGAGTCTCGGAAGCCATACGGACAGCGTCGGCCAAAGGAATATCGGCCTTCTGCACCATCGTACGTACCAGTACGTCCATCGTGGCGATACTTCCCACCAATGAGGAATGATCCGCCAACTTGCATACGCCATCCTCAATGATAATGCGGGGATCGGATAACGGCTTACCCTCGTTGGCTGCGCAAGAAAGAGCATCCGTAACCAAGCAAGTACGTTCCACTCCTTTCAGCTTATAGACCAATCGGAGAATCGTAGAGGGTAAATGACGCCCGTCAGCGATCACCTCTACCGTCATATCGTCCATCAAGAAAACACTTTCCACCGTTCCCTCGTACTTATATTCACGACGCTTATGGAAACCGGGCATAGCGTTATAGAAATGAGCCGCATGCGTGAAACCGGCATTGTAAGCGGTCTTAATATCATCAAACTCCGCTTCCGTATGCGAGATAGCGGATAGGATTCCCCTCGACTTCAAGTATTGGGCGAACTCAAGCGCACCCGGTATCTCCGGGCTGGAATCCCAACGCTTGATGCAATCCGTACGTTCCAATATCTCTTTATACTCTTTCGGGTCGGCGGGATTCTCCTTATCGATAAATAAACTCGCCGCCATCTTCGGATTCAAATACGGTCCCTCAATGTGCAATCCTAAGATAGGACCGTCTTTTTTCCTCATCATCTCCTCGCATACAGTTACCGCCTTATCGATCACCCCGATTTCTGGAGCCAACACGGTAGGGAATATCGTCGTGGCCCCATGTTTCTGATGAGCAGCTACCGCACCATGGAAAGCCTCTTCCGTACATTCGGAGAAGTCGAAGCCCCCACCGCCATGGATATTCATGGCGACAAAGCCCGGGACGATAGACATGCCTTTCGCATCCACCACCTTGGCGCCAATCACAGCCAAGTCGCTATTTGTTACCTCTAAGATCTTCCCATCGCTAATCAATACGGAACCATCCTTCATCCAACCTTGCGGAGTAAGGATATGGCCATTTATAATTTGTGTCAACATAATCGTTCTTGTTTAGAATAGTTTATTCGTACCTTCAACCAACTTACCCATCGCCCAGACCGCACGGACATTCAAGTCACGGTCCAACAAGACGATATCGGCGTCTTTGCCCCGCTGCAAGGTTCCCTTGCGATCGGATACGCCCATGATACGGGCGGGAGTCTCCGAGGCCATACGCACGGCATCCTCCAAGGGAATCTCGGCCTTTTGCACCATCGTACGGATCAAGCGGTCCATCGTGGCGACACTACCCGCCAAGGCCGAGCGGTCGGCCAACTTACACACGCCATCCTCGATGATGACACGGGGATCGAAAGCGACTTGGCTATCACTGGCGGCGCAAGCCAAGGCATCCGTGATCAGACAAGTGCGTTCCACACCTTTTATCTTATAGACCAGACGAAGGATCGTAGGCGGCACATGGATACCATCCGCAACGACCTCGACGGTCATATCATCGAGCAGATAGATGCTTTCCACCGTTCCCTCATACTTATACTCGCGGCGTTTATGGAAGCCCGGCATGGCGTTATAGAAATGGGTGGCGTGGGTATAACCTACCTCATAAGCGGTCAAGATATCCTCAAACTCGGCTTGGGTATGCCCTACCGAGGCGAGTACGCCTTTCGAGGTGATATATTTACCGAACTGCATCGCTCCCGGAAGTTCCGGAGCGGCGTCCCAGCGCTTGATGCAATGCGTTTCCTCCAACAGAGGGATATATTCCTCGGGATCGGGATTCTTGATATTCTCAGGGATTTGTCCACCAGCCATTTTCATATTGAAATAATGTCCTTCTAAGTGAAGCCCCAGAACCGGGCTATCTTTCTCGGCCATCAGTTTCTCGGTGGTCTCGGCGGCGGCACGGATCATCGGGATGGTAGAAGAGGATAAGGTGGGGAAGATACTCGTCGTACCGTGTTTCATGTGCGTGGCTACTGCCGCACGGAAAGCGTCCTCGGTGCCTTCCATAAAATCACGGCCTCCACCTCCATGCACGTGAATTTCCACCCCCCCGGGGACGATATACATACCTTTGGCGTCTATCAAGGTTGCCCCTACTACCGCTAAGTCGCAGTTTGTTACTTCTAAAATCTTACTGTCGCTGATCAATACCGACCCGTCTTTCAGCCAGCCTTGCGGGGTAAGAATCTTTCCATTAATGATCTGAGTTAACATGATATGAGTTTTAAGCTTTCGCGTTTCTTTGGATAGCAAAGTTAAGGACTTTCTTTTTAAAACGAGTAAGCTATTAAAGGTTATTTTCAAGGAATAATCAAAATGACACTTTGTAATCCGAACCTCCGGAGAACCGAATATTCCGGGCCTAAGTACTGCTCGCCTCCAAATCCGAAAGAAAATTTCAGCAAACAACTAATAGCCAACTCTATACCCGAAAATAGCCTTTTATTCTAGCGAAATCAATTCATCCTAATTCATATCAAAGGGAAAGATTGGTATCATTTATAGGGTTACAATAGGGTTCTAGCAGGGTAAGAATGCCTATTCACGAGTAGTCATAACCCTATTCTTGAGTAGTCACGATGCCCAACGGCGGCATACGCATCGGCCGATGGCAGTACTGGCGTAGCCCAACGCAGCCTATCACGCATGAGAAAAGGGATATTCTCCCCTTTAAAAGCCAGCTCTCGTACTCTCCCTTCCGCTATTTTGCGTCATCAACGGCAAGCGCTTGTCACGAAAACAGGAGTATTTGGATCAAAAAGATCAGATAAGCAGCCTTTCACTGACTAGCAGCCTTTTCATGAATCCTGCGTATTCAGCTCTTCCAACTCCATTGTCCGTTCGGTCCATAGATCCATCGCATCGGAAAGTTCTTTTTTTAGGGCAGAATATTCACCGTAGAGAGAAGCGTCGGAGGCACCTTCCGGCGTAGCCAGCTTCGCCTCGATAACGGCAATGCCATTCTCAAGCTCCGAGATACGGGCCTCGGCCTCGGCAACTGCTTTCTCCGCTTTCTTAATCGCTTTACTCAGTTCCTTCCTTGCCTCATAGGAGAGCTTGTTTTGAGATACCTGAGCCTCACCGGTACCGGATGTGGAAGTGCTCGTCCCGGTAGAACGTTCCAATTCACGCAAGCTATCCATTTTCTTATGCTCCAAGAAATTATAGATGCCGCCTAAGTGCTCGACGACTTTCTGGTTACCGAACTCATAGACCTTATCGACTAGGCCATCCAAGAACTCACGGTCGTGAGAAACCACGATCACCGTGCCGTCGAATTCTTTCAAGGCATCTTTCAGCACGTCTTTCGAACGCATATCCAAGTGGTTCGTTGGTTCATCGAGAATCAGCAGGTTGACTGGTTCCAATAACAAGCGGATCATCGCCAAACGGGTACGCTCGCCACCCGACAGGACTTTCACCTTCTTATCGGAAGCCTCGCCACCAAACATGAAAGCGCCTAGGATATCCCGTATCTTCAAGCGGATATCTCCTTGCGCTACGTAATCGATCGTATCAAAAACGGTAAGATTCTCGTTCAATAGTTGCGCTTGGTTCTGGGCGAAGTAACCGATCTTCACGTTATGACCTAATTGGAGCTTTCCGGTGAAATCGGCAATCTCTCCCATGATACATTTCACCAAGGTAGATTTACCCTCGCCGTTCTTTCCGACGAAAGCTACTTTATCGCCCCGGTTGATCGTAAGCGTCACATGGTCGAAGATCAGATGATCGCCATAACGCTTCGCCACCTCCTCACAAATCACCGGATAGGAGCCGGAACGGGGAGCGGGCGGGAATTTCAGCCGCAGCATGGCTGTATCCACATCGTCTACCTCGATACGTTCCACCTTCTCCAATTGCTTGATGCGGGATTGTACCTGTACGGACTTCGTGGCTTTATAACGAAAACGCTCGATAAACGCCTCGGTATCGGCCAATTTCTTTTGTTGGTTCTCATAAGCGCGCTGCTGCTGCTCACGGCGTTCTTGGCGAAGTACGACGTACTCCGAATATTTCACTTTATAATCGTAGACCTTGCCTAATTCGATCTCCAAGGTGCGGAAAGTCGTATTATCAATAAAGGCACGGTCGTGCGAGACTAAGATCACGGCGTTGGCACGGGTAGCGATAAAGTTCTCCAGCCATTGGATGGATTCTATATCCAGATGATTCGTCGGCTCGTCCAGCAACAACACGTCCGGTTGCCGGAGTAAGAGCTTTGCCAGCTCGATACGCATACGCCAGCCTCCGCTGAACTCAGACGTCGGGCGGTCGAAATCGCTACGGCTAAAGCCTAATCCGACCAATGTACGCTCCAACTCCGCATGGTAGTTGTTTCCTCCCATCATCTGGAAATGCTCGGATAGGTACGTGACACGATCGATCAGCTTTTGATAGCTCTCGGAGTCATAATCCGTACGCTCCGCCAATTGGGTATTCAAGCGGTTGATCTCCTCCTCCATCTCATGGATATGCTCGAAAGCGCATTCCGCCTCCTCCCGCACCGTACGGGTATCAACTAATTGCATGTGCTGGGGCAAATACCCGATAGTAACATCTTTCGGTACGCTAACAGTTCCGGAAGTGGGTGATTGCAAACCGGCGAATATCTTCAACATCGTCGATTTACCCGCACCGTTCTTACCTACCAAGGCTATACGATCCTTCTTGTTTACTACAAATGAAATGTCATCAAAAAGCGTAAAACCGCCAAACTCAACTGTTAGTCCTTCAACCGAAATCATACTGTCTCTTTAATTTATGACCGCAAAGATACAACAGTTCAAGGTTTACTCACAAACTTTTCAATTAATATCAGCACATCCTTATGCAACGGAAGGGCCGGATCGATATAGGTAGCCATCTGTTTTTGCTGGTCCATCGTATCGCAGGTCTTCATCAGATGGTTCATATTTCCAATCAAATGATAATCCGCCGAAGGCTGGGCTTGCTTCAACAGCTCGGCGTCTTTTACGGATACTTGCATATCCTTATCCCCTTGCAAGATCAACACCGGGGCTTTTAGTTTCTTGATGATTTCCTGCGGATTATACGTATACCATGAGATCATATAAGGCTGTACCGACGAACGGAACAAGGATTGTAAGCCGATCGGCACGTCCGGTACGAGCTTCCCTTCCTTCAAGGACGCATTTATCGACTTTACCATGTCCCGGATCACTTCCGGCTGACCCTCCATTTGCTCCTCCACGATCTCATAGGCCGGACGCCCCGCACCCGCCACCGAAATGTATCCTTTCACTTTCGGGTTATCCACCGAAGCCGCCATACCGACCAACGCTCCCTCGCTATGCCCCAACACATAGATTCCGGAAATACGTTTATCCCGGCTCAAATAATCGATCCAGCCTCGTGCGTCCTTGATCCCGTCTTCGAAACGCATGGAATACTCATCCTTTCCCGCTGAGGCGCTGGAGGCGATACCCCGTTTGTCATACCGCAAGGAAGCGATACCTTTTCCCGCTAGCCCTTCCGCCAAGTATTTAAGGGAGTTATTCTTACCCGGCAAGGCGGCGGAGTTCCCGTCCATATCCGTAGGGCCGGAACCGGGTATAATCAATACCACAGGATAACCGGACTCCTGATTGGGAGTTACCATCTTCCCTTTTAATGCCCCGGTAGACGTATTTAACACCACCGAACGCTCGTTCAACCGTACAGGCAACTGCGGCAAACAAGACAAGGATACGAGAAGAAAGCAGGCAAAAACTATCAGTTTCTTTTTCATAACGGAATCAATTTATATACTTAAGCACATGAGACATACAATCTCAATATTCGCCAAATGTAACTAAAAAAGGGGAGAACCTCTCGGCCTCCCCCCCTTTTTATCTAACATCTTTATAGGAAATTAATAACCCGGATTCTGTTTCAAGTTCGGATTCTTATCCATGCTTGTTTGAGGAATCGGCAAGTAACGGTTACGAGAAGAGAACTGGCGAGTCTCAATAACAGCCGTACCCGTGATTTCCGCACGTTTAGTAGGCTCAGACTCCCCATAATTAATCGTTCCTGTAACACGTAACAAATCACCATTCATGACTTTCTCGGCAAGCATCTTTCCATCTTCCTGCCAACGGACGATGTCCGCACGGCGCAAGCCTTCGCCGGCCAACTCTACCGTACGCTCACGACGGATCAATTCACGAAGTTTATCCTTCGTCCCATATTTAGCCTTATCCACTTCCCCCATTCCTACACGCTGGCGGATCTGGTTCAAATAACCATAGATCTCATCAGAAGGACCGCTCAGCTCATTCGCAGCCTCCGCATACGTCAATAGAACCTCCGCATAACGGAATACGATCGGACAAGCTCCCGAACTCCAAACATCTCCATATTGATCCATCGGATCCAAGTATTTCGCCCAAGTCAAAGCACTCTTGGAAGCATTATCTGTATAAGTCGGGAAGTTCTTGTTGACAGTACCATCTTGAAGTTTCTCATCTAAAGTATTCAAGATATCACCTCTCCAGTCACGTCCCGGATATAAAATGGTCATGGCCATACGAGGGTCGCGATTCGCAAACGGATGCTTTGCGTCATAAGTCTTCGACTCTTCTTTCGTCAATCCATCAGACATTTCATACATATCCACCAAATTCTGGGTCGGGACGATAGAAGACCAACCTTGGTCTACATTATTGTACATTTGCCCGATGGTTCCCAATCCGTCCAACGTCTCAATATTCTGATCCGCTAGGATTATCTCTTTAGAATCCACTCCCGATACCTTAAAAAGATTCGTATAATCCGGATCCAACTCATACTGCTTCAAATCAATGATTGCCTTAGCTGCGTCTTTTGCCTTTTGCCAATCACCATAATACAAAGCCTCACGCATCTTGATAGCTAAAACAGCACCTTTAGCGATATAGCCACGAGCCTCCGGAGCCTCCGCGATCCCAGCTAAGGCCTCGTCTAAATCCTTAGCTATATAATCGCGTACCTCTTGTTCCGTATTGCGTTCCACTTTAGCCTCGTCTGCACTTGAATAAGAACTAATAATAGGCACACCACCATACCACCAATTCATCAAGAAATACTTATAAGCACGGATCGCTTTAGCTTGAGCCACATAATTAGCTTTTACAGCGTCACTAGAAAACGTCACCTTGTCTACATTCTCCAAGAATGTATTCGCCTTACGAATCGACTTGTAATCATAAAGGATCTGCCCAGGATTAGAACTAGACAATGACCCATCCCCCCACGGGCGGAATCCTTCCCAAGGGAAATTATTATAGCCTATATCTGAGCCACAATCCAGATAAAGCAACGTATTTCCATCTAGCAAATCCTTATAACAGCCTACTATGAAGCCCTTCGCATCCGCCTCTGTCTGCCATGTGGTAGAGGGAGCCAACTGATCCTTAGGCACCGTATCCAGAAAATCCGAACACGAAGTAGATAACGCAGCCATACCAGCCGCCAACATATATATTGATAATCGTTTCATAAAATCTTCTATTTAAATGGTCTTAACTAATTAGAATGTCACATTTACGCCAAAAGAATTTGTCATCACTAATGGGTAGCTAGACAAACGGGAACTAATAGTCTCCGGGTCTACGTTCAATGGCATAGAATCTATCGTAAACAAATTCTCCGCAGAATAATAAACACGTACATTCGACAAACCGATAGCGTTCAGCACACTCTTTGGAAGCGTATATCCTAATTGCAATGTCTTCAGACGCAGGTAACTGGTATTAATTACCCAGAAATCAGACATCACGTTAGAAGCCTCACTCGGAGATTTTCTAGACTCCGCTACACGCGGCATACTTGCATTGGTATTTTCCGGTGTCCAGCTATCCAGCCATGCAGTAGAAGGATGTCCGGCACTACCCGAGAACTCACCAAACGCTTCTTTCGTAAACGCACGGCCTACATTAGCCGCACCGGTGAAGTTCAAAGTCAAGTCAAATGCTTTATAGCCTACATTCAAGTTCAAACCAAATGTAACAACTGGATTGATAGTCTTAGACAATACACGGTCATCCGCATCCAGCTTTCCATCTCCATTCGTATCTACATAACGTAAATCACCGGCTTGGAAATCCTGTCCGAACGGGTAGCCGTCTTTTCCTTTATAGGTATCCATCCATTGCTGTGCCTCTGCGTCAGATTGGAAAAAGCCATCAGCCTTATATACATAGTAAGAATCGATTGGCTTTCCAACAAAACGCCACAAATCACCGTCATCAGGATTTGTCATACGGTCTACACCTCCTAAATCCTCGATCTTGTTCTTATTATAGGCCATATTTCCCATCACATTCAATGACCAGTCATTCCACTTATTGTTATAACCTAGCTGTACCTCGACACCTCGGTTACGCATAGAACCCACGTTGTCGAAATAAGGATCCAAGCCAAACTCTGTCGGGACCGGTACCTCCATGATGATATCCGTAGTCTTGCGATCATAGTAATCAAACGTGAAAGTCACATGATTAATAACCGCATCCAAGCCAATACCCCAAGTCGTAGATTTCTCCCATGACAAATCCTCGATACGATAGGCTTTCTGATAATATCCCGTCGTCAAGTTGCCTCCTATAGGATAATTACCATCCAAATTATAAGTCTGCATCCAAGGATAATATTGGTTCTCCCAAGGGTTCGATTTATTCAAGGCGTCTTGATTACCTAACATACCCCAAGAAGCACGAATCTTCAAACTGCTCAACCAATCATGCGTACTTTCCATAAACTCCTCCTCGCTGATACGCCAAGCACCGGAGAAAGAAGGGAAATATCCCCAACGATGTCCCGGAGCAAAACGAGAGGAAGCATCCGCACGGAAGTTTGCCTCTAATAAATATTTTCCCGCAAAATCATAATTAATACGCCCAAAATAGGAAAGCATGGCAAGCTCTCGGCTCAAACCATCATTTGTTTGTGTAGAAGCCCCACCGGCATCCATATCATTCAGGCTATTACTCGGGAAATTATTCCTCTGCATCTGATTCTTGCTAACCTCATACTTCTCCGCATGATAACCTACCATCACTTTCAAGCCATGCTGACCAAAGTTCTTGCTGTAATTCAGCAAAGCATCGAAATTATAACGTTTCCAATTCACGAAACGTTCAACCAAGGAAGTGGTACGAGACGCAGATGCCGGATCATCCGGTATGCTCAGGACTCGCTCCGTATGACGTTGGTCCTCGTTCACGTAGGCACCCGTCACAGTAGCCTTCAGCCCATCAATAATATCATAATCAACAGAAAGTGCCCCCGTAAAATTCTGGTTACAATTATCCACCGTCTGCCCGGAATCCAACCATGCGATAGGGTTACCATCGTTAGTTTGTCCGTATTTGCCATCCTTATCCTTGACAGGGATCATCGGGCTAATAATATTCAATTGACGGATAATCTGGTCGGAAGAACCACCATAATAGCTAGCATTCGGATCCGAGAAGTCATTCTTGATAAAAGACATGTTCATCCGAACAGCCAGTTTCTTCGTCAACTGCATATCCAGATTCGTACGTCCGTTAAACTGTTTACGATCTGAGTTAGGAAGGATACCCGTCTGCCCTAAATATCCGGCCGAAGCCATATACTTCACGTTCTCCGCACCTCCTGTAATACTAACATTGTGCTTATGCAACAAACCTGTCCGATAAGCCTCATCATTCCAGTCCGTATTAGGATGTCCGTAAGGATCAGAGCCATCCTCAAACATCCGGATGTCCTCGTCACTATAACGTCCCGGCTCGAAACGATTCCACAAACGTGCGTAATCGGCTGAGCTGACACGATCAATCATGGAAGTAGCTTTCGAGGCACCCACATATCCGTTATAAGAAATACGAGGAGCACCCGTCTTACCACGTTTTGTCGTGATCAAGATAACACCATTAGAAGCCTTCGAACCGTAAATAGCGGCGGAAGAAGCGTCTTTCAATACAGAAATACTCTCAATATCATTCGGATCGATATCATTCATGGAGCCACTCTCGATACCATCGATCAAGATATATGGGCTGGCAGAGTTCAAAGTACCGACACCACGGATACGGATCGTACTACCATCCTGTCCCGGACGGCCTTGACCCGAGGTAACGGTTACACCCGGCATCATACCTTGAAGACCGGAAGACACGTTAGAGATAGGACGGCTTGTCAACTCCTTGCTATCCAATTGGGCTACCGCTCCCGACAAGTTCGCCTTCTGTTGCGTACCATAACCGACAACGATCACCTCATCTAATTTCTGGGTATCTTCCTGCAAGGACACATTGATGGAAGGCTCTCCATTATATTTGAATTCTTGAGTTAGATAACCGATAAAGGATACTTGGATCACATCCCCTTTCTTCACATCCAACACGAAATTACCATTCATGTCGGTTACAGTACCATTCGTAGTACCTTTTACAACTATTGACGCTCCGGCCACAGGGCCAAAACTGTCACTAACCGTTCCCTTCAAACTACCTTCTTGCTGGGAAATACCTACCCTCGGAGTTATCGCCGCACGATCAGAAGCATGAACCACACCCCCGGAACAAAACGCTGCAGACAATAGAACAAAACTGACAGGTCTTACAATTTTCAACATAAGAATCGTTTTTTGTTTATTAAATAGCTGTTACTATTATAAGACTTAAGGCATACTATTTTAGATCTCGTTTCTTATAATATTCACTCTTCTAAATCATTAATGTATAATTATAAATCCTCGGTTAACTACCATGAAAGCACTTCTTCATCGTTCTGGCGGAACTTATAATCATTAGACGCAGCAAATATAGCACTATTTTTAATTATAAAACAAAAAAGACTAATTTTTCGCATACGAATCTAAAACAACACCACCTAGTTATTAAAATATTTAACAAACAATCTTTCCAACCATAATCTTTTTTAGTATGGAGCTATGGGCATCAAAGAGGTATATGGTTTGAAATTCAAACATGAAGTTAGTGTATATTAGTAATAAACGGAGTTCCGCCAGAACTACGTACTTAATAGAAGCTTGATTAATATTAAGGCACTTATTCCATTTATTCCTTTATAACCACTATTTATCATGAAAAAGTTGTTATCTTCGTCCCTTGTAATAACTAATTATTAAATTATGAAAAAGAAAAGCTTAACTTTATTACTAGCGACTACGGTGGCAAGTAGTATCCTATTTTCGTCCTGTATAGGATCTTTTGGTTTAACAAACAAACTTTTAACGTGGAATAGAAGCATCGACAGTAAGTTTGTTAATGAGCTAGTGTTCATTGCTTTCTGGATTGTCCCGGTTTACGAGATTTCCGCTTTGGCTGATGTCCTTGTGATCAACTCTATCGAATTTTGGAGCGGAAGTAATCCTGTAGCAGATGTAGGTAACGTTAAAACAATCGATGGTAAAGACGGTGTTTATACCGTAGAAACAAAAGTTGACGGATACCATATCCAAAAGGAAGGCGACGAGAAAGCGCTTGACTTAGTTTTCAACGAAGCAGATCAAAGCTGGAATGTAGAGGCTGACGGTGAAAGCACAAAATTGTTAAAATTCAATGGCAATGACGAAGTTGTCATGTACCTACCGGACGGAAAAGAAATGAATGTCGAGTTAAGCCAATCTGGGGTTTTAGCATTCCAGCAAGTAGCTAACGGATATTCTTACTATGCAGCTAAATAATTGAAAATTGAGAATTGAGAATTACGTAGAGTCACTTCTAATTTTCAATTCTCAATTCTCAATTTTCAATTCCCCAGTGCTAATCTAAATAAAATACGATGAATATGAACTCTATCAAAAAAATGATGCTTTCCGGAGCATTAGGTTGCCTTATTTCCGGAATGGCTTATGCGGACGGTTCTTCACCCCAACCCGTAAAACCTTATTGGCAAGACATTCAAGTCGTAGCCGTAAACAAGGAAAAACCCAGAAGCTCCTTCATGAGTTATGCGGACCGGGAAACCGCCCTCACCTCTCGATTTGAGAAAAGCCCGTACTATTCCCTATTAAACGGTACTTGGAAATTTTTCTTTGTCGACTCTTACAAAGATCTTCCTCAAAATATCACAGATCCTTCCGTTAATACCTCTTCATGGGATGATATAACCGTTCCCGGAAACTGGGAAGTACAAGGACATGGCGTAGCCATTTATACGAATCATGGTTACGAGTTTAAACCCAAAAATCCCCAACCCCCTTTATTACCGGAAGCGAATCCGGTTGGCGTATACCGCAGAGACATCGAGATACCCGCAAGTTGGGATAACCGGGATATTTATTTACACATCGGCGGAGCTAAATCCGGCCTTTACGTATATTTAAACGGGAAAGAAGTGGGTTATAGCGAGGATTCCAAAAATCCCGCCGAGTTCCTGATCAATAAATACCTGCAACCCGGAAAGAATGTGCTTACATTAAAGATATTCCGTTGGAGCACCGGTTCTTATTTGGAATGTCAGGATTTCTGGAGAATGAGCGGTATCGAACGTGACGTATTCCTTTGGTCTCAACCCAAGGCCAGTATTCAAGATTTCCGTGTCGTCTCAACCTTGGACGATACGTATACGAACGGAATCTTCAAACTGGCGGTAGACTTAAAGAATCATACCCAAGAAACAAAAAACTTAAATGTCGGATATGAGCTTTTGGACGCAAAAGGTAATCTTGTGACCTCTGAGGCTAATGATATATGGGTAAGTCCCGCAAGTCCTCAAACAGCATCTTTCGAGTATGATTTAAAGAACGTAGCCCCTTGGAGCGCCGAGCATCCGAATCTATACAAATTATTGATGACGATAAAAGAAGAGGGTAAGGTAATCGAGGTAGTTCCATTCAACGTTGGTTTCCGCCGGTTCGAGATGAAGCAAATTGACCAAGTAGCGGAAGACGGAAAACCTTATACGGTCTTATTGTTCAATGGGCAACCGGTTAAGTTCAAGGGTGTCAATATCCATGAGCATAACCCGGAAACCGGACATTACGTAACCGAGGAACTCATGCGTAAGGATTTCGAGCTGATGAAGCAAAACAATATCAACGCTGTCCGCCTATGCCACTATCCGCAAGACCGTAAATTCTATGAACTCTGCGACGAATACGGATTGTATGTTTACGATGAGGCGAATATCGAGTCTCACGGTATGTATTACAGCCTGAAAAAAGGCGGCACTTTGGGTAATAATCCGGAATGGCTGATCCCGCATATGGACCGTACGATGAATATGTACGAACGAAACAAGAATTATCCGAGCGTTACTTTCTGGTCACTCGGAAACGAAGCTGGAAACGGATACAACTTCTATCAAACTTATTTATATCTGAAAGACAAGGAAATAAATAGCATGAATCGTCCGGTGAACTACGAACGTGCCCTTTGGGAATGGAATACGGATATGTACGTACCTCAATACCCGAGCGCTGAATGGCTAGAGGAAATCGGGCGTAAGGGTAGTGATCGTCCGGTAGCTCCTTCGGAGTATTCACATGCGATGGGAAACTCTTCCGGTAACTTATGGGATCAATGGAAAGCTATCTATAAATACCCGAACCTGCAAGGCGGATTCATCTGGGACTGGGTGGACCAAGGTATCTTGGAAAAAGATAAGAATGGACGTGAATATTATACCTATGGTGGTGACTATGGAGTAAACGCCCCTAGTGACGGAAACTTCCTTTGCAACGGTATAGTAAACCCGGATCGTACCCCGCATCCCGCTATGGCAGAGGTTAAATACGCCCATCAAAATATCGGGTTTGAGGCGATCGATTTAGCGAACGGTTTATTCCGCGTCACGAACCGTTTTTATTTCACGAACCTAAAGAAATATATGGTCCACTATAGCGTAACAGCCAATAATAAAGTTGTACGCTCCGGTAAAGTCTCTTTGGACATAGAACCCCAAGCTTCTAAGGAATTTACGGTTCCCGTAGGCAACTTAAAGCCACAAGCCGGTACGGAATATTTCGTAAACTTCAACGTAACGACCGTAGAAAAAGAGCCGTTAATCCCTATCGGACACGAAATCGCTTGCGATCAATTCCGCTTACCGATCGAAAGCCCCAAGAAGGCGTTTAAGATCAGCGGCCCTAAATTAACGGTTTCGACAAATGGAGATAACTTATCGGCATCCTCCTCAAAGGTAAACTTCATGTTTAACAAGAAGACAGGAATCGTTACTTCTTATAAAGTGGATGGTACGGAATATTTCAGCGAGGGTTTTGGTATCCAACCGAACTTCTGGCGTGCGCCGACCGATAACGATTACGGAAATGGTATGCCAAAACGCTTACAAGTATGGAAGGAAAGCAGCAAGAACTTCAACGTAACAGACGCTACCGTCACTATGGATGGCAATAACGCCGTGGTTAACGTGAACTATTTATTGCCGGCAGGAAATCTATACATTGTTAATTATACGATCTATCCAAGCGGAGCTGTAAATGTGGCCGCCCGTTTCACATCCACGGATATGGATGCCGCCCAAACCGAGGTATCGGAATCTACTCGCACGGCAACTTTCACTCCGGGACGTGACGCCGCCCGTAAAGAGGCTTCCAAATTGAATGTTCCCCGTATCGGTGTTCGCTTCCGCTTACCGGCAAGCATGAATCAAGTGGAATATTTCGGACGAGGACCTGCTGAGAACTACTTGGATAGAAACGCCGGTAGTATGGTCGGCTTATATAAATCTACAGCCGAGGAATTATATTTCCCATATGTACGCCCGCAGGAAAACGGTCATCATACCGACACTCGTTGGGTATCACTTAGTACCGGCAAGAAAGGCTTGTTGATCCAAGCGGATAATACGATTGGATTTAACGCTTTGCGTAATTCCATAGAGGATTTCGATGACGAGGAAGCGACTGGCCTATCCCGTCAATGGAGTAATTTCACACCAGAGCAAGTAGCGAATCATGATGAAGCCGCAGCAAAGAACGTATTACGTCGCCAGCATCATATCAACGATATCACGCCTCGCGACTTCGTTGAGGTTTGCGTCGACTTGAAACAACAAGGTGTAGCAGGTTATGATAGCTGGGGTTCACGTCCGGAACCAGCTTATACATTACCCGCAAACCGGGAATACAACTGGGGCTTTACCCTTATTCCGCTTAAATAAAGAAAAGTCATAACTTATCCATAAAAAAGGGAGTGTATTAGGCTTAATCCAATACACTCCCTTTGTTTATACTACTGCAACGGCTTTGCAGTAACGTATCCTTATTTAATCACTTCCTTCAAGGTATTCTGTAAGTCTTCTCCAGTGATATTCTTGGCGATGATCACCCCATTCGGATCCAATAACACATTTGCCGGAATACCCCGTACCCCATAAAGAGCAGGGATCTCAGAATCCCAATATTTCAAGTCGGAAACGTGAGTCCAAGTCAGATGATCGTCTGCGATCGCTTTCTGCCATTTAGCCTTATCCTTGTCCAAGGATATACCTACGATCGTAAAGTTCTTATCCTTATATTGCTGGAAGGCATTTACCACGTTAGGGTTTTCCTTGCGACACGGGGGACACCAAGAGGCCCAAAAATCCAATAACACATATTTTCCCCTAAAGTCCGACAAAGACACAGAAACTCCTGCAGTATCCGGCAAGGAGAACTCCGGAGCGACTTGTCCGATCTGTACGTGTTCTAATTGCTTGATAATACCGTCCAAGTCCTTCACATAAGGACTATTCGCCAATGCCGGGGAAATCTTCGCACGAGTCGCCTTCAAATCATCCAAAGATAATTGGTAGGTAAAATAACGATATAGATAGAACGCCGCCGCCGGAGAATTCGGATATTTCGAAATCAAACTGTCAATATCATACCCTTCCTCAAATACCTTCTCCGCATTTTCTTGAAAGACATCATTCACCGGCGAGTTCCGTACGGTGATGGTCTCCCCGTCATTCCCGATCTTGACATTCATATCCGTATTCTCCAAGAAAAGTTGAACCGGATAGTTCATGCTCTCGGTTGCCAAACCGAATAGTAAAGGCTGATCTACCGCACCCTTAAAGGTGAATTTCCCGTCTTTTACCTCTGCCGTATCCACATCAAAGAACATTTTATTACGGAATGACTTCAAGTAAATTTTACCGTCGGGCATATTCTCTACCTCACCATTGATAACATATCCTTTTGGAACTTCTTGGCAACCAACCACCAAAAGGCCGGCAAGCGCCATCATACAAAATTGCTTCATTTCTCTATTCTATTTATTGATTACTTAAACTCTGGGTGATGATAACGTCCCTTTTTCAACGAGATCATCCCATATTCTATCGCACGCACCGGACAACGATGAATACAGGCAACGCACTGAACGCAAGTATCAGCCCATTCCGGTTTTCCGTCACCCGACAGGGAAATCGTACCGGTCGGACAAACCTTCGCACAGATACCGCAAGAGATACAGGTATCCGTAGCATAAAATCGGTTGCTGCCTATCGCAAAGTGAGTAAATAACGGATAGACCATATAGCTCTTCAAAAGAGGGACACTTCCCGCACAATACAAAGAGGGATTTTTCTTCTGCCGGATCGCCTCTACGATCTCGTCTACACGTTCCGGTGCTTTTTCCAGTTTTTCAGTCTCTACCTTCTTACTATCCACGTCGAAGCCGGGCATTAAGATATAATTATTCGGCATTTGTATAGAGAATCCTCCAGTTAGTGTAATTCCCCGTCTCGCCAAGGTATTCCTCATGATCCGATCCGTATATCCACAATCATCACCACAAGTACAGACGAAATAAACCTCTTGCCCTTTATAGCCAGATAGGATCAATCGGGAAATAAAACGGGACACCAATACAGCCGGCCCCCAAGAATGGACAGGAAACACAAAAAACACTTTCTCCCTCTCCCTCAATGGATAAACATTCTCATCCTTACCCTCATTCAACGCATCGGCAATGGAAACCAACGGCTCATCGAAAGCCGTTCCTAACGCTTCCGCAACCCAACGGGAGTTTCCTGTCCCTGTAAAGTAGAATATCATGCGCTCATTTTTTAGATGCAAAAATACATAATATCCAAATACATACGCTATCTTTGTCTAGTTTAAGAAACCTAAAAAACAAATCTTATGACAACGATGGAATTAAATTTACGGAAAGAATATCTCTATGACTTGATAAAAGGCATGGATGAGGAAAGATTATCGAAAGTGGAGACCTATATAAAACGTCTATGCCTTGCCAAGCAAAAGGAGGGCCTTTATCCTTGGGCACCAGACGAGGCTGAATTAACTTGTAAGATAGCTGAATCTGAAGTAGATTTCAACAATGGGGATTATTGTACGCAAAAAGCGCTGAAGAAAAAACTACAAAAAAAGTTGGCTTCATGGTAAAATAAATCCAATGGTCTAAACATGCAGAAGAATCATTTACTGAAATATCAGATATTCGATACTAGGCAATTACCGGATAAACTGATGGATTTATTCAGATAAAATAACAAGGGATAGAAATGTAAGCGTCTTACAATTTATCCCTTGTTACTTTTCTGAATTATAGCGCAAATCAAATCTCAATATCCCAAATACCCGCCGAACGTTCTAATTCGACCAAGGCTGAGCTGTAATTAAACAGCGTCTCAATATACTGAGCTTGTACTTCATCGTAAGTACGCTGGGCGTCCAAGACTTCCAACAAAGAGACTTCCCCCCTATTATAGCTGTAAATCTTGCCATCCATCACCTCACGAGCTTGCCTTAAAAGCCCATCCTCATAATGATTAACTTGCTCGGCGAAAGATTGATAATTACGATATGCCTGCATCACCTCCGTCTGTACTTGCAAAAGAGCCTGCTTATATTGCGCTTCCGCCTGTTGCTCCCGATAACGAGCGGCACGAACCGTTCCCTTATTGAAATTAGAGAATTTCAAAGGAACAGTGATACCTGCCGTCACTCCGGTAAAAGGAGGTGCCGGGGCTTCCTCATTATAAACCCGGGCGTTACGGCTTACGGCGATAGACAAATCCACATCCGTATTCCGCTCCCGGCGAGCTACTTTCAAGGCTCTAGCGGCCACTTCCTTGTTTTTTAAGGCGGCTACCAAATCCGTACGCCCCTCGCTTGCCGCCGTTATTAAGTCGGCAAGGATAAAATCCCGAGGCTCCGTACGTAACTCAGCCTCTGGGTGAAATAAAGTATCCGTACTGAAAGTCCCCGTCAAGAAGTTTAAGTTCGAGAAAGCATTCTTTAATTCCGCTCCGGCTTGCAACAACTCGTTTCGTAAGACCCCGGCCTCTACCCGGCTCTGCGTAGCATCCACCTCACGGATTTGCCCCAATGAGAAACGGATACTGTCGCTCTCCGCCAATGTCCGGATATTCTCATAGGCATTCTCCTTTACCTTATACAACTCATGTTGCTTCAAGGCTTCCATATAAGCAATCGTAGCGTCTGCCCGGAGATTCCGGAAATAATCGGCCAACAAAGCCTCGGTCAACTCACTCTCGCTACGTGCCAATGAGATATTCGCACCCCGTTTTCCAAAAGAGAAAGTTTTGCTCAGTTCTACTTCAACACCTTCTCCCATTTGCAAGGAATTATTCTCATTATTGAAATAAGACACGGAAAGGTTCGGATCGTTAAACACCTTTGCCACCGTTACCTCAGCCTTAGCGGCCGGCACATTCAATTTCTCCGACGCATACTCAAGGTTGCCTTCCGCAACCCGCTCCATATATTGCCGATACGTAAGCGGAACCATGGTCTGGGCATTCGCGGATAAGCATCCGCAGAGTAACGACAGGATTATATATTTCTTCATATCTTCTAATCTAAACATAGTATATCTTTTTAATTCCACCTCCGGATTAAGCGTGCAGCTCTTTTTCCTCCGATACCGGCGTCAAATCCTTCCCCTCATAATGTTTCTCGATCATATAGTATAAAGCGGGAAGTACATAAAGCGTAATAACCGTAGCAAATAAAAGCCCGTAAACGATTACCGTAGCCAAGGGACGCTGCACGTCCGAACCGATACCTGTACTAACAGAGGCAGGAAGCAATCCCAAGACCGCAACCGTAGCCGTCATCAAGATCGGACGGAAACGGTGCTTAGTTCCCGTTATCACCGCATCTTTCAAATCTCGTTCCCTTGTACGTAAGTTATTGATATGGGAAATCATGATCACGCCATTTTGGATAGCGACACCGACCAAGGCAATAAAACCAACCGCCGAGGAAACATTCAATGTCATTCCCCGCACATTCAACGCCAACATACCACCAAACAAAGCCAAGGGAACGACACTCATCATCAAAGCCGCCTGCCGGAATTTACCGCAAGCCGCAAACAACAGAAGCAGCATCAGTCCCAACGCCAAAGGAACCACAGCCCCCAAACGGGCATACGCACGATGCTGGTTCTCGAACTGTCCGGCCCATTTCAAATGCACGGAATCATGATCGTATTTCACCTCTTTATCAATCAACGCATTCGCCTTATTCAAGAACGCTGTCAAGTCCACGCCACGTAAATTAACCCGTACCGTCAAGTGCCGCTTATTCATCTCACGGGTAATCGTACTGGCACCGGTTGTCATCTTAATCTCCGCTACTTGCGAAAGAGGAATCTTCGTACCGGAACCGGTAGTCAGCAATAGATTACCGATACGTTCGGGAGAATTGCGGCTAGCGTCATCGAAACGACAAATCACGTCATAACTTTTATTTCCGACAAATATCTGGGAAATAGAGGCTCCACCGATCGCTAACTCAATCAAATCAGCCACATCCGACACGTTCAAGCCATACTGGGCGATACGGGCACGATCCGCGATAATCTGCAATTGCGGCAACGGAGGCTCTTGATCTACCGCTACGTCGGCAGCACCCGGTATTTCCTTCAACACATTAGCGACTTGATCTGCGATATGGCGACTTTCCGTAATATCATCGCTATAGATCTTCAACGCCAAATCACTATGAGCCCCGGCGATCTGATCCATCACCATATCGATGATCGGCTGTGAAAAACCGACCGAGTAGCCGGGCATAGTCTCCAACTTAGCTGCCATCTCCTCGATCAAATCCGCTTTCGTCTTACCGAACTCCCATGTACTATAGGGCTTCAATCCCACGCCACACTCCACATGGGAGAGTGAGAACGCTTCCGCCCCCTCATCATCGCGACCTACTTGGGTCATTACATATGAGACTTCCTTAAACTCTTTCAAAGTCTTCCGAAGCTCCGCCCCCATCTCCTTAGATTTCTCAATGGAAATACCCGGAGGAAGCTGTACCTGTATCCAGATCGCCCCCTCATCCAACGGAGGCAAGAAGTCTTTTCCTACGGTATAACTTAAAATCCCCGCTCCCAGCAATATCGCCAGTAACGGTACAATAACCCGTCTTGGCTTCTCCATCAATCGGGCAATTTGTGAATGATAAGCCGTGGAAAGTTTCTCCAACCAACGATTATGGTAAATCTTTCCCGGCTTACGATACGCATAAAAGGCCAATCCCGGAATCAAGAACAAGGCCACGCACAAAGCGCCCAGCAAAGCATACCCTACGGTATAAGCCATCGGCGTAAACAATTTCTTCTCAATATGCTCAAAAGCGAACAAAGGAAGATAGGCCGTTATAATAATTAATGTAGAGAAAAAGATCGGGCGAGCCACCTCAGTCGTACGGCGCAAGATCGAATCTTCCGTCAATACCTCATCCGGATGCCGTTCCCTTTTCTTCAAGACCGTCTCCATCATCACGATCGCTCCGTCTACCAAAATACCGAAGTCTATAGCGCCTAGGGAAAGTAGGTTCGCAGGAATATTCGTAACATGCATCAAGATAAAGGCAATCAATAGAGACAAGGGAATAGTTAAAGCCACCAACAAAGCGCCACGCCAACTCCCCAAGAATAAGATCAGTACTAAGACGACCAGTACCATACCCTCGAACAACGTATGCGATACGGTATCCAAAGTCGTATTAACCAAATCCGTACGATCCATAAACGGATGGATACGGGTTCCCTCGGGAAGTGTCTCGTTATTTAGTTCGTCTACCGCCTTATGCACATCATCCAACACCCGGGACGGATTCTCCCCCCTGAGCATTTGCACGATACCTTCCACGCCATCGGAGTAATCACGGGTATCGTCCGTAAAACCTAAAACGCCCTTACGCTCCAAGTTTCCGTATTTCAGTTTACCGATATCATTCAAGTAGACCGGGACACCATTCACGGTCTTGATCACGATATGTCCCAAGTCTTCCAAGTCCTTAACCAGACCGATTCCACGGATCACATAACTCAAATCCCCCCGGCTTAACATACTACCACCGGCGTTCACGTTATTCTTCTCTATCTTTTCCGTAATATCCCCTAAGGTAATGTCATATTGCTCCATCTTATAAGGGTTCACCTCGATCTGATATTGGGTAGTGATACCGCCGTAATTACTTACATCCGCTACACCCGTAACCTGTTTCAGTCTCGGAATAATTACCCATTTATGCAAATCGGTCAACTCCCTCAAATCCAAACGGTCACTTTCCACCACATAACGAAAGATCTCTCCCGTCGGCGAAGTCAAAGGATTTAAGCCGGGAACCGCATTATAAGGAAGCTCCACGTCTACCAACCGCTCTTGTACACGTTGCCGGGCCCAATAATCCTCAATACCATCATCAAAAACCAATACGACCGTAGATAAACCAAACGTATTCTTGCTACGCATTACGTTTAGTCCCGGCAGACCATTCATAGCCCGCTCGATCGGAATACTGATTTGTTGCTCGATCTCCTCGGCGGCCAATCCGGGAACCTGCGTCACGACTTGCACGGTGGTATCGGCGATATCCGGATAAGCATCTATCGCCAACCGCGTCCAAGAATAATAACCAACGATCGCTAAGAACAGAAATAACACGAACATCAGTCCTCGCCGATGTATCGCCAAGTAAATAATCCTTTTCATAATCCGTTAGCGTGCGTCAAGTAAATAAAACGCTCCCGTAGCTACGATCTCGTCACCTACGTTCAAGCCGGATAAAACCACCGTCTTGCCATCTTCAGTAAGGCCGGTCTCGATCTTTTGTTTCCGGTAATCGTTATTCCCCAATTCCACCAATACGTACATATTCTCCTCTTCCTGCAAGATAGCGGAAGTAGGTATACGAATCACCTCCGCCTCACGGTCGCTCAACTTGACCGTGCCGTACATCTCCGGTTTCATCAAACGGGTACTGTTATCGCACTCGATCAAGACCTCCACCGAACGGGTATCGGGGTCCAGCATCTCGCTGATATGATAAATCTTTCCCGATATCGGTTTATCCGGCATGGCTACCAACCGAATTTCCACCTCATCCAAAGCCTGTATTAAACTCAAATCCTTCTCTTTTACATGGGCGACCACCCATACCTTTCTCAAATCGGCGATGACAGCTACAGGCTCGGCGTCCTCTTTCATATATTGCCCGATTACGATCCGATCTTTCACGACCTCACCGGCTATAGGCGAGCGAACGATCAATGGTTGCCCCAAAGCCATTTCATCCGGATTAATCTGAAAGACTTTCAATGCGGCTACCATATTCTCATAGTCTTTTTTCTTTAACTCGTAATTCACCTCGGCCTCTTCCAATTCCTTTTGGACACCAACCTTGTTTTTCATCAAGTCTTTCTCCCGATTCAAGCTTTTCAAAGCCAGTTCCATCTCTTGGCGAGCTTGGTAATAAGATTTCCCCGCCTCATAAACAGCGGGAGCGCTAATTTCGAAGATCGGACTACCCGGGGCCACTTTTTGCCCTAAGCGAACGAACGATTTCGTAATTCGCCCGCTTACCGGTGAAGCCACCTCCGCGTAATTAGAAGGAATCGCCTGTACGACCCCCGAGGTGGTAAACTCCATACGGTAAGGTTCCCGTTTAACCGTTTCCTTTGTCAACTTGGATAAAACAGGAGATTCGGAACCGATATGTATAATATCCCCTTTGAGTGTTACGGCATGCGCAGACTCATCCTCTTGCTTTTGGGTATGGCAAGAGCATAGTACTATCGCTGGAAGCAATAGTAAAAATATAGATTTCATATAAGATGCGTAAAATGTTTAGTATAAAAAGTGATTCTAATGCTTGATTCAAATTACTATACCAAACGAGGGAGGCGCACGGGATTCACCACGCCGCACAAGACGCAAGACAACCTCTTTCTTTAGAAAGACGAGCACTACCATCAAAAGCGCCCAAGCCATAACCAAAGGTAAGTACGGAATTAACTCCATACACAATTCGGTCAGCTCTTCAATCGTATTAAACGCTACCGTACTATGCTCATGATGAGGCAAGCCATCGGCTCCCGGCAGATAGGGATGAGAGTGAGTGATACTATAGTTTAGGAAATGATGCGTATGGGTAAAGGCCGTGCCACCCACGTAGTAACTCATAAAGAGTACTACCAAGAGGGGTCTTAACCACTTCAAGCTACGCATTGTTTTCATTCGCCATCTGTTTACTCCGCAAAGTTATAAAAGAAACTGCCATTTCATTTGCAATAAGTCAAAATTTATTCCTTTATTTGCATACACTGAATAATAAACAGTCATATCAATGAAATAAACACTACTTTATGAGAAAAATCTTACTTGTTTGTGCGGCATTAGCCTGCATGACAGTCTCCCCTGTACCAGCTCAGGACGCTGCCGTAAAAAAAATCATCGAGATGGGTCAGAACGATAATCAAGTGATGCATCAGCTGGATATCCTTACAAACCGCTTTGGCGGACGTTTAATAGGTTCCGACGCTTATGAGAACGCCGCCGAGTGGATGGTGCGTGAGTTTAAGAGTTGGGGACTCGATGTCCAATTAGAAGAGGCCGGTACCGTCCCTGTCGGCTTTAATCGAGGACCTTGGTTCGGACGCTTGTTGAGCGACAACGGAATGATCCTGCATTTCGCCACCCCTTCCTACACTTCCGGAACGAAAGGCGTGCAACGTGGGCATGCGGTGATGGAGCCTCGTAACGACGAGGAGTTCCAGCAAATCAAAGGAAGATTGAATGGTGCTTGGGTTCTTATCTCAGGGAAAAATGTAGGTTGGCCTATCGACCGCTCCGCCTCGGGAGATTCCATCCGTGCGGAGATCAAGAAAGAGAACAACGAGATCATGAAGAAAAACAATGATCTAAGACGCCGCAACTGGGAAAACGGGGAGAAAAACGAGATGTTGCCTTATAAAGAATTCCCCGGATTATATTATAAGGAAATGTGCGAGGCCGGAGCTTTAGGTTTTATCCAATCCTCCACCGTACCTATCCGTGCGTTATACGACCGGAAAATGATGAACGACCCGAATACGAACTTCGACAATCTGCCGGAACTTCCGGATATCAAATTAGACGAGCATCAATTCGCGATCATCGAACAAATGGTGAAAGAGAGACGTACATTCGAACTAGAGTTCGATATTCGTAATCATTTTAAATTAGGCCCGGTTAAATACCATAATGTCGTAGCGTCTATCAAAGGCAGCAAATACCCGGACGAATATGTTATTATCAGCGGTCACCTAGATGCTTTCGACGTGGCTACCGGAGGCATCGATTGCGGTACTGGAATCGGACCGATGATGGAAGCCGCTCGCATGATCGCCAAATCCGGAGCCAAGCCTAAGCGCACGATCTTATTTATCGGATTCGCCGGTGAGGAATTTGGCTTATTAGGAGCACAAGCTTGGGTGAAAACGCATAAGGATAAATTACCCAAAATCGCTAATTTGTTCAATCGTGACGGTGGTCCGGAACCTCCTGTCGGTATCTCCGTCCCTCAAGCCATGTATGATGATTTCGTGAAGATCAGCGAACCCATCCAAAAAATCCGTCCGGACTATCCTTTCGAGGTAAAAGTTCGTGAACCCCGTAAACGCCCGACACGCATGGGGGGAACAGACGCATCAGTTTTCGCCATCGAAGGTGTCCCCACATTAGGTTTCACCACAGAGGATTTCAAAGGATATGATTTTGATTACGGCGAAATCTGGCATACGGAACGGGATTTATACACAAAGAACATCCCCGAATACCAAGAACATACGGCTACGGTTACCGCTATCATAGCCCTCGGTGTAGCGAATCTGGATAAGCAATTATCAAGAGAAGGTTTATATACCGAAGAGTAGGTCAGCACGATCGCTATTATAAGGAGTTTACAATGCCTATTGTAAGCTCCTTATGATGGGCATCATAAAAGACTTACAATGCCCATTATAAGAAATAGAAAAAGGATATGCCCTAATAGACATATCCTTTTCTCATTCTAGGGTGAAAGATGGGGCTCGAACCCACGACCCTCGGAACCACAATCCGATGCTCTAACCAACTGAGCTACTCTCACCATATAAAAAAACCTTTCATTCTTCACAGACGCCTTGGTTCATAAAACCTTGTTTTATTCATAACAAGATTTTTATCTAAAAAACCACAATGGGTGAAAGATGGGGCTCGAACCCACGACCCTCGGAACCACAATCCGATGCTCTAACCAACTGAGCTACTCTCACCATATCCGCCTTTCAAAGGATTCCCCCTTTAAGACGGCGCAAAGATAGGTATAAATTCTGATTACACAAACCTTTTGCGAACTTTTTTATCCATCCACTTACTTATAGATCGCTTTCTTTCCCGCTAACAATGTGTTACGCATCAAAGAAATGATTGTCATAGGCCCTACGCCACCCGGAACCGGAGTGATATAGGAACATTTAGGAGCGACCTCGTTAAACAAGACATCTCCCGTTAACTTAAATCCGCTCTTGGTTACGCTGCTTGGCATACGGGTTGTTCCCACGTCAACGATCACGGCGCCTTCCTTCACCATATCCCCTTTCAAGAATTCAGGAACACCTAAAGCCACGATAATAATATCAGCAGACAAGCACATCTCCTTCAAGTTCTTAGAACGGCTATGGCATACGGTCACCGTACAATCGCCCGGATAAGATTTCTGCATCATCAAGGTAGCCATCGGCTTGCCGACAATATTGCTGCGTCCCAAAACCACGCAATGCTTTCCTTGCGTCTCGATATGATAACGCTTCAATAATTCCAAGATACCGGCAGGCGTAGCCGATACGAAACAAGGCAAACCGATAGACATACGTCCCACGTTAATCGGATGGAAACCGTCCACGTCTTTACGATAATCGATCGCCTCAATCACCTTCTGCTCGGATATATGTTTCGGAAGCGGAAGCTGTACGATAAAGCCATCCACATCCGGATCATTATTTAACTCATCGACCTTACGAAGCAATTCTTCCTCCGTAACATCCTCCTCAAAGCGAATTAAGGTAGACTTAAAACCAATCTCCTGACAAGTCTTGACTTTACTAGCCACATAAGCCTCGCTACCACCGTCATGGCCCACCAAAATAGCAGCCAAGTGAGGGATCTTACCTCCGGCAGCCTTGATCTGGGCTACCTCCTCAGCCATCTCCTTCTTCATCTGAGCGGAAACGGCCTTACCATCCAGCAATTGATAATGTTGTTCTTCCATATTATTGATTGTCTCCTGTTAATTAACGTCTGAACGAAGGCTTCATCGAAGGTAGCTTCATCTTACCCGACTTCGCGGAAGTAAGCATACGCATCATCTTACGGGTCTCATCAAATTGCTTGATCAGCTTGTTCACCTCTTGGATGCTCGTACCGCTACCTTTAGCGATACGCTGACGGCGTGAGCCATTCAAGATAGCCGGGTTGCTGCGCTCATCCGGAGTCATCGAATAAATGATAGCCTCGATACTCTTGAACGCGTTATCATCGATATCCACATCTTTCAATGCCTTTCCTACACCCGGGATCATGGATGCCAACTCTTTCAAGTTACCCATCTTCTTGATCTGTTGGATCTGGGAGATAAAGTCGTTAAAATCGAACTGGTTCTTAGCGATCTTCTTCTGCAAACGTTTCGCTTCTTCCTCGTCATATTGCTCTTGCGCACGTTCCACCAAAGACACGATATCACCCATGCCTAAGATTCGATCCGCCATACGTTCAGGGTGGAAAATATCCAAGGCATCCATCTTCTCGCCCGTACCGACAAACTTAATCGGCTTATCAACAACCGTACGGATCGACAAAGCGGCACCACCACGGGTATCACCATCCAACTTCGTAAGTACGACGCCGTCGAAGTTCAGCCGCTCATTAAATTCCCTCGCGGTATTCACGGCATCCTGACCCGTCATGGCATCTACCACGAACAAGGTCTCATCCGGCTGGATAGCGCTCTTGATAGCGGCGATCTCGTTCATCATCTGCTCATCGATAGCCAAACGACCGGCGGTATCCACGATCACGACGTCATTGCCTTTAGCCCGTGCCTCGCGGATAGCGTTCATAGCGATCTCCACCGGATTCTTATTCTCCAATTCCATGTATACCGGAACACCTACCTGCTCTCCGACTACACGCAACTGCTCGATAGCTGCCGGACGATACACGTCGCAAGCGGCTAATAATGGTTTCTTATTTTTCTTGGTCTTTAATAAAGACGCTAGTTTACCAGTGAAAGTAGTCTTACCCGAACCTTGCAAACCGGACATCAATATAATGGCGGGATTTCCCTGCAAATTCACGTCGACTGCCGTACCTCCCATCAAGCTGGCCAACTCATCGTGAACAATCTTAACCATCAACTGACTAGGCTTAACCGATGTAAGCACGTTCTGTCCTAAAGCCTTCTCTTTTACCGTATCCGTAAAACTCTTGGCAACCTTATAATTGACGTCGGCATCCAACAACGCTTTACGCACATCCTTCAATGTTTCCGCCACATTGATCTCGGTAATCTTGCCTTCGCCCTTCAACAGTTTAAACGATCTGTCTAACCTTTCGCTTAAGTTCTCAAACATAATTCGTATGTGTATTTATATTATTTTCTACTGGATTAAGGGGCAAAGGTACGAAAAAGAGATGAGTATGCGATGAAAGCGATCTCGAAATTCTTCACTTCTCAACGTTTTAGTATACGGATCGAATTAAGAACCGCCAGCAAAGATACGCCTACATCCGCGAAAACAGCTTCCCAAAGCGTGGCAAAACCGAAGGCTCCCGCCACAAGGACTATCACCTTCACGCCAATAGATCCCACGATATTCTGACGGACGATATTCCGGGTAGCACGTCCGATAGAAATAGCTTCCGCTACTTTAGAGGGCTGGTCCGTTTGGATAACCACGTCCGCGCTCTCGATGGCCGCATCCGATCCCAATCCACCCATCGCAATACCGACATCACTTAAAGCCAGTACCGGCGCATCGTTCATCCCATCGCCCACAAAGGCAACCGACTTATCCGGCTCCGCCGTTAATCGCTCTATATAAGCGGCTTTATCCTCCGGCAGCAGATTACCATACGCTTTATCGACACCCAAACGCTCAGCGAATTGATTCACGATCTCTTGCTTATCCCCGGACAACAAGCAAATATCTTTAACATCCAGATCCTTTAACCGACGAATCGCATCCACGGCATCCTTCTTCAAGGTATCCGAAAGGAGAAGATGCCCCGCATATTTCCCATCGATCGCACAAACCACCACGGTAGAAACACTATCGGATAATTCCTTCGGGACAGGAATATCACGTTCGGCCAATAAACGAATGTTACCGACAAGCACCTGCCGACCGTTCACGATAGCCTCGACACCATGCCCTGCCAATTCCCGCATGTCAGTGATTTCCATCGGCACGCTATCTTGTTTTTCCGCATAGCGAACTACAGCCTGCGCTACCGGATGGGTACTTTTCCGCTCTACTGATAACAAAATACTCAAAAGATCAGAAACCGGGATCTCCGTGCTTTCCACCGTTGTGACCTCAAAACGCCCGGTAGTCAATGTACCGGTCTTATCGAACGCTACCGTATTTACCCGTGTGATCGCATCTAAATAATTACCGCCCTTAAATAATATCCCGGCACGAGAAGCGGCGCCTATACCACCGAAATACCCGAGCGGAACACTTATAACCAAGGCACAAGGACAAGAAATAACCAAGAAAACCAATCCCCTATATAACCAATCCAAGAAAACATACTGGAAAGAAGGCGTCACCATCCCTACCAAGGCTGGAACCGACACGATTAGAAACGACAGAAGAATCACGATTGGGGTATAAATCCGTGCGAAACGCCGAATAAACAATTCCGCCGGCGCTTTCCGCTCCGAGGCATCTTTCACCAAAGCCAAAATACGGGCCAAGGCACTTTGCTCGTACGGCCGATTCACTTGTATACGTACCGCCTGTCCCTGCGCAATCATTCCGGCAAGCACCTCCTCACCCTCACAGATAGAACGAGGCATACTTTCCCCAGTTAATGCCGAAGTATCGAACTGTGCCTCGGCTTCCAATAAAACGCCATCCAAAGGCACACGTCCGCCGGGCTTCACCTCGATCCGCTCGCCTACTTTCACATCCTTCGGAGATACATTCATATATGTACCCGTCCGCCATACATCCGTTCGTTCCGGCCGGACATCTAATAAGTCACTGATATTCTTCGAAGCTTTATTCACGGCTAGAAGTTGCAACCTCTCTCCTACCGTATAGAAAAGCATCACGGCTACGGCCTCGGGATACTCCCCAATACAAAACGCCCCGATCGAGGCGATCGCCATTAACGAGAACTCACTAAAAAAGTCTTTCCGCAAAGCCGCTTCCCAAGCTTCTCGCATAACAGGAAGTCCTACCGGCAAAAAAGCGACCAGAAACCAAATAGCCTCTATCCAAGACTCAGCAAACCAACTTATCCCCGAGTACTTCCCGATAAGTCCTATCACCAACAAAACGAAAGAAACCGTCGGCATCCATAAACCGGAACTTCCGTGCGAATGGCAATGTTCACATCCACATGTTGTACTCATAATCTTATCTATTTTAATTATTTACTTCTTGATTACGGTACAAAGGTAAGAGAAGGGAGTTGCAACTTGATTGCAAATTATCAGGGTTTCTGAAAACGTCGCTTATTACACAATGGGCAAACACCCTTTACCGTATAATTAATGGTATCCATTATATATCCTTCCGGCAATTGAGCGACCGGGATCTTGATATTATTTAAACAAGAGGTTTTACGGCATACCTCGCAGAAAAAATGAATATGCCTATCACCCACTGGGCATGTCTCCGAACGGCTCTGGCATATCTCATATTTTATAGAGCCACTACCATCTTCGAAAGAATGGATCGCATGATGTTCCAATAACAAGGCCAATGAACGGGAAATGGTCGATTTATCCAACGTCTCCAACTCCGCCTCCAATTCGAACAGGGAAGCCGGGCTGGTTCGTTCTGATAATTTTTGCAAGACAAGGATCCGTGCGGCAGTAGGCCGTACTCCTTTTCCTACCAACATATCTTCACATTGCTTCGTGGACATGAGTTACCTTTCTTATTTGATTACAATACAAAAATACGAACAATTTCCCAATATTCACAGTTCAAAAAAACACGTACATGTTTTTCAGAATTCACGTACGTGTTTTCGAAAAAAGACGTACGTGTTTTTTTCCCCTCATATACTTATATTCTCTTATTTTGCCAAGAGGCTTTCTTTAAATAGATTACGCTAGCGACGAGCAATCCACTATAGTAAATAGCCTCTGTCAAGAAGCATACGGCTACCGACAAACGCAAACGTATCCCCGCGACATATACAAAAAGCACATACAGAATCAATACCGCCGCTTCCATAAAAAGCGCAGAACGTGTATTTCCCGTACCCGACACCCCGTTGAACGCCACATTAGCTACCGATCCGATCAATAAAGAACCGACAATCACGTAGACGGATGGAACCGAGGCCGCCACTAATGAAGCGTCATTCGTATAAACAGACACGACCCATCCCGGCATCAAACTGACAATAGCGGCAAACACGACCATAATGCCCAACGATAACTTACAGATCTTCCAGATAGTCGGTATAACTTGATTGATCGCTCCCGCCCCGATACTATTACTCACGAACGTGTTTGTCGTGGTCGCCAAGGAATTAACGGGAATCAACATCACGACGTAAATACTACGTACGATATTCGCCACCGCCAACTCCCGTTGCCCCAAATGCTCCACAGCGATAAAGAACATAAACCAAGTAGCGATAGACAAGAAATATTGCAGCATCGTGAACACAGAAATATCCAGCACCCGTTTCAACAAGCCAAAATCGAAAGAACGAATCTGGTTAAGCGCATATTTACGTATATCTACGGTAAGTCTCGTGTAAACCACGAAAAAGAGAATCGATACCGCCTCGGCTATGACGGAAGCGATAGCCGCCCCTTGAATACCCATCTTTGGGAATCCGGCATGTCCGAAAATCAAAAGATAATCCAGTAAGACATTCGTCATTGCCATCAAGACAGCGTTCAATGTCAACACCTTTGTACGGGTAATACCTATAAAAAGAGCCCGGAACATCACGTTCACGAAAGAGAAGAAGAAGCCAAACACACGCCAATCCAAAAATTCCTCCGTGGCATTCAAGATAGCGTCCGAAGAAATCAATACACGCATCACGTCTCCCGCAAAAAAACGAGAAAACAAGAACAATATAGCAGCCAGCGACAATAGGAAGAAAACGCCTTGTATCATGACAGGCCCTATCTGGTCATAACGTCCCTCTCCGTTTCTACGGCCAATCATGATTTGAGATCCCGTACTAAAACCAAAGGCGATCGTAAAAGCGCAGATATAATAAAGTCCTCCCATAGCGGAAGCCCCCAACTCGACTTCACCAACCCTACCTAGAAAAGCCGTATCAGTCACGTTTATCACGTTTTGCGCCA
This sequence comes from Parabacteroides sp. AF19-14, assembly GCF_003635485.1. Classification (NCBI taxonomy): domain Bacteria; kingdom Pseudomonadati; phylum Bacteroidota; class Bacteroidia; order Bacteroidales; family Tannerellaceae; genus Parabacteroides; species Parabacteroides sp. AF19-14. Next base: position 71,819 of record NZ_QTMJ01000015.1, on the reverse strand, counting down.
ACAAGCTCAAAAAGATCGGGTAGCTAACATTCCATATATTCCTGTTCGTGTACATAACTCGCTTATTACTTAAATTTATGAAGATAAAAAAAGCCCGCCGCATCCCGACGAGCTTTTCTTATGATTAGAGATCTCTACAAAGCCTAGCGTCTGCTATATCAACTTATTTGTCGCCGTATCGGGAAATACCACGGAAGGCTTGAATGTTTTCGCCTCCTCGAAATCCATCATGGCATACGACATAACGATTATAATATCTCCGGGTTGAGCCTTACGGGCAGCCGCTCCGTTCAAGCAAACCACTCCCGAGCCACGTTCGCCCTTGATAATATACGTCTCAAAACGTTCTCCGTTATTATTATTCACGATCGAGACCTTCTCGTTCGCGATCAAATTAGCGGCGTCCAACAAATCCTCGTCGATAGTGATGCTACCGATATAGTTTAAGTTAGCTTCCGTTACCGTTACCCGGTGAATTTTTGACTTTACTACCTCTATAAACATGTATGACTTATAATTAGTATTTGATATTGTCGATCAAACGTACCTCTCCGCAATATACCGTGATGCAACCTACCGGATAATCGGTATCCGACCAGTTCTTGATAGACTCTAACGTATTGCCATCTACGATCTCGTAATACTCAACTTCCATGACAGGATCGCTATTAATCGTATTGACAACATAGTCAATCACTTCTTGTACGCTTTTTCCGGGCACAAAGGTAGTACTTTCTTTTAACGTACGAGCAATTAACGGAGCTTTTTGACGTTGTTCCGGTGTCAAACGGGTATTCCGGCTACTCAAGGCCAAGCCATCGCCCTCACGAACGATCGGACAAGCATTGATCGTTACAGGGATATTCAATTGTTTCACCATCGCCCGGATCACAGCGATCTGCTGGAAATCCTTTTCTCCGAAATAAGCGTTATCCGGCTCCACGATATAGAACAATTTACTTACCACCTGCGCTACACCGTTAAAATGCCCCGGACGCTTAGCGCCTTCCATTACCTCAGATACCGTTCCCAAATCAAACGTACGGGTATCTGGCTCCGGATACATCTCTTCTACAGAGGGAGCGAATACATAGTCACAGCCGGCAGATTCTAATAACACACAATCAGCCTCCAACGTACGGGGATACGTTTCCAAGTCGTGTTTGTCATTAAATTGGGTTGGATTTACAAAAACACTGACTACACATACATCATTGTTTTTCACGCAATGTTGTACCAAGCTAAGATGTCCATTATGCAGTGCTCCCATGGTAGGAACAAAGCCAATTTTCTTATTATCCTGCTTTGCCTCAGCAAGATAAGCCTTCAAATCTTTAATACTATTTACTATTTTCATCAGATAGATGCTTAATTGACGGTGCAAAGCAACTAAATAATTACCGTAAATAAAAGATTTTTCGTATCTTTGTAGCGTCTTTATAAAACTAGTTTACAGAATGGATGCAAAAAAAATCTTGTTTATAGCCCAAGAAATCACTCCCTACCTTCCCGAATCCGAGATCGCGACAATATGTAGAAATTTGCCGCAAGGAATTCAGGAGCGTGGTCGCGAAATCAGGACATTCATGCCAAAATTCGGAAATATCAACGAGCGCCGCAATCAGTTGCACGAGGTTATCCGTCTGTCTGGTATGAATCTTATTATTGACGACACGGACCATCCTCTGATCATTAAGGTAGCATCCATTCAATCGGCCCGGATGCAGGTTTACTTTATTGACAACGAGGATTTCTTCCAACGGAAATCCACGGTCAGCGATGAGAATGGAAATGAGTATGAAGATAATGACGATCGTTCGATCTTCTATGTACGCGGAGTATTGGAAACCGTAAAAAAATTGCGTTGGATTCCTGATGTAATCCATTGCCATGGCTGGATGTCAGCGTTAACGGCTCTTTACATCAAGAGAATGTATGCCGATGACCCGTGCCTGCGTAACGCGAAAATCGTTTATTCGATCTACAACGATGACTTCAAGAACCCGCTAAACAAAGATTTCGCGACAAAACTGAAGGCGGACGGAGCCAAAGAAGCTGACTTGAAGTTAATCAAGGCAGATACAAGTTTTGTGGCCTTAACCAAATTAGCGATTGATTTCGCTGATGGTGTAATCCAAGGTAGCGAGACGATCAATCAAGAAGTCCTTGATTATATCTCTGCCAAGAAAGATACTCCTTTCCTTCCCTATCAGTCACCGGAAACTTATATGGACGAGTTCAATAAGTTCTACGACGTGGTATTGGATTCTAACACGAAATAATAAATGTAGTAATGAAAATCAAGCTTTTAATACTTGGACTTGGCCTTGGTGCTAGCATTTTGGCCGGGTGTAATGATGATTTTAGTTCGATAGGAACAAGTATTCAGCCAGGCGACGATACAATTGCAGTATATATGGACACGTTCCAGATACAAGCCACTACGGTGCAATTAGATTCTATTTACGCAAGGTCTACTAGCGCCCAGTTGGGTGAACTCTACGATCCGCTGTATGGTAACCTTGTATCGGATTATATGTGCCAATTCTATTGTCCGAGTGATTTTCAATTTGCGCATACACCTTATGAGGGAAAAATTGATTCGGTGGAATTCAATATATATTATAATGGTTCCAATAAAAACGGTGTATGGGTAGGAGACTCCTTGGCGCCTATGCGTGCGGAGATCTTTAAAATTACAAGTCCATTACAAAAGAATTTTTATACAAATATTGACCCTAAGCAATATTGCAATATGCAAGAGTCAATGGGTGCTCAAGCTTATACAGCTTATAACACAAGTATATCCGACTCCCTTAGAAACTCTGATGGTTACAGCCCTCATGTAAGCATTAAAATGCCTACTGAGTTCGGACAAAAATTTTATGATGAAACGATTAATAATCCGGGTACATTCAAGAATCAAGAAACTTTCAATGAGTTTTTCCCGGGGCTTTATGTAACAACTACCTTCGGTAGTGGTAATATATTGTCCGTGGCTAGCTCTGTCCTTAAGATATATTATAATTATGCGGTTAAAAGCACAGCAGGAAAAGACTCTTTAATAACCACGTGGGAAGCTTTCTCCGTCACTAAAGAGGTTATTCAGCTAAGTCGTTTCAAAAATACGGATATGAGTCAATTGCTACAACCGAACGACAGCTATGCATTCTTTAAGACTCCTGCCGGCGTTTGTACACGCATTGTTCTTCCGACAAAGGAAATCACTCCGATCATGAAAGAGCGTATCGTGAATAATTTACCACTCGAGTTAAAAGCGATGCCGCAAGAAGATTGGCAATATGCATTGGCTCCTCCTCCTTATCTATTAATATTGCCAGAGGATTCGGTAAAAAGTTTCTTTGAGGGCAACCAGATAAACAATAATGTAACCTCGTTTTTATCGGAAGCTTACAATGAGACGACTCGCACTTACTCTTTCCCGAATCTCGCCAATTTATTGAAATATCAGATAGAGAAAGATCCGGATAAAGATATGGCGTTACTTATCATACCGGTTGATTGGACTTATACCCAAAGTAACAATTATGGTAGCGTACAAACAATCACAACCGCAATCACGAACTATTTGGCCCCTTCAGGAGTAAAAATACGGAAAGATGAAGAAGTAATGAAAATCGGTATCACTTCATGTAAATATGCCAGATAATAAAAAGTATTCATACAAAAAAAGCGAGAAGAAGAACATCTCGCTTTTTTTATGCACTGTTCCAAAGCAAAAAATAACGGGCCCCCTAAAGGACCCGTCACTCTCCAAAAATAGTCTAGTCAAATCAATTAACGACTTATTTCTTCGCCGCCTTCTTTTTTAATTTATCTAATTCTTTCTGTAGACTCTCGATCTCCTCTCCTTGATTCTTAATCGTAGAAAGCAATGAATTCAATTCCTCATTCTCTATGTTTTCCGGGAATTCCGCATTCACACGAACAATGAAATCGGAAAGAACATTCATATAGTTATTAAATGCGTCATACGGATTATCGTAAGGGCTAAAGCCTCCCTGTCCCATATGCTTTGTACTCATATAATAGAAATGGTCACTGCTCTGCAGATAGTACCAGTCCTGACGGATACGACGAGTCTGAGACAAACGAACACGCTCACCGATCTCGTTAATCTTACGGAATGCTTCCTGCTGCAATACATTTCCTAACCAAGAACTACAATCTCTCTCCTCATCTACCCAAGAGATCGGATAAGGAACGGAGATAGAATCTACCGGCTTGATCAATGTAAATACTTCCGATGGAGTAGAGAAACTAATACCCTTATCTGCGGCAAAGCGAGGCAAAGCCTTGAAGAACTCAAAAATACCGGTTGAAGCTGGATGCAAAGATCCCAGCACCTCATAATTCATAAACAAATTAATGATTTGCTCTGAATCCGGAGTAGCAGCGATCCATGACATATACTTATCGGCTGTCAAAGGATACTCATTCCAACTATAATCACTGAAACGGTTCGATAAATCCTCGCTGAAACGGTCATTCTTCAATAATAAACTCAACTTCGGAGCTACGCAAGAAGAATACATATAGTTCGGACTCTTCCAACCTAAGATATGCTTAGCACCCTCCGTCAACATCCCCTTATAGCCCATCTCAGAAACCATAGCGGAAATATCATCCGAGTAAATCAACTCCGTATTACGGAACACTTTCGGTTTAACCCCGAATAAAGTCTTGATCTTATCTTCTTGTTTCTTTACTTGATGCTTGAACTCCTCCGGATCTCCCAAGGAAGAAAGAGAATGAGCATAAGTCTCAGACAAGAATTCCACATTCCCCGTAGCCGCCAATTCCTTAAAGCTATCGATCACTTCCGGAGTATAAATCTCCATCTGCTCCAACGCTACGCCGGAAATAGAGAACGCTACCTTAAACTTACCACCACTGGTCTTAATCATCTCCAAAATAGTCCGGTTTGCCGGCAAGTAACATTGTTCAGCTATACGATGGATAATCTCCTCATTCTGGAAATCATCGTAATAGTAATGGTCGTTACCTATATCGAAGAAGCGATATCTTTTTAAACGGAACGGCTGATGTATTTGAAAATAAAAGCAGATCGTTTTCATAATATTGTTTGTTTTATTTTTGTCTTGTCGTTAATTTATTTGTTACCTATCACATTGTCGTAAATACGACGAACCTTTTGTCCGGCATACTCCCATTTGATATTATCCACCTCTTTCTTACCTTCCACTTTCAAGAACTCATGCATGGCAGGATAAGTAATAATAGAATACATGGCATCCGCTAACGCCTCAATATCCCAATAATCCACCTTAATCGCATAATCCAAGATCTCGGCGCAACCGGATTGTTTAGAAATGATAGAGGGTACACCACATTGCATGGCTTCCAACGGAGAGATACCAAAAGGCTCGGAAACCGAAGGCATCACATATACATCACTGGCTTTCAACACCTCATAGACCTGCTTACCCTTCATAAATCCAGTAAAGTGGAAACGATCTGAAATATTACGTGCCGCAGCCAAACGAATCATTTGATCCATCATATCACCACTACCAGCCATCACGAAACGTGCATAAGGAGCCTTAGCCAAAACCTTTGCGGCAGCCTCAACGAAATATTCCGGCCCTTTCTGCATCGTGATACGACCTAAGAATGTAATAACCTTATCCTTTACACCCTTTTTATCTGGGATCGCTAAAATCTCAAGACTTAAAGGCTCTACGGCGTTATGTACGGTCGTTACCTTAGAGGGATCTTGATGATATTTCTCAATCACCGTCTGACGAGTCAAATTACTCACCGTTATGATATGGTCTGCATTGTCCATACCATTCTTCTCAATCGCATAGACATCCGGATTCACATTACCGCGACTACGATCGTAATCCGTAGCATGAACATGGATGACCAAAGGCTTACCACTCACATTTTTAGCGTGAATACCCGCCGGATAAGTCAACCAGTCGTGCGCATGGATGATATCATACTCTTCCGTACGAGCGATTACTCCCGCAACGATCGAATAGTTATTGATCTCTTCCAGAAGATTATCCGGATAACGTCCGGAAAACTCAAGGCACCCTAAATCAGTCACATGACGATAACTGAAATCCGCATAAATATGATCCCTGTACTTATAATACTGGTCAGCGTTCATTCCTGCTTTGGAAACCCGTTGCTGCACATATTCACGGTCAACATCCTTCCAAACAATCGGAACTTGGTTGACACCCACTATCTTTAGAAAGCTCTGGTCTTCATCGCCCCAGGGCTTCGGTATACAAAAAGTAATATCCATATCGGGCTGCATTGCCATGCCTCGTGTCAAACCGAAACTGGCCGTTCCTAAACCGCCCAAGATATGAGGAGGAAATTCCCATCCAAACATTAATGCTTTCATAATGGTACTTAGTTTTATTCGGCGTTATACTTCTTCAACAAATCCACAACACGGAGGATAGCCGCAACATTCATCGCAAAAGAGACAGCTCCACGTCCGGTAAACGGTGGGTTACCATCAAACAATTCCGGGATCGTCCCGATACAGTGTAATGACATCTCCTCCTCCAAGCTTATCAACATACGTTCAGCAAAAGCAACGCCACTCTTTCCGAATACACGCAAATAAGCTTCCAAATAGGCGCCTAACAACCACGGCCAAGCAGTACCTTGGTGATAAGCCAAATCTCGTTCATATTGCGGCCCCACATAATACGGGCGATATCCTTCGCTCTTCGGACTCAAGGAACGCAAGCCCTTCGGGGTAAGCAACTCTTTCGTCACGATATCCACCACGGCACGTTTCTGCATCCTCGTCAATGGGGAATAAGGCAATGCCACAGCGAAAATCATATTAGGCCGTACGCTCCAATCTACCGTAGAACCATTCACGGAATCGAACAAATAATTATACCCGTTCACAAAGGTTTCCGGGAACGATTTATCCATCGACTTGATAATCGGATCAATACCCTCGACAGGTACTCCCCCCATCAATTCCGTATAGAAACAAAGAGCATTATACCAAAGAGCGTTAAATTCCACTATATAACCGGAACGAGTTACGACAGGTTTTCCGTTTACGGTAGAATTCATCCAAGTAATCGCCTTATCTTTTCCATTAGCGAAAAGTAAACCATTCTCCATCAATTTCATATCGGGATGTTTCTGGTCCCGTATATAATCGATAACCTCTTTCACGAAATCGCCGTATAGCTCACGTGCCTTTTCAACGCCCTCATGTTTAGCATACTGTTGGATCGCCCAGATCGCCCATAAAAAGACATCCGGATGCTCGATCTCACGAATCACCGCATCGAAACGCCCATTCTCCATATACGCCCGCATCGCCGGCATCGCCGTATGCATGATCTTCTCAAAACGAACCGGATCATCGATAGACAACGTACTACCCGGAAGAGCTACGAACAAATCTCTCGCACGTACTTTAAACCATGGATAGCCCGCTAATAGATAAGCGTCGTCTTCCTTGGGACGAAAATAAAATTGCTGAGCGGAATTCTTCAAGCAATTGAAGAAGCTAGTACGAGGCGTACGAGCTACGACCTCATTCTCATACAGTGCCTTCAAGCGGGTAGTTGCCACTGCACTATCGCCAGCGCTGAAAATAATAGTCTCACCTTTTTTGATAGGGACCTCGAAATATCCGGGAACATACAAATCCTCCTGATAAGGATATCCCCTCTCTTGTTCTTTCGGATACTCGATGCCATTGTACCAATACGGCTCATACACAAATTTAACTTTCTTGTTAAATTGCATATACAGTTCCGGATAACCGGGATACATACATGTCTTGATTCCGTTTGTGACTTCCTCGTAAGATTGGTTCACGTTACCATTGGCTTGCGTTAAGTTCTTCACACTACGGAAAGCGAGGAAAGGACGGAAACGTAAGGTCGTAGCGGAATGAGCATCTTCCAACGTGTACTTGATCATGATACGATTCTCGTACATGGAAAACACTTTCTCTTTCGAGAAGATCACACCTCCTACACGGTAAAGCGTACGAGGTACTGTCTCTGAGCTATACTCGCGGATGTACTTATGTCCCTTGGGACTGAAATTATCACCTGCATATTTATGCAACCCAAGATTAAATTCGGCACCATGTTGAATTACCGTCTCATCAAAAGAAGACAGTAACACATGGTTGTCATCATCAATCGCAGGCACAGGCATAACGAGTAGTCCGTGGTATTTCCTGGTATTACAATCAACAACAGTAGTGCAGTGATAGGCTCCCAAACGGTTGGTTCGAAGCACCTCACGAGTCAGCGACTCTTCCAGGTTTATCATTACTGTTTTGTCAAATTTAAGATAACTCATATGTGTATTTGGGTTTTAAGTTACTTTCTTTAATATCAAAATGAAATTATTTTCGTTTCTGAGAATCAAAAGTATTATTTAATAACTAAAAAAACAAACTGTCTTTTATATTTATTTAGAAAAAAAGGCATCCTTCTTCTACGATAAACTTATAGATCAAGACTTTAAAAAGAAAGGTGCTCTAAAGGAGTGTTTTCAAACATATAAATTTTTGTTAAATCAATCCTATTATCATATTCATCAAAGCTCAAAATCAAGGTACAGCCCCCCGAAAACAAGCCTCGGTTTAGTCATAGGAAATGTTCTATTTTTCATTTTAAATCAATCTGAATATAAAAACAGATGCCTATAATGTTCCTGTGATTAAAATGCCTACCTTTGCGGAAATTTACAAACAATTTTTAATATGAGGAAGTTATTATATAATGTAGTAATTTTATTAAGTGCAATTCAAATGACACACGCAGCGAATAACCCTTTCTTCGGGAAGTTTAAAACACCGTTCGAGACCCCTCCTTTCGATAAGATCAAGATCGAGCATTATGAGCCCGCTTTCGACGAAGGAATCAAGCAAATGGAAAAAGAGGTGCAAGAGATCGCCAATAACCCGCAACCGGCTACTTTCGAGAATACGGTAGTAGCTCTGGAACGTAGCGGCAAATTATTGGAAACAGTCTCTTCTGTTTTTTTTAATGTATTAGGGGCAGAGGCTAACGACGAGATGATGGAAATCTCGCAACGTGTCTCCCCGAAGTTATCCCAAACCTCCAATAACATCTTCTTAAATGAGAAGCTACTTGCTCGGGTCAAATCAATCTATGATAAAAAAGAACAATTGAACCTTTCTACCGAGGATGCTAAATTGCTGGAAGACCTTTATGAGTCGTTTAAAGCGAATGGGGCTACGTTAAATAAAGATGACAAGGAAAAATACCGCAAGCTAAGTATGGACCTAAGCATGTTAACCTTGCAGTTCGATCAAAACGCCTTGAAAGATAAAAACCGGTTCGAATTACTAATAACGGACGAGAACGAACTATCCGGTTTACCCGAAAGTGCTCGTGACGCAGCGGCCATGTTAGCCAAAAGTAAAGATAAAGACGGATGGTTATTCAATCTCTCGGCTCCGAGTTACATTCCATTCATGCGTTATTCCGACAAGCGTGATTTGCGAGAGAAAATGTATCGTGAATACATGAGCGTAGGAAATAAAGGGGATGAGTTCGACAATAAGGACATTATCAAAAAGATCGTTAATATCCGCCTAGAGATCGCCCAGTTGATGGGATTCAAGAATTACGCCGAATATGCGCTGGAACACACAATGGCTAAAAACTCAGCGAACGTATACAAATTATTGAATCAGTTACTCGAAGCTTATAAACCGATAGCGATCAACGAATACAATGCGGTAGAAGGATTTGCGTTAGGTACAGAGAAAGAGAATATCACCGTTATGCCTTGGGACTGGAGTTATTATTCCGAGAAGTTACGGGATATCCGCTTCAAGGTAAACGACGAGATGACTCGCCCTTATTTCGAGTTAAGCAACGTAAAGAAAGGCGTATTCGGATTAGCTACCCAGCTCTACGGTATCACCTTTAAGGAAAACAAGAAAATCCCGGTTTATCATCCGGAAGTAGACGCTTACGAGGTATACGATGCCGATGGTAAGTTCCTTGCTATCCTTTATACGGACTTCTTCCCTCGTGACGGAAAACAATCCGGCGCTTGGATGAACAATATCAAGGCTCAATACAAAGATAAAGACGGAAAAGATAGCCGTCCTCAGATCGTTATCGTGATGAACTTTACCCGTCCGACAGACACGAAGCCCTCTTTGTTAAGTTTCGACGAGGTGAACACACTCTTGCATGAGTTCGGGCACTCCTTGCACGGCATGCTAGCGCAAGGAACATATTCCAGCCTTTCGGGAACCAGCGTTTATCGTGATTTCGTAGAATTACCTTCCCAGATCATGGAGAACTGGTTGACTGAAAAAGAGTTCTTAGATCAGATCGCCGTTCATTACCAGACCGGAGAGAAAATCCCGCAAGAGATGATACAAAGCTTGGTAAACGCCTCAAACTTCAACGCTGGCTACCTTTGCTGCCGCCAATTAAGCTTTGGCTTGCTGGATATGGCATGGCATACGTTGGAGCAACCTTTCGACGGTGACGTAGCGGCATTCGAGAAAAAAGCTTGGGCTCCGACCGTAATCATGCCGGAAGTACCGGAAGCCTTGATGGGCACAAGCTTCGGACATATCTTCTCCGGAGGATACGCGGCTGGCTATTACGGATATAAATGGGCCGAGGTATTAGACGCCGACGCTTTCTCCGTTTTCAAATCGAAAGGAATCTTCAACAAGGAGGTCGCGAAATCTTTCCGTGACAATATCTTATCCAAAGGTGGAACAGAAGATCCTGCCGTGTTATACAAGCGTTTCCGTGGACAAGAGCCTACGATAGCCGCCTTATTAATCCGTAATGGTATTAAGAAGTAATAATTTACCGGGCGATAAGCCCGGTAAATCTAAATAATCACTACCTTTGTGTCTGGATTAAAAGACAAAAGAGTAAACAAATGTGCGAGAAAACAGAAAAACAGCACGAATTAGATAAACGTTACCTGCGAATGGCCGCTATCTGGGCCGAGAATTCGTACTGTAAACGACGCCAAGTGGGCGCATTATTAGTAAAAGATAAAATGATCATATCCGACGGATACAATGGAACACCCGCCGGTTTTGAAAATGTTTGCGAAGACGAGAATAATGTCACCAAGCCTTATGTTCTACATGCGGAGGCTAACGCCATCACAAAAGTGGCAGCCTCATCGAACAGCAGTAAAGGAGCGACCATTTATGTTACCTCCTCCCCTTGCATTGAATGCGCGAAATTAATCATACAATCCGGGATCAAGCGAGTGGTCTATTCCGAGAATTATCGAATAGCAGACGGCTGTGAATTATTGAAGCGTGCCGGTATCATAGTAGATTATATAGATTTGAACGAATAAATAAAACGTTTTTATGGATAAAAACAAAAGACTGACCGTATGGCTCCCGGTTATCATCGCGGCTAGTATCGCTTTAGGTATCTTTATTGGGAACCATTATTTATCTATCAGTCAAGGAAAAAAACGGTCCTACTCCAGCGGTAACAAGATAAATGCCATCTTGGACATTATCGACGAGCAATATGTTGACACGGTTAGCATGTCTAAGCTGGTAGAGAGTACGATCCCGAAAATATTCAGTGAATTAGACCCTCACTCCGTATATATCCCCGCCGAAGACGCTTCCGTGGTGAATGAGGAGCTGGAAGGTTCTTTCAGTGGTATTGGCGTATCATTTAATATGCAAACCGATACGATCCTAGTGATCAGCGTAATTAGCGGTGGTCCCGCAGAGAAAGCAGGTTTACTGCCCTTCGACCGGATCATCTCGATCAATGATTCTATTTTCTCCGGTAAGAAAAAGAACCAAGGAGAGATCATGAAGACACTCCGGGGCGCAAAGAACAGTACGGTGAAACTAGGCGTACAGCGAGGAAATTCTCCTGAGTTGCTCTATTTTGACATAACCCGTGGAGATGTCCCTGTTAATTCGGTCGATGTTTCTTTCGAAGCGGCTAAAGGTATAGGTTACATCAAGGTTAGCAAATTCGCCCGGAATACTTATAATGAGTTCATCACGGCGATCGCCAAGCTGAAACAAGCGGGCTGTACCTCTTTCGTGATCGACTTACGGGGTAATACCGGCGGATATATGGATGCCGCTATCAATATGATTAACGAGTTTATGCCGGAAGGACGCTTGATCGTCTACACGGAAGGTAAGTCATTCCCTCGTTCCGACGTATATGCGAACGGAACCGGAACTTGTAAAGACGCCCCGATCGTAGTATTGACCGATGAGATCTCGGCTTCCGCCAGTGAGATATTCTCCGGAGCGATCCAAGATAACGACCGTGGTACGATTATCGGACGAAGAACGTATGGCAAGGGTCTGGTACAAACTCAAATGTCATTGAGCGACGGTTCAGAGATGCGATTGACCATCGCCCGTTACTACACGCCGTCCGGTCGCTGCATCCAGAAGAAATATGAGATGGGTAATACGGACGCTTACGACCAAGATATCTATAACCGATATATGCATGGCGAGTTTGACTCGGCCGATAGCATCAAGATGGATGATTCCTTAAAATACCAGACCGTAGGCGGACGTACCGTATACGGCGGGGGCGGTATCATGCCGGATATCTTTATCCCTCGTGACACGAGCGGCGTTACCTCTTACTACTCAAATGTGGTAAATAGCGGCGTGCTTTACCTGTATGCGCTCGAGTACTCAGACCGCCATCGGGAGAAACTAGGCTCATTCAAGACTTGGGAGGAATTATATAATTACTTGCAGCAACAACCGCTCCTTTCCGACTTCGTGAACTTCGCCGCTACCAAGGGCATCAAGAGACGTCCTACATTAATTAATATATCCGGCAAGTTAATCGAGAACCAATTGCAAGCGTATATCGTAAGGAATTTCTTCGACGAGGCGGGCTTCTACCCCATTTTCCTAAAAGATGACGTTACCTTATTACGTGCGATCAAGATCTTGCAAGAGGGAAAATCTGTGCCGAATGCGGAACTATTAAAACAATCAGCGAATGGAGACTTACACAGCCAAGCAGGCCCTACGAAAAGATATGGCCTCTCGAAAAAAAGAATATTCGAGGATTACCTTGTGCGAGCTATCGGATAAGATCATGGACCGCTTGGAACAGACGGAACTGTTCCAAGCGGCTTCTTGCATCGCCCTTTATCACGCCATACCGGGAGAAGTACAGACCGCCGGCTTTATCGAGAAATGGTACCAGAAGAAAAAGCTTCTGTTGCCCTTGATCGTTGGTGATGATTTGAGATTGCTTCTTTACGAAGGACCGGAATCCTTAAAACCCGGACCTTTCGGGATATTAGAGCCTAAGGTGGACGGCATAGAAGTTCCAAAGAATGAGATCGACTTGATTATCGTGCCCGGAGTCGCCTTTGATAAAGACAAGAACCGCATGGGACGAGGAAGGGGATTCTACGACCGCCTTCTTTCCACGCTCAACGCTCCCAAGGTTGGCATATGCTTCGGGTTCCAGATGATACCGCAAGTCCCGGTAGAGCCACTCGACAAGAAAATGGATTACGTAATAACAGAAGACACCATCTATTGATCTCTCCGCAGAATATATACTTACTGGGTCAAGCCATATATACTTACCGGGGCTGGGCAGTATATGTTACTTGACCCAGTAAGTAATATTGCGAATGGTAAAGCCACACTCAATGAAAAACGATATTGGTAATGACCGAGGCACCCGCGTAATCATTCAAGCTTTTCACCAACCGTTCCCGGCAAAGCGTCAACTCGCTACGAAGTACGGAGGAAGTCAATGAGACATGAAGCACCTTATCACGTACATATATATTACGTGTGTACTGCATGATCGTAGGCCCTAAAACTTCTCCCCACGCACGTTGGACCCGGATCTCCATCATTTTCTCGTACAACTCGGTATTATCCTCGAAAAAGTCACGAAGCACCTCACCCAATGTCTGTGTATTTCTTCTCTGCATCCTTATTCCTCCATAGGTTGTACCTCGCCACGTTCCACACGGAAGAGGGCATAGTCATGATTCATAGCCAATAAGATCTCATCCAGATACTTCCGGTTCGTATCCGTAATAAAAATCTGCCCGAAGCCATTCTCGCTGACCAGTTTGATGATCTGCTCCACACGGCTAGCGTCCAGCTTATCGAAAATATCATCCAACAGCAAGATAGGTGTAGTCCGTCCCCGTTTATTTAGGAAAGCGAACTGAGCGAGTTTCAAGGCGATCAGATACGTCTTATTCTGTCCTTGCGAACCAACCCGGCGAATCAGGTACCCGCCCAACGTCATTTCCAGCTCATCCTTATGGATACCGGAAGAGGTATAGCCCAATATACGATCCCGTTCCCGGCTCATCGCCAATTTACCGGCAAGCTCCGTTTCCTCCAATTGCGAGATATAATGTAGCCCTACCTCCTCGGCAGAGCCGCAGATCGTCTGGTAGTACTCATTAAAGATCGGGGTAAAATCCTCCACCAGTTTTTTCCGCTTCTCGTAAACGATTTGGCCGTACATACCCAGCTGCATCTCCAATACCTCATAAAGAGAGGCATCCATGCTCTGATCTTTCAGCAACGTATTCCGTTGGAGCAACGCTTTATTATATTGGATAAGCGCATGCAGATAAGGCTTGTCCTGCTGCGAGATGATTAAGTCCAAAAAACGGCGTCGCTCATCGCTCCCCCCCCGGATCAAGTCGGCATCAGCCGGAGAGACCATGACCAACGGTAATAGGCCGATATGCTCGGACAGCTTGTCGTACTCCTTCTTATTCCGTTTGAACTGTTTGCGTTGCCTACGCCGCATGGCACAGAAAATCTCCTCCTCACGTCCTTCATAATCATAGTTACCCTGCACCACGCAAAGATCTTGATCACTGTTTATTATCTGGCTATCAGGCGTATTGACATGACTCTTGCAAAACGAGAGATAATGAATGGCATCCAATAGATTCGTCTTCCCCATCCCGTTATTGCCGAAAAAGCAATTCATCTTGGGCGAGAAAATAACCTCGGACTGAAGTATATTTTTGTAATTGAGAACAGAAAGCTTCTTTAGTATCATCTAAACCGTATTAATCGTACAAAATTAAAAAATATACTTCTAAGTATAGATTATATCAGCAAAAAAAACTACTTTTGCGCTTTGAATCGCCAACCGTATGGTATGGCTTAAAATCAGCGATAAAATTAATAAATAACTATAACACATTATGGCTACTAAAGAAAAGGACACCAACAAGGAGTTAGAAGTAGAAGAGATTGTCTCCAAATCGGAGCAATTCATTGAAAACAATTCAAAGAAGATTATTTACGGTATAATAGCTGTCGCACTCGTTGTTGGAGCTGTTTTGGGAATCAAGCATGGTTATTTAGTTCCTCAGGAGAAAAAAGCCGCCGCCGCCATGTTCAAGGGCGAGCAATACTTCGCCAGAGATTCTTTCGCCTTGGCTTTAAACGGCAATGGAGCTGACTATGAAGGTTTCGAGGCTATCATCGACCAATATGGAAGCACGGACGCCGGAAACTTGGCAAAGGCTTACGCAGGTATCTGTTACTACAAGATGGGCGATACACAGAAGGCGCTCGATTTATTGAAATCTTTCAGCGGAAAGGACCAAATGGTATCTCCGGCGGTTACAGGCTTGATCGGTGATTGCTACGTGAACATGGGTAATACGAAAGAAGGAATCAGCTATTTCGAGAAAGCCGCTAAGGAGGCCGACAACGAGGTAATCAGCCCGATTTACTTGAAGAAGGCCGGTATCGCTTACGAGAACTTGAAAGAGTATGACAAGGCTGTAAAGGCTTACACGACTATCAAGGACAAGTATTACACTTCCATGGAGGCATCCGATATCGATAAGTATATCACCCGTGCTTCGGCAGGAAAATAAATAAACAGTATATTATATAGTATAACAGAGGATGTCTCGGTCAAACAAGGCATCCTCTTCTTTTAAAGAGACAAGTATGGCTACAGCTTATCAGAATTTATCCGAGTACGACTTCAACAGCGTACCTGATGCTTCAGAGATGAACATCGGCATCGTAGTTGCGGAATGGAACAAGAACATTACCGAGAAGTTATTGGAAGGTGCTTGCAACACGCTTGAAAAGCACGGGGTGAAACCGGAGAACATCGTAGTTAAACGAGTTCCGGGTAGTTTTGAACTGACTTTTGGAGCCAAAAGATTGGCCGAGACTAAAGAATTAGACGCTGTGATCGTTCTGGGATGCGTCGTAAGAGGCGATACGCCACATTTTGATTACGTTTGTTCCGGCGTTACGCAAGGCATTACAGAATTGAATTTAATGTACGATATTCCTTTCATTTTCGGCCTGTTAACTACCGACACCATGCAGCAATCCGAGGATCGTGCGGGAGGTAGATATGGCAATAAAGGGGACGAGGCAGCGGTTACCGCAATAAAAATGGTAAATTTTTCTGCCTAAACGCTTGCAGGTTTCAAAATAAATCGTACCTTTGCACTGCAATTAAGAACAAGGGGGCAGTTACCAGAGTGGCCAAATGGGGCTGACTGTAACTCAGCAGGCTTTCGCCTTCGGTGGTTCGAATCCATCACTGCCCACCTTTTTAATTCGCAACATATTATTGCGGAAGTAGCTCAGTTGATAGAGCATTAGCCTTCCAAGCTGAGGGTCGCGGGTTTGAGCCCCGTCTTCCGCTCTAGGAAAAGAGGAAAATCGAAAGGTTTTCCTCTTTTTTTATATCCTCGTATTACTATATATCCGGGATAATGTCTACTTTAGCCCCCAATACAACAAATAACAAAAAGAGAGATGAAGATGGTGAAAGGGATATACGTGTTGCTGACAATGTTCCTATTGATGGGATGCGCTACGGTAATGAATCCTTATAAAATGGACAACCGAATGCATAAGATAGAGCTAGGGATGACCAAGCAAAAGGTTATATCGATACTAGGAAAGGATTTTGAGTCGGCTGGCGCACGGATAACCCCCGACGGCCCGATAGAGAGTATCAGTTATAAGACGGTAACCATGACGATAGCCGACTACTCTGAAGGCTACTACATCCTAAGCTTCAAGAATGGGATACTAGTGGAGTGGTTCAAGGAAAAGACACCGATCAATAACAATACAGCGAACTAAGGTCTCCTTTTAGGCCACTAAAAACAAATAAGGCAGATGCCTCTGGGCATCTGCCTTCATTCTTTTACGATTATAAACTTTCTTCGATACATGAATCCGGTTATGACTGACCGGCCTGCCGTGGTTTTCTAACTCGGCCTCACGACTGCCTTTCCGGTTAGCCTTTATGTACTCGACTAACGGATCTTGCTTTTTTCTCTTTGTCTTCATAGCTTTATTGCTTTTATATCGCTTTCACGAGCGCAAAGATACGAAAAGAATTCATTTCACCTCACTATCGTCCCAAGGGTATTTTCTTTTCGGATTTCTAGGGAACCAACCTTTCTGCACACGCTCCTCCTGCTCGAAAATCTCCTTGATCGTCCAGAACGATGAGAAGGCGAATACGCCGCAAATAGCGGACACAAACACGCTGTCTATAAACAGGGAGGCTATCACTCCTAAAATCCCCAAGACAAGGAATATCCACCAGCATTTCGTCCCCCAATAATACTCGGCCTTCACGACTACCGGATGAAACAGACCGATAATCAAAAATGTAACGATACCGATCAACAACCCATCAAAATTTATCATATCCATATCTGAGTATTTATACTTATTACTATTATATGTAACAAATATACGAACAATATTCCACTTAACTGATCATTTCTTTCTATGAAGAGATAGAAGCCCCTATTCGCAATAATCGTCTCACAAAGATGAAACGATCTTTTCATATACGTGATACGATCTTTTCACCCTTGTGATACGATCTTTTCACATAAGTGAAAAGATCAAGACCTAAAGAAGCTTCCACTTAAAGTAGCACAAAAAAAGCCACATCCATTGTTAGTGGATATGGCTTCTATATTATTCTCAAATACAATCTTATTTGTTGCTTTCCTCCGCAGGTGTAGTAGCGGGAGTTTCCTCTGCCGGAACTGCCGGTTGTTGCGCTGTACCAAAGTCCGGAGCGATCGTGTTAGGATCGATAGAGACAGCGTCGTTCACTTGTTGCTTGATCTCTGATTGAGCGGCATGCTCAGTTCTGGGGATAAATGCGGTAATCACGATACTCAGTACGATTACGGCACCCGCCAAACTCCAAGTAGCTTTCTCCAAAAAGTCTGTGGTCTTACGTACACCCATGATTTGGTTAGAAGAAGAGAATCCTGAAGCCAAACCTCCACCTTTTGAGTTCTGGATCAACACGATCAAGATTAATAGTATAGAGGCAATCAGGATTAAGATAGAAATAAATACGTACATCTTAGTTTTATTTTTTAGTGTTAATAATCAACTTTTCCAAAAATCTGATTTGGTCTGCAAAGTAAACATTTTTTTCTGGATATTTCAAGCTTAAGTTTTTAATAATTTGCAAAGCCTTATCATATCGCTTCTGTTTTATATAAATCCGGGCTAAAGTTTCCGTAAGGCACGAGTCTTCCAGCGATTTGGACTGCTCATCATCCAAATCTTTCACCGACTCTGGAGTCTCCGCACGGCTGGTTTCCTCACGGATTTCCAGCCCACTACCCGGCATACGCTGTTGGTCATTTTTAATGAACGAATCGATCAAGTCGTGATGTCGAAGCCTATTCTCCGCATCCTCTCCAGATGGCTTCTCTTCTTCCTCTTTCGATAATGACCAAAACATATAATCTGACGATACCGATGGCTGGAACAGGAACGGGGCTTCTTTCTTAGGCTCCGGTTCCTCGTTACGGTTAGAGAGGAATGCGTCTATCAAGGAGAAAGTATCCTCTTTTCGCATATCCGGCTCATGCTCCACACGGGAGTTCAAGCCATATTTATCTCCCTCTATCAGTTGGAACAGCATTTTCCGGTCCGGCAAGAATATCGCCATCTTCTCCAGCTCCGAGGTAAAACTCATATCATTTAATACGGCCAGATTCTTTAGATACAACATCCGTGCCACTTGAAAATACGGGTAATCCTCCACGATTCGTCGCAACTCAAGAAGAGTCCCCTCGGTCAATTCCGAAGGCTCCTCCATCAAACGATATAAATCCTCCGCCCTCATTCTACCAATTGGCAACCGTAGCGTTATAGATTTGGTCTACTATTTCCTCTATGATTTCCTCGCATAATGTTCCCTCTACCTGCTGCGGCATCAAGTTACTGTCGAACTCGCGGTAAGCGGAGAACGACTGCTCGAAATCCTCATCCGGGTTAACCCGGTTGGAGTAACGAACCCGCACCGTGATCGTCAACCTCGTCTGCGAGGCGATAGCATCCTCCTTCACGGCCATTGGAGCGAAGTCGTAACCAGTGATCTCACCCTCCAACTCAAGGTCGCCATTGCTCGGAACCAGTTGCAGACGAGTCTGACGGATGTAAATATCCTTCAAATCCTCCGTAAACTGCGGCGCAAGGGTCGGATTCACGTAGGGAGCTTGGTTCGTGAAGTCACGAATCGTAATGGTCTTCACCTTCGTATAATCGATAGAGGCTCCATTAAACTTATAGGAAATAGAGCAAGCCGTAGCCAATACCGTCAAAAATGAGAGTATAAGCCAATTGGCTGCCGACAAACGTATGTTGACAATCTTCTTTAGCATATTTTTATTCCAAATTGTATTCCTTGATTTTTCGATATAACGTACGCTCCGATATCTTCAAGTCGGCCGCCGCGTTCTTCCGTCGCCCGTTATGCTTCTCCAAAGCCTTACGGATCATCTCCTTCTCCACCTCTTCCAAGGATAAAGTCTCCTCTTCCACATCCTCGGCATCTTGGATCGTCGGGTGCATGGCATGAACCGCCGCCGGATGGATCGGATGCGCATAAGGGGTATCGTCTGCCACCGTTGGCATCGGGATATTCCCTCCCATGATATCATGCACTAATTTCTTTAGCTCGTTCACGTCCTTTTTCATATCGAACAAGACTTGATAAAGGATCTCCCGCTCGCTGTTAAATATCTTTTGATCCGGATCTTGCTTCACCAATACCGGATATTTCTCAACATTCACGTTCGGCAGATAAAGGCGCAGGACATCCGCCGTTATATCCCGTGTCTCCTCGATTACGGAGATACGTTCCGTGATATTTTTCAACTCACGCACGTTACCCGGCCAACGGTAAGAAACCAATAATTGACGGGCCTCATCATCCAAGCGGATCGGCGGCATCCGGTATTTCTCGGCGCAATCACTGGCGAACTTACGAAATAATAAGACGATATCTTCCGGACGCTCCCGCAAGGGAGGCACTTGAATAGGCACCGTATTCAAACGATAGTACAAATCCTCCCGGAATTTACCTTCCGAAACCGCCTGCACTAAATTCACGTTCGTAGCGGCAACGATACGCACGTTCGTCTTCTGTACCTTGGAGGAACCGACCTTGATAAACTCACCCGTCTCCAACACACGAAGCAAGCGTGCTTGCGTAGGAGTTGGCAGCTCTCCGACCTCATCCAAGAAGATCGTTCCACCGTCCGCTACCTCGAAATACCCTTTACGGTCGGCCAACGCCCCGGTAAAAGAACCTTTCTCGTGCCCGAAGAGCTCCGAATCTATCGTCCCTTCCGGAATGGCGCCACAGTTTACGGCTATATATTGTCCATGCTTACGCTGACTGTTCTGATGAATAATTTGCGGGAAAGTCTCCTTTCCGACACCACTTTCTCCTGTAATAAGAACAGATAAGTCGGTTGGCGCTACCTGGAGCGCAACATCGATCGCACGATTTAATCCGGGGTTATTACCAATAATCCCAAAACGCTGTTTTATCTGTTGTACATCAACCTTCATCACTCTTTCACTTTTAAAATCTGTAATTATTTCAGTTACTCTGCCAAAATTACAAATCTTAATTCAAACTACCACTATTGATAACAGATTCTATCGGTCGTTTCTTATTTTTTAGCACCATATGTACGTTTATACAAGAACTCGGCAAGATCCTTGTCTTCCGGGATGGCGGCGATCTCTTCCGGCAAGATAGGCTCACCGATATATACATCCGCTTTCTTTCCACGCTTATTGAAAGCCTCTGTAGGAATACGCAAGGTACGTATTTGCCAGCTGATATTCCCTAGCCAATAGAAAAAATGGGTATTTTGGAAATCAAAATAAACAGGGTATACCGGTGCTTTCGCCTTACGAACTAAGCGGATCACGCTATGCGCCCACGATAAATCCCGTACCTGTTTCTCTTTTTTATTATAAAATGAGATCGCTCCAGCAGGGAAGAAACCCATCGGATGACCTTCTTTCAAGCGTTGCAGGGATAGTCGAACGCCATTGACATTCGCCGGATTCGCCCCTCGCTTGTGGGAATCGGGCACCACGGATATGAAATTATCCTCCATCGCCCCGATCTTGGTCAAGATGCCGTTCACCATCACCTTAAAGTCCGGACGGCGGGAAGCGAAAATATCAATCAGCATGATTCCATCCAACGACCCGATCGGATGGTTGGAAACGGTAACAAAAGCCCCTTCCGGCAGATGATCTAAAATCTCTTTATTATGAACCTCATAGCTGAGATCGATAATGGGGTCATGCAATAAAGCGGAAGTAAACTCAGCGCCCCGTAAATGACAATTCCGGGCATGTACCTTATTAACCAGATCCACACGTAAGCACTTTATCAGCAACTTACCCAACCATGTCCCCACTCGCCCCTTGAAGAACGGGGCCATCTCTTGCAAATCGTAAATGTCAACAACACTCTTCTTCATACTTTATCCTAAAAACGAGGCACACATCTTCTCGTGTTTCCTCATCACTATCGCTAGTACGATGTTCAACACGATGATCTCGTATAGGTAATAAGCCCAGACCTGTCCCGTTAGTACGATCACAAACATAACCATCGTCCGGCCATTAAAGGTCAACAAGTCTATGTAACGCATTAAATGACGACTCTGTTTACGAAAGTCCACACGGATATTCTCCGGAATATTATCCCCATACTTCGCGTGCAAATTTTGTAACATACTCTGTAAGGTAGGCGTAGCTTTCACTTGCAACATCGTATACCAACGATATAAGAAGTAGAAAAACTTGTTAATGCCATACTTCATCTCCTTATGTTTCGCCTCCACCTGTTCCAAAGACTGAAACTCCGATCCTTTATCCTTACTGATAAAATAAAGGTGAAGCGTCTTATAATAATCCGTGATATTCGCTTGGACTAAATGAGACAGACCGGATAAGACCGCCAAGGCAAAGAACCAATCCGTACCGTAATCATGAGACAAACGAAGAGCGAATCCGATATAGATCGAAGCGAACCAGATATCCCCGGCGAATCCGTCCAAGATACGCCCGATAGCGGACTTGATCCCTGTAAGACGTGCCAGCTGCCCATCCACGCAGTCGAGGATATTGGCAAATACCAACAATAATATACCACAGATATTATATGTCAAATTATCGTGATAAAACATAAATCCGACCGCCGCACCCACGAAGATCGAGATAACCGTAATCATATTCGGGGTAATTCCCGTGCCTCGCAACATACGAGCAATACGAAATCCTATCGGACGATAAAAAATTCGGTCTATCTTATTTTCTGTTTCTATCGACTTTAACGATGCTTCGTATTCCTTATCCAACTCGCTCATTTGTTTCTTATTTATACGAGTAACCGCCATCCACAACGACTACCTCGCCATTAAAATAACTATTCTCTATCAACATTTTATAAACTTCCGCCAATTCATCCGGGTCGCAGAACCGTCCCAAAGAGACCTTGTTCTCTATATTCCGACGGATCTCGGCAGGCTTTGTTTTCTGCCATTCCGTATCGACGAAACCGGGAGCCACGGCATTCACACGCAGTTCATAGGGAACTAAGAACTTCACCATGTTTTTGACCAGCGCATGAACAGCACTTTTCGTCACCCCATATGCCAAGGATACCGAATGAGGCTGTATTCCCATCAAGGAACCCGTAAACACGATACTTCCCCCCTTATTAATCCGTCCAACAATCTTCTGTAAAAGAAAGACCGGGAAATGGATATTAGCAAAGAAAACCCGTTCCCAATCCTCGAATGAAAGTTCCTCAAAAGGATCCCGACAGGTCATTCCCGCATTGAACACAAGGCCGTCCAAACGTAGCCTATTCTCCTCCAAGAAAGAATCGATAACCCCGATCGTATTCCGATCCGAGATATCGGCCCGCAGAATAGAAACCTGTATATCGAAACGCCCCACCAACTCGCTACGTACCTCCTCTGCGGCCGCTTGGTCGGAAGCATAAGTCAGTATAAGGTTATATCCGGCCTTTCCTAAACAGGACGCTACCGCCTTTCCTATCCCTTTTGTCCCACCGGTAATTAAAATAAATTTATCCATGAAACTGATCGTTATTTAGCGGCAGATCCTTTCACTGTTTCCGGCTTCGCCTGACGTTGGGTTGTCAGATTCGCCTCATAAGAATCATGTATCGTTTTTTTCAGATTCGAGGAGGAAACCCCCGTTCCGTAAGGGAAATAAAATACCTGAACGCCTAAATCCTTCAGATAGTCGTACTTTCCGAACCAGTCATCACCTACCACGAAAGCGTCGATATTCAGCTTCTTCACGATTTCCGTATGATCCAAGGAATGTTGTGGAATAACGATATCGGGAGTCTTCAACGCCTCGATGATCTGCAAACGTTCATGGAACGGAATGATCGGCTTCGCTTTATAAGAAGAGACCAACTCATCTGTACTAACCCCGACGATCAATATATCCGCCAAACTACGGGCGTAATTGATCATCCTAAGATGATTATAATGGAACATATCAAACGTCCCGGATGTATATACTATCGTTTTGTCTTTAAACATAATCGTAATTTTCGTTTTAAACCGCAAACTTACGCAAACTTTTCCTATCTTAAAAGTTTAAAACCAAAAAGCGTCCCACGCCCCATACAAAAATGTCATGTCAATAACATCCATTCGTTATTAACATGACATTTTATGTATTTATTGAAACTTGTCAGGAAAGATCTACTATAATCCGTCCGTATCGTCCTCTTTCGTCAAGTCCAGTTTCTCATTATCCCCCCCCCTATCGAAATATTGCTTACGCAACGGATTGGCGGTAGCCTCTTGATAACGCAACCGGTTCCGGAAGATATCCAACGCCGCATATAAGGCTTGGCGGAACGACTCTTCCGAAGCCACGTTCTGCCCGGCTATGTCATAAGCTGTTCCGTGTGCCGGAGAAGTCCGTACGATCGGCAATCCTGCCGTATAGTTCACCCCGTCATCCATCGCCAACGTCTTGAAAGGAGCGAGCCCTTGATCATGATACATCGCTAAGACACCATCAAATTTATCATACATCTGCGAACCAAAGAAACCATCAGCCGCATAAGGGCCAAATGACATTACGCCTTTTTTCTCCGCCGCTTGCATTGCCGGTATGATAATCGTCTCCTCTTCCGTACCCAGCAATCCGGCATCACCGGCATGAGGGTTTAAGGAAAGAACCGCGATACGTGGCTTCACAATACCGAAGTCTTGCTTTAACGACTGATTGAAAATACGCAGCTTATTCACGATATCGCCCACGTTGATGGAAGACGCTACTTGCGACAATGGAATATGCCCCGTCACCAAAGCGACACGAAGATCATCTTTCATCAAGATCATCAAGGCTTTTTTATCCAAGCCACCGAAGCATTTCTCCAAATACTCAGTATGCCCGGGAAAATGAAAATCCTCGTTCTGGATATTATGTTTATTGATCGGGGCGGTAAGCAGTACATCCACTACTCCCCGCTTCATATCCGTAACTGCCGCTTCCAACGCCTTGAAAGCCGACTCACCGGCAACCGGCGTAGATTTCGACAACTCCACCTTGGTCTCGTCCTCCACGCAGTTAATAATGTTCACCCGGTTTACTCCTGCATCCTCCGCATGTGAAATAATATTCATATTGATAGGAGGAAGCTCCAATGCCTTCCGGTGATAAGCGGCTATCTTGGACGAGCCATAGATAATCGGCGTGCAAAGCTCCGCCATGCGGGTATCGGAAAAGGTCTTTAATATTACCTCATAGCCGATACCATTTATATCTCCGTGGGTGATCCCCACTTTAATCAGTCGTTCTTCCATATATTTTGTTTGTTTATTACTTTTTCTCTTTTGGGATATCTAATGTCTCAGTTACCGGTTCATCAAATTCACCCGGCAAACGTAACGTAAATAAGGCAGCTTCTATTCTACGCATGAAATTACGCTTGTCTGTCTCCGGAGCATACACAAATCCCTCGGCTACAACCACACGATGATTCTTTTCATCCAAGCGGGTGTGGCTTACGAACGGGCCTCCCATCATATCGCCTTGCATTCTCCACAAACCGCGCATCACGCCGCAATATTTACCATTTAAGGTTATTGGCGTATACTCCACTCCCGCACGCGTTTCTGTTTGCATATAGGAACCCGGGAACGAACCCGGCAGATTCGCCTTCAATACAGAATCTCGTTTAGCGACCAGATATTCCTCCGTAAACGTATTCGGATCAGTATAAGGGAAAGTATATACGATTAAGTCCATACGGCCTGTGTTAGCGTTATTGGAAGACCAGAAGAAATCTGTCGTATCCTTATAGTACGTGAAGTTTGCCGGAGCGTTTAACATCACGTTCAGGTCGCTTTTCAGGTTATCCATAACCACCATACTATATTCCTTTTGTAATTGCTCTATCGCACGATTCATCTCCACCTTTACGAAGAAATCGACCAACGCCTTCTCATGGGTCTTTGAATACTCGACGATCGACTCCGTATTAGGAGCTTTCAGCGAAACAACCACCTGCCCTCTAGCCCAGACATTATTCTCGTAGCCTACAGAAACTTTCGTATAAGCGGTGGGATCTATTGTAACCACTAATATATTCCTTACATACCGTAACAGACCTGTAAAATCCTTTGGTTGTACGTAGGTAATCTTCAAAGAAGGCTCGGCTTGCGGCAATCCGGGCACCGAAGAGGCCAACTCAGACTTTATGGCTTCTCCCGCAGGGCCTTTCCAATCCTTTTGATCCATAACCACGACAACCTCATATGCGAAGCCCGTAGCTTGAGTCATCACAGAACCCGAATTACATGCTCCCATCAAAACAAGAAGCAGCAACATACCGATGAATAAAGAACGTGTTTTCATACCCGTGTGTTTTATATTATACAAATGTAACATTTTTTGCGGTAGAAAGCATTCCACAAGCGGCGAAAATATCCTCCCCACGTGATGCCCTTATCGTACATACAACTCCTTTGGTGTTTAAGAAATCCCGAAACGCCTCCATTTTAACGATATCGGAAGTCTCTAAAGACACATTCGGTATCGCATGAAAACGGATCAAGTTTACCCGACAAGGAATTCCACCTAATAAACAACTCAAAGCTTCGGCATGTTTCAAGCTATCGTTCAAATTTTTAAAAACAATGTACTCAAAAGAGACACGTCGTTGATGCGAAAAATCATATTGTTTGATTAAATCGATCACCTCCCTCGCTGGGAATGCCTTTTCAACCGGCATCAAGGAAAGACGTTCCATAGGATAGGGCGAGTGCAGACTTACGGCCAGATGACATTCGCTCTCCTCTAAAAAGCGTTTCAAGCCTTTCGTCACACCGATGGTTGAAACCGTGATACGCTTCGGGCTCCACGCATATCCATACGGGGCCGTGAGTATTTCCAAAACCTTGAAAAGCTCGTCTACGTTATCCAGTGGCTCCCCCATTCCCATGAAAACGATATTCGTCAATGAATCGTTTTCCGGCAAGGACTGGATCTGGTTCAATATCTGGTTCGCTGTCAGGTTTGCCGTGAAACCTTGTTTTCCCGTCATACAAAACAAGCAATTCATTTTGCATCCGACTTGAGAAGAGACGCAAAGAGTCGCCCGATCATCCGTAGGAATATAAACAGACTCAACAAAACGCCCCGGTCCGGCAGCATATAGATATTTGATCGTACCGTCTTTCGACTTTTGATACTCAGATGGCGGATAAGCCCCGATCTCGAATGAATCCTCCAATAAAGCACGTTTGGCTACCGCTATATTTGTCATCTCCGAAATCCGGGTTATTTTCTTCTTATAAATCCAATCGGCCATTTGCTTAGCCGCATATGCGGGAAGACCCACCTCAGACGCTACACCTTTCAGTTCCTCCAAGGTCATCCCTAATAATTGTCTTTTGTCAACCATGCTATCGATATTTTCTTATTCGCGAAAGTACGAGAAATATTCCACAAAATAAAGATCCCCTATTTTGCCGTCAAAATAAATATATCTTGACGACAAAACAGGGGATCTTTTTTATCTTAAGTATAAATACTCTTTATTAATAGAAACGGATACGGTTGTCTTCCACCTTAGCGTTGTTGACCATAGATTGGATAGCTTGGAATCCTACACGATATGCGTTCGAAGCATCCAACGCACGGATTTCCTCAGCCTCGTTGAACTCCTTACCATCTTTATTTCTTGCGTATACCTTGAACACATATACACCGTTGTTACCTTTAACCGGAGCACTTACTTGGTCAACTTGAGCCATAGAAACCATAGCGTTCAAGTTCGGTTCGATACCGATACCAGCGATACGGCGAGTACCAAAGTTCACGAACTTTACAGAGTCTACAGAAGAACCCATCGTTTCAGCATATGCCTCAACTGAAGTTAAATTCTTAGCAGCCAATTCCTGAGCGATCTTATCGCCTTTCTTCTGGGCAGCCAATTCAGCTCTCAAAGCCGGAGCGACCATATCAACCGGACGATACCCCTCGGAAATACTTCCTTCTACAGCAGCCACGACAAACTTATCACTACACTCGAAGATCTCAGAGATAGAACCTTTATCGTTCTGGAACGCCCAACGAATTACCGAACGTGAATTCTTGATAGAACCTAACAACTGATCATCCGTAGTAACCGTTGCACCTGAAATCAAGTTATAACCGGCTTCCTTCGCATTCTCCTCCAATTTAGCCATAGAGTTGTTCTTCGATACGAACTGATTCAACTCATTGTAGATGTTGCTATAGGTCTTAGAGCTAGGAGATACAGTCATGTCGATATCTGCGATCTTATATTTTTCAACATTTCCTGTTTTCTCTGTTACTTTTACAAGGTGAGTACCATATAAAGATTTCACAACCGCTACCTCATTCAATGGAGTTGAGAAGACAGCCTTCTTAAAATCATCATTCACACCTCTCAAAGCGGTAACCTCTGTAAACCAACCTAGTTCACCACCATTCTCGGCGGCTTGGTCTGCTGAGTATTTCTTAGCTAATTCAGCAAAATTAGCGCCACCTTTCAACGCCCCCATCAAGCTATCAGCCAAAGCTGTTGTCTCAGCCTCAGATTTACCGGCCAACATGATGTGGCTAACTTTTACTGAGTCCGGAGCGACCGTCTTATCGACTAACTTAAACATTCTGTATTTGTCATTCTCGAATACAGGACCATAAACAGCGCCAACCTCAGAAGTCGTAGCGAATTGTTTCATCTCCGGATCCAAAGCCTTCTCCGTGAAGAAAGCGTCAACATAAGGAACCTCAGAGTTCTCGTTTACTACATCAGCCACTCTTTCAGACGTAGCCAGCTCCTCTTTCAAGCTCTCGATCTCGGCCTGTGCCTTATCATAATCCTCTTTACTCGGACGGATATCTACGGCGATATATTTAATTACCTTAGATTCTTTTTGTTTATAAAGCTCCTTGCGTTGGTTATACAATTTCTCGATCTCACTCTTGCTTACCTCAATCGTTGAATCCGGAATCGTAGCATATGATTGCATAGCGTAAATGATATCCGAATTCTCGGCATTATCATTATAAGCTTCCTTAGCGTCCAATGAATTTGCGGAAATAGCCTTGCTCAATAATGTCGTATATTTTTGCTCCAAACGTTGACGTTTAATGTTCTTCTCCCAGAACAACCAGAAGTTTTTAGCTTGAATCAGCTGTGCCTGTTGATCTGCCGGATAGCTAGCGATATTATCGGAATCGATTTGTTTCAAGAAATTCAACAAAGCAGCCTTATCAAAAGCACCAGTCTGAGGATTCGTAAACATTTGCATTTGTTGGATCAACGGAGAGATATTCTCACCTTGAACCATATCAAACAATTCTTCCGGACTTACTCCCATACCTAATTTAGCAGTAGCCTCGTCCAACACGACCTCTTGTACCATCGCATCGAATACGGACTGGCGAATCTGTGTCATATATTCCTCGGGCAGGCTGGCTGAACCGGATTGCATCTTATACATCTCGGCCATCTCATCAACGCGACCTTGATAATCTTGAATTTTTACAACCTCTCCATCAATCTCGGCGATCCGTTCCTGTGATTGCCTAAAATAAGTAGAACCAGAGTTTAAAAAGTCTCCAATGATAAAAGCGAACAATGCCAAACCCACCACGAGTACCAGCAGTCCTGCTTTGCTTCTAATTTTTTCCAGCGTAGCCATTTATCTTTATTATTTTTTAAAGTTTATTATTTCACATTTTAAGGGCACAAAGATATGAAAAAAAGGAAATTCCACAGCATATAATCCTTTTTTTTATCAAATCCCTACTTTCATACGTACAAGTTCGATCTTCGTAGCCGTTACTTTGATTATCTTAAACGAATATTTATCGATCTGGACAGTCTCGTTCAATTTCGGGAATTTTTGATAGAAGTGCAAGATAAAACCGGCGATGGTGACATAATCATCCGACTCCGGAAGATCCAACCCGAACATTTCGTTCAAGGTATCAATCTCCATTCTACCCGACAGCAAATACTCATTGTCCGATACTTTTTTAGCCACATGCGACTTCATATCGTGCTCGTCCTCAATCTCTCCGAAAATCTCCTCCACCAAATCCTCAAGTGTCACGATACCCGACGTACCGCCAAACTCATCCACGACAACAGCCAAGCTCTTCTTCTCTTGCATCAGCAGTTTCATCAGTTTATTCGCCGCCATCGTCTCCGGAACGATCGATACGCTACGGATATGCTGGGTCCAATCCTCCGGATTCTTGAAAAGCTCGGAAGAATGGATATACCCGATAATATCGTCAATATTCTCGTTATACACCAATATCTTCGAAAGTCCTGTCTCGATAAACTTAGAACGCAATTCCTCTATCGTAGCAGACGTATCACAGGCTACAATCTCCGTCCGGGGCACGATACAATCCCTCAAACGGACATTCGAGAAGTCTAAGGCGTTTTGGAAAATCTTAACCTCCGTATCCATATCCGAATTTTGCGGAGCATCTTCCAGACTTTGCTGTATAAAATAATCCAAGTCTACCTTGCCTAATGCCTGAGGTGAACTTTTCAAGTTCTTCACGCCCCCTAACTTCAAAATCAAAAAAGATAGCAGGGATGAGAACTTGGAGACCGGATACAGGATGATATATATGATAAATAATGGTATCGCAAATATATTGAGTGATAAATTAGGATTCAACTTAAATATGGTCTTGGGAATAAACTCCCCGGCAAACAAGATCAAGATCGTAGATATCACGGATTGGATAAAAACGATCAATGCCTCATTCGCAACCACCTTGGCTATAAACGGCTCCAATACGATTGCCATCTGAAGACCATAAACGACCAACGCAATATTATTTCCTACCAACATGGTAGAGATAAACAAATTTGGATTACGATAGAAAATACCCAGTATCTTACTGGATAGACTACGTTCCTTCTTATCCAGCTCGAAACGAAGCTTATTGGAGGAGATAAAAGCGATCTCCATCCCGGAAAAGAATGCGGAAAATGCGAGGGAAATTAAAATATAAGTCAGCGTCCCCACCTTAATTACTTTTTATTGAATCTATTTGTGACACATCTACCCGGGCACTATCCCCCTGAGCTGTCCGTGTCGTATCGGCCGGAGCATCGCTCACCGGGAAAATACCTTGTGAGTTAAATATCTTATACTGAGTCATATCTTGGTTCGACTCAAAACCTATACCTGTTATGATCTTATCTTCTTGCTCGATACGCATAAACTTATCAGAATAAACCTTCTCTTGCTTCTGGTCCCAGAACAATTGGGAAGTCTCAAAATGCTCCCCTTGCAGACTTTCCACCTCTACATTACCGATCAGCTCCCAAAGCCCTTTTTTATCATAATAATAGGCTGTATCCGCCTTAATACTCGCTTCTGTCTGGAATAAGGTATCGAACTTCTCCACGTAGATCCCCTCGGGGAAATACCAATGGGGTTCCGCCGCCTTCCCATAAATCTGCCACTCTTTCGCTTTCAAGCGATATCTCGTGATACCAGAATCGGAGATCAAGGATGACACATCCGTAGCCTTCATCGTATAAGTCTTGTCCGGGTCAAACTCAACATCAACCACCTCCTTATGCTCCTTACTGCAAGAGGCAGAAAACAAAAGAAGCATAACAACCACCACGAAGGTAGTTGTTATGCCCATATTTTCCGTTTTACAATGAAAACGATTTCCTATCATAATTACCGAATCGTTGTACGCTCTCCGATCCAACCACCGACAGTGAAAGGTTTACCCTTCTCCAAATCCGGGTGCATGAAGATCTCCTCCGTAGAAGGAAGGTGAGCACGATAAGATGATATCAAAGTATTAGCCTCTTCAGCAACACTCGGATCTACCTGTTTCGCTTTCTCAAATTTATCGATAGCGGCATTATAAGCAGCTCTTGCCAATACTCCATCATTCGGGAAGACAGATTTAGAAGTAGCGGCATACATCTTGCCGATCAATAAATAAGCATTGCCATAGTTAGGATTTACCTCCAAAGCTTTCTGGCAATATTGTCTAGCCTTTGAATAAGCATTTTGCTCAAACAGCAACAATGCGATCATATAATAATCATCAGCTTTTGAAGTCGCGTCCGTTTCTAAATTCGCGGCCTCATCAAAGTATTTAATAGCCGTATCATAATCCTTTATCTTAACGGCTTTCTTTCCTAGCCCAACAGCAGCCTCGGCACTAGGTTCTTGACGATAAGCATAGTCTGATGCCAAAAAGTAAGCCTCGATTTCTTGGCAACCTGTTCTTCTCAACAAGGATATAGTCTCTTTCAAATAAGGTAAGTTGTCCTTATTCTCCTCGATCTTAGCAGCATACAAATTCTGCAAAGTCTCGCAATCGGCAGCACCACTATTCGCAAAGGCATTATCAACACCACTCTTATATGCGGTCAAGGCATTCACTTCTTTTTGATTGTTTGCAACCTGCGCAGCTTTTAACTGAGCATCCAAGCCACCAGAAACCTTCAAATAATCTTGAATATACTGTTCTTTGAAATTCGGATCGTTAACCATTTTCTTCATAGAAGAGAAACTAAACAAGGAGAGACCTAGAGCCTCCGTATCAGCACCTTTCTCATCAACGATCTCCTTCAACCAAGTATAGGCCTGATTATAGTCGGCATTATCTCCAGTTTGCGCTAAATAATCTTGCACTTTTCGAGCAACGATCCAGTCTTTTCCATACCGGCGATCATTTCCAAAATATTTCACACGCTTGTCGTAAACTCCCATCAAATCATCAATAAGAGCTTTCTTCTTAGCGGGATCTTTCTCTTGAGCGATCTTCCAGCCCATAATTTTCACACCGTACAAATAGATATCTTTTGTAGCGGCAGGACACTCATCGTACACGATCTTCCAGAAATCAAAGGCGTCTTTGAAGTTTCCGGCTTTCGCGTAAGGAACGAACAAGCTGATATTGGTAATACAACGCACGCTATCCTCACCGGAACCGAACTGTGTACCATTATCTACTCCTTTCTGCGCATAAGCGCCCAATGTACCCATAGTACATCCAAGCGCTAGTAATAAAACTTTGATCTTCATATCTCTTTCTATTAAAGTTAGCTATAATATTTATATTCCTTCAAAAAAGTATCATACTCATTAGACCCTTTCGGCCATTCCCGGTTTAATCCACTTTTCGTTTAAAAAACCATAATTCGTTAAATGTATAGTTCACCGTAAACCGGAAATACTGCTCATCAATCATTGTACGTAATTCCGGACGGATCTTCACGTATTCAAATGACAGGTTCACTAATGAACGGTTATCGATCAATGGAAGCCCAAAACCGACACTCGCCCCATATTCATTATAACCATGTCCTTTATAACCATTCTCCTCGGAGCGACTGACTCTTAAGTACGAATTGCTATAATGAAAACCGGCACGGTATCTGATACGCCCCAAATAATTACGATTATCATAACGAGGAATAAACTCGGCACCAGCCGCTACACGTGTACGGTTCTTGAATTGGCCTTTCTCGTTATCAAAATAAGCGTTCGCCCAGTCCTCATATAAGAAGTCTGCGGCTAATGTCAACCGATTCTCTTTCACATAGGAGATACCCGCTCCGTAAGAGTTCGGCATATCAAACCGATAATTCTTAATTGTATCGTTCCTTGTATATCCGGATGTAGCCGAAGAACCGACAAGCTGAGTATCATACACAGTCGTATTCAACTTTTTTCCGGGAGAGTAAACGAAACCTACCGTGACATGCTCCGTCTTACTCAAAGGATGCGTATATTGAATACCAAAATCTAACTTTAAATCACGAATCTCATAACGTTGGTTTCTATACACATCGTCCGCCCCTGTCGAGCTCGGGAAAATCAAGTTGCGGGAATGTGTTATATTTCCAAATAAAAATCCGGCGTTCACACCAATGGAAAGACGCTTCTTCCAAATATCATAGGAGAGCCCTAAATAGGCATCGCTTAAGCCACCTTCGCCACTAAAGCTTTCTCCCCAACTTAAACCGCCCTCGGTACGGCTCTCGCCGAAATCATATCCTACATATGAATAAGGTAATAAACCGATACTCATCGCTAAACGCCGGGTGATCGGAAATTGCATGGCGATATACTCCACGTTTCCATTCATCTGTCGTTGCTTGTTCGTACCGTCATAGAACCAAGACACCTGACCGGACGCACCAAAATCAAAAAGGAATGTCAACGAATCCATGCAACTATAAGATGCTGGATTTAATGGATTTATCTGTTTAGAGGACCTTAATCCATAACCGACTCCACCCATCGCCCTTCCGGCACCAAAAGATCGATCCGCCAACTCTCCATATCCAAATCGCGTATAAGGCGAGTTCGTGTTATTTTGAGCCCACAATGGCAATTGTGTAAAGATAAGAAAACTTATTATTACTACCTTATTAATTTTCAACATTATACTCTAAGATTCTGTTTAATCCTGTCAACACTAAATTAATGTCTGCAAAGATGGAGTTTTTTAGCCGTCTTTCAAAATAAAACGAATGACCGCCTGTTAAAAAAACCAAAAGATCCGGATATTTTACTTTCAGCTCGTCAATATATCCGTCCATCTCGTAAACAATCCCATTCACCACACCCGCTTGGATAGCCGTTTCCGTACTTCTCCCGATAAGCGGTATATCATCCTCTTCCGTTACCAAAGGCAGTTTCTTCGTAAAATGGTTCAACGCTCGAAAACGGGTTGTCATCCCCGGAGAGATATTCCCCCCCAGAAAGATACCCGGCGCTTCTATCACCTCATACGTGATAGCGGTACCGGCATCGATAACCAGCAGATTTTTTCCCGGCCGCAAATAATTCGCCCCCACGACAGCGGCCAAACGGTCCTTGCCTAGCGTTTTCGGCGTCCCATATTCCACCTTGATCGGTAAAGCTACATGTTCATCCAGAAAGACAAAACGCTGAAGCTTATTTTTTAGATAAGCGATCAACTCATCGTCCGTATCTATCACCGTCGATAAAATGCCTTGCGTAAAAGCGTACTTCTCAAAAAGAGCAGCGACCACAGATACACCGAATTGCTTGTATACAAAAGAAGCCTCTATATGCCCATTTTTATACACAGCGACCTTTGATGACGTGTTACCTTGTTCTATAATAAGATTCACTTCTCTGATATTTTCCGCAAAGAAAAACAAAAATGATGAAATAACACGCAAAAACATCGCATAACCTCTAAAATTCTTCTTGAACAAAAAGGATCGCATCTCTGTTTGAAGAAAAATCTAAATAAAAAACAAGTTATGAATTACGGGATTAGTGTCTTATTCAGGGCGATTCCATTGCTAATGGCCCTCTTTTGTTTCGGTTATGGATTTTTTGTCTTTAACTATGGAGTGGACTCCAGCAGATTCGTCGCCGGACCTGTCGTATTCTCTCTTGGCTTTATTTGTATAGCTTTGTTCGCTACGGCAGCGACCATTATTCGTCAAATTATCCATACATATAATAATGTAGCCAGATTCGCTTTGCCTATCCTTGGATATCTCTCGGCAACCATCACTTTTCTGGCGGGCTTTATCTTACTCATGTCCTCACCGGCGCCAGCAGACTTTGTCGCGGGCCATGTCATTTGCGGGGTGGGCCTTATAACCGCATGCGTAGCGACAACGGCTACCGCCTCTACCCGATTCACCTTAATACAAATGAACGCCAAAAGCGACGATCCCAGAATACCAGACAAAGCGTTCAACTTTTGGCAGGGGGTATTCTTGATCCTTGTAGCATCATTTATATCCATAGTCGCATGGATTTGGGCTTACCGGTTGCTAGCGCATAGCGACGAGCATTCCCAATACTTTGTCGCCGGGCACGTGATGGCCGGACTAGCATGTATTTGCAGCAGCTTAATCGCTTTAGTCGCCACGATCGCCCGACAAATAAGAAACACATATTCCCGATTGGAAAAAAGGCTATGGCACCGTTTTGTCATCCTGATGGGATCTATCAGTCTGATATGGGGTCTCTTCGTATTAGGAGATAGCGACCCGGCTAATGCCTCAACCGGATATATCATGATCGGCCTTGGATTAGTTTGCTATAGTATCTCCAGCAAGGTGATCTTGCTGTCTAAAATATGGAGGGAAGAATTCAAGCTTGCCAACCGGATTCCATTGATTCCTATATTCACGGCTTTATTCTGCCTTTTCCTCTCCGCTTTCCTTTTCGAGATGGCGGCCGAGCATAGTTATTATGCCATTCCCGCACGGGTATTGGCCGGACTGGGAGCGATCTGCTTTACGTTGTTCTCCATCGTCAGCATATTGGAAAGCGGAACCTCTTCCAAGTAAACTGTTTTTTCATCGTGATGAAAATACTTTTTCTTCACGGTGAAAATACTTTTTCTTCATGATGAAAATGTTTTTTCCTCACAATGAAAAAATCAACATTCTTTGATAAACCATCGGCCACAACACATAAAACATTCTTTAACACTACCAAAAGCATAAGGTTTTCAATTCTTTATAAACAATTATCATCCCAAGAGTAAGAAAACGCTTGCAAAGTAAAAAATAATATCTACTTTTGCACCCGGGTAAGTCCTACACGGCATGCTCCCTCGGAATCCCCCAGGGCTTGACCGCAGCAAGGGTACTTGGTTGTAGCGGCGCGATGTAGTAAGCTTACCCACCTGCCTCTTTAGCTCAGTTGGCCAGAGCACGTGATTTGTAATCTCGGGGTCGTTGGTTCGAATCCGACAAGAGGCTCAGATAAAACACAACTTAAAAGGAAGCTTATACGTAGGCTTCCTTTTTTCTATTTTAGACATAATATAGTTGCGCATTTGCATTAATATATTAACTTTGCTGATAAGAATTCAAAACAGCAACATCATGGAAGAGAATAAGAATTTACTTTTAAAAGGCGCTATGACTTATGGTTTGGCCATGGGTATATATTGGGTAGTGAAATACATCTTTTTCATCTTCAGCGTTTCAGTCCCCTCCTTGAGTCTTGTCTATTGGCTATTGACGCTCGCCGTCCCTTTCATCGCCTACTACATGACGAAAAGATATCGGCACGACATCGGTGGAAGGATCAGTTTCTTTCATGCATGGAGATTCGGCACGATGTTGTATTTTTTCGCCGCATTGATCGTCTCGCTTGAATACTTTGTCTTTTATCAGTTCATCGCCCCACCTGATTTCGTGGCAAATGCGATCGGGCAATTAACGACTGCATTAAAAGATAGCCAAGTTAACTCGGATATGCTCGACTCGCTCAGCAATATTCGCATCTCGCCAATCCATATGGCCATACAAGGAATATTTAATAACGTATTTTACGGCATCATACTTTCTATACCGGTAGCGGCTCTCTTGTGCAGGAACAATTCGACTGGTTCCATCACTGAAAACCGCTAAAAAGTTAATTACAGACAAATAATGGACATATCAGTTGTTATCCCGTTGTATAACGAAGCCGAGTCTTTACCCGAGTTATTCTCGTGGATAGAGCGGGTGATGAAAGAACATAATTATACCTACGAAGTCATTTTCGTGAATGACGGTAGTACGGATAATTCTTGGGAAGTGATCGAGGAGTTGAAACAACGTTCTCCACATATCCGGGGAATCAAGTTCCGTCGCAACTACGGCAAGTCGCCGGGATTGCACTGCGGATTCCAGCGGGCTAAAGGTGACGTAGTCATTACCATGGACGCCGATCTACAGGACAGCCCGGATGAGATACCCGAACTTTACCGGATGATCACCGAAGACGGGTACGATCTGGTATCCGGTTGGAAAAAGAAAAGATATGACCCGTTGTCTAAGACGATCCCCACGAAATTATTCAACGCGACAGCTCGTAAATTCTCGGGAATAAAGAACTTACACGATTTCAATTGCGGATTGAAAGCGTATAAGAATGTTGTCATTAAAAATATAGAGGTGTATAACGATATGCACCGTTACATACCTTATTTAGCTAAGATTGCCGGATTTCACAAGATTGGCGAGAAAGTAGTGAAACATCAAGCCCGCAAGTACGGAACTACTAAATTCGGGTTGGATCGCTTCGTGAACGGTTATCTTGATTTGATCACGCTTTGGTTTACTTCCAAATTCGGAAAGAAACCGATGCACTTCTTCGGTTTATGGGGAAGCGCTATGTTCTTCATTGGTTTTATCGCTCTAGTAATCGTACTCAGCATGAAATTGATCTCGATGTACTCTGGAGATCTAAGACCTTTGGTTACAAGTTCCCCTTATTTCTATATTTCATTGACAGCGATGATTCTGGGAACCCAGATGTTCCTAGCGGGCTTTATCGGGGAGTTGATTTCCCGCAATTCTCCGAATCGCAATAACTATAAAATAGAGGATGAGATATGAGTTTCCTAGAATTAGCGAGAAAACGTTGCTCTATCCGAAAGTATGCCCCCAAAAACGTAGAGCAAGAAAAGATTGATTATATCCTAGAAGCAGCTCGTTTGGCCCCTTCGGCGGTAAATTATCAACCTTGGTATTTTGTATGGGTTCAAAGTGCGGAAGGAAAAGCTAAATTACAAGAATGCTATCCCCGGGAATGGTTCAAGCAAGCGCCTTATTACTTGATCGTTTGCGGAGATCATCAGCAATCTTGGAAACGGGGCGATCATAAGGATCATATGGATATCGATACGGCTATCGCCACGGAACACATTTGTTTAGCCGCTGCCGAACAAGGATTGGGTACTTGTTGGGTTTGCAATTTCGACACGGAGCTTTGCCGTAAACATTTTAAAATTCCGGAAACGATCGAGCCTGTTGTATTGATACCGTTCGGCTATCCTTCCGATCCGGCATTATTCGATGAGACTCCAAAGAAACGTAAGCCCATAGAAGAAATTATTAAACGGGAATCATTCTAGTATGTTATACATTGAAGTTCTGCTACTAGCGATCGGCTTATCCATGGATAGCCTAGCAGTATCAGTTACCGGCGGCGCAGTTCTTAAGAACAACTGCACCGCCGGTAATATTATAAAGATAGCGAGCGTGCTCGGTATATTCCAAGCCGGAATGACCGTGATCGGTTATACGATGGGATTAGGATTCGAAAAATACATTTGCGCCTTCGACCATTGGATCGCATTTACCCTCTTGCTTTACTTAGGTGGAAAAATGATATACGATAGCACGAAGGAAGAGGAGGAAGACGGGAAATTCGATCCTCTATGTAACCGGACATTATGCGGATTGGGAATAGCGACAAGTATCGATGCCCTCGCCGTAGGAATCTCTCTGGCGATCTTAAAATCACCGCTCTTGCTGCAAGCCTCGACTATCGGTGTTGTCACCTTCGCTATCTCTGCCTTCGGCGTCTATTTCGGTAACCGATTCGGCAAGAGAATCGACTTGAAGCTGGACCTCATCGGAGGTTTAATCTTAATCGGTATCGGTACAAAGATTTTGATAGAGCATGTATTCTTTAGCTAGGGATACCTTATTGAATAAATAACCTTATACATTAATTAATAGACATGAAAAGCCAGCAATTACGAAAACTAGCGCCGGAGCTGGATTCACTCCGGCTAGGCAGCGGTTGGAAAATCGACGAATTGAGTAAACCGCAAATCATTGTAGAAAGCAGTTACGGACATAGCCATCCGGGAAGCGCCCATCTGGATAAATTGGTGGACGAGGCCGGAATCGGTATAAAGGAAAAGGGGGGACGTGCCGCAAACTACTTCGTCACTGATATTTGTGAT
Organism: Parabacteroides sp. AF19-14; assembly: GCF_003635485.1. Lineage (NCBI taxonomy): Bacteria > Pseudomonadati > Bacteroidota > Bacteroidia > Bacteroidales > Tannerellaceae > Parabacteroides > Parabacteroides sp. AF19-14. The sequence goes on along the minus strand of NZ_QTMJ01000015.1, from coordinate 32,161 downwards.
GGAGAGGCGCAGGGACACGATGGTATGAACTACTCATTAGTCTCCCGTGATATCATGGCCGCCATGATGGAGATTCATGTAAAAGCGACTCCTTTCGACGCTGGTGTCTTTATAGCCAGTTGCGACAAATCCGTCCCTGCGCATTTGATGGCGATAGCCCGGCTAGATATGCCTGCTATATTCATGCCTGGTGGTATAATGAAAGCCGGTCCCAACCTACTCACGTTAGAACAAATCGGTACCTATAGCGCCCAGTACGAGCGAAAAGAAATAACGGAAGAACAATTCATGGTTTATAAGCGTGACGCATGTCCGGATTGTGGAGCTTGCTCTTTCATGGGTACCGCCTCTACAATGCAAGTAATGGCAGAAGCGCTTGGCATCGCTTTACCGGGCTCCGCCTTGATCCCCGCCCATTTACCCGAGTTAAAAGAAACCGCCCGTAAAGCCGGAGAACATGCACTCGGACTGGCGAAAGAAGAGTTAAAACCCTCCGATATCATGACGATACAAGCGTTTGAAAATGCGATCATGGTACATGCCGCCATAGCGGGTTCCAGCAACAGCCTGCTTCATCTTCCAGCTATCGCCCATGAACTGGGAATCCAGTTATCACCGGATTTGTTCGACAAGATACATCGTAAGATCCCCTACCTTTTAAATATACGTCCCAGCGGTTTTTGGCCCGGCGAATATTTCTGGTATGCGGGAGGCGTACCGGCGATCATGGAAGAAATCAAAGAATTCCTCCATCTCGACGTCATGACTGTTACCGGCAAAACATTGGAAGAAAACTTAAAAGATTTACAACTCAACGGCTTCTATGAGAATTGCCATAAATATCTTCCTGCCCTAGGAGTAAAGGTTGGCGATATTATCAAACCTTTTCATACACCGATCAAGGCACAAGGAGCCATCGCTATATTGAAAGGAAATTTAGCGCCCGAAGGGGCAGTCGTAAAACATTCGGCGATTTCACCCCGCTTGATGCAAGTCACCCTGAAAGCGAGGGTATTCGATTGTGAGGAGAACGCTATTGAGGCGGTATTACAAAAGAAAATCCATCCGGGAGAAGCGGTATTTATCCGTTATGAAGGACCGAAAGGAAGTGGAATGCCAGAAATGTTTTATACGACAGAAGCGATCGCCTCCGATCCTGAGTTGGTAGAGACCATCGCATTGATCACCGACGGTCGTTTCTCCGGAGCGACCCGAGGCCCGGCGATCGGACATGTATCCCCGGAGGCTTCCGAAGGGGGACCAATCGCCTTGGTCGAGAACGATGACTTGATCCGTATCGATATTCCAGCGAGAACATTGGATATAATCGGTACTGACAGTATTGAGAGAAGCGTGGAAGAGATAGAAAAGATCCTATCCGAAAGGCGTGCACATTGGATAAAACCAGAGTCACAATATAAAAAAGGAATCCTTGATATTTATACACACAATAGCGTCTCCCCCATGAAAGGGGCATATATGGAATTTTTTATGTAAGTTCGCGACATAAAATTTCATAATGATGCGCAAGAATATTACCATATTAGTCAGCCTGTTGATCTTATCGTTTACGGCTTGCTCGGACAAAGCCCAATATTTCGAAGAGAGTGGTTCTGTTTTTCATACAAGTTACCACATCAAATACAAGGCCAAGCAAATCCTAACCGATAAGATCGACAGCGAGCTGCAACGTTTTAACCTCTCCTTAAATCCTTTCAACCCCAACTCCACGATCGCGAAAGTCAATAATAACGAGGATGTGGAGGTAGACGAATGGTTTACCGAAGTATTCAATAAGGCGGAAGAAATCTCCCAAAAATCAGGAGGAGCTTTTGATATTACTTGTGCTCCATTAATTAATCTATGGGGATTCGGATTCAGTAAGATGGATAGCGTAACCCCGCAGATGATCGATAGCATAAAGGCTTTCGTCGGTTATCAAAAAGTAAGATTGGAAGGAAAGAAAATCATCAAAGAAGATCCCCGGATTCTATTGAATTGTTCGTCCATCGCAAAAGGTTATGCTTGCGATGTTATCGCCCGCCTGCTGGAAAAGGAAGGCGTAAAGAACTACATGGTAGAAATAGGTGGTGAGGTCACCATGAAAGGCATAAATCAACAAGGTGACTGTTGGCGAGTCGGCATCAACAAGCCGGAAATAGGGACAAGCGGCGTAACAAATGATGTTGAAGAGATCGTACAATTATGCCAAAAAGGAGGTGTGGCTACTTCTGGTGACTACCGAAACTTCTACATCAAGGATGGTAAGAAATATGCCCATACGATCAATCCGGCGACCGGTTATCCCGCTGGACAAAATATTCTTAGCGCGACAATCGTGGCAGAAGATTGTATGACAGCAGACGCTTACGCTACGACTTTCATGGTTTTGGGAGTCGAGAAAGCGAAGCTACTGGCACAATCCATCCCCCAAATAGAGTATTTCATTATTTATGCGGACAACAACGGACAACAGAAAGTCACCTACTCAAAAGGTATGTTGGAATACCTTCCTAACAGAAAAACATTGGCTATCCTCGAAAATCCTTAAGTTCCTACATGAAGCGTTATCTAAATCAACTTGAATGCAAAATACTGAGAGCCGGAGATTCCCTGTTTAATACCACAACCACGGATAACCTATTAATCTTCGTATTTTCGGGAAAACTTATTATTTACAGCCAAGAAGGGACACATATAGCGGAAGTGGCAAAAGATCATTTCATGCTACTTGCGCAAAACACCAATCATAAGGTTATAGCCTCAGCCCCTACCCGCCTTATCTTAATACATGCGGGCAGTCTATCCGACATGATCATAAATGACCCGGAATGGAATGTGGAGAAACCGGTCGTCTTACCGATTCCCCCAGCCTTAGCGCACACATTAAATCAGATAGAATATTATATGAAGGATAAATACTTTACCTTGAATTGAGATTAAAAATGTTTCAATTCCTGATAAAGCTTTTGCACAGGTAATCCCATCACGTTATAAAAGCTACCATTGATAGCCTCTACCCCGATATAACCGATCCACTCCTGAATGCCATACCCTCCCGCTTTATCATAAGGTTTATATTTATCCAAATAATAATTAATCTCTTCATCACCCAATTTTGCGAAACAAACCGCAGATTCGACGGAAAAGCCTACATTTTTGTCCTTCGTCATGATACAAACGCCGGTTATTACCTGATGTACATGATCCGACAAAGCATGAAGCATAGCATAAGCTTCCTCCCGGTTCGCAGGCTTCCCCATAACCCCGTCAAACGTCCAGACGATCGTGTCCGCCGTGATCAGCAATTCATCATCTGCCATAGTCGATTTATAGGCCTCCGCTTTCGAACGGGCAATATATAAAGGGATCTCCATGGAGTCAATAGAATCCGGGTAAGACTCGTCAATATCCGGAATTACCCTCACCTCGAAGTCGATATCCAGACCAGATAACAAATTCCGTCGTCTCGGAGAATTAGAGGCTAAGACGATCTTGTACTTTTTTAAATTCTCTAACATAACCTATTCGATTAAGCGTTACACATTCACCAAAATTTTACCACCCAAAAGCCTCCTCGCCGAACCAGTGTCCTTGCGCCCGCATCGTTTGCTCGATCACGTCCCTAGCTACGCCTTCGCCACCTCGCCGGGAGGATATATATTTCGCTATCTCCTTGATCTCCGGAGCCGCATCCGCAGGTGCCACCGGCAATCCGACTCGCGTCATTACCTCATAATCAGGAATATCATCACCCGCATACATGATTTGCTCAGGAGACAAGCCCGTTTTTTCCATGAAATCCTTAAAGTCATGCACCTTTACAGCGCTACGCATATAAATATGTTGTATTCCTAAACGAGAAAAGCGAATCTGTACGGCTTCCGTATATCCGCCCGTAATTATAGCGACCTCATAACCTTTCTTCACGGCCAATTGCAAGGCATAGCCATCCTTGATATTGACCGTACGCATCGGATCGCCATTCGGGTGAAGCGGAATCACATCGCAGGATAGCACCCCGTCTACATCAAAGACAAAAGCCTTTATTTTTCTCAAATCATAGTTTATACTACTCATGTCGAGCCTCCTTATGTATACTTCGGCTAATCAGCTCATATAGATTTCGCATATCCGGATCTTTAAGCATAGCCATATGTTTGTTTATCACATTCTCGTCATATCGTATAGCTGGTCCCGTTTGGGCTCGCGCCGGCGACATTACATGTACCTTAGCGGCTGTCTCGTCTATCAAAGGTAGCAAGACCTCTCCCGGTATTTGCTGTTCTTCCAAGATCTTTTCAGCTAGCGCATACATATGATTCGTAAAATTACAAGCGAAAACCGCCGCTAAATGTAAGTTCTTTCGCTTCTCGGAGGAGAGGAAACGGACATCACTGGAGAGCGCCCTAGCCACCTCTCCCAGCACCTTCTCATCTTCAGACGAGTTCGCCTCTAAAAAGAACGGTATTTTCTTGAAATCCACCTCCCTACTCTTACTAAACGTTTGTAACGGATAAACCACCCCATATCTAGCCGTAAGACCTTCAAATACAGAGATTGGCATACTCCCTGCCGTATGCACCCACAAACCGTTATTCGGTTTTACACGGGCGATAACATCTTGGAGCACGGCATCTTTCAAAGAGAAAACATACAAGTCGGCATCTTCCACAATATCTTCCGGGACAACAGTCCACCCACATCCCAATTCATCGGCTAAAATCTTAGCATGCTCACTTGTGTGACTATACACTTGCCCGATACTCATTCCGGACTTACGCATTTCCAACGAAAGCCGGGTAGCTAAGTTTCCGGCACCAACAAATACGACTCTCATTCTTCCGCCTCTTTATTTTCTTCCGGAAGAGAGAACTTTCCTATATGTATCTTCTCCCATTGTAAATGGGATTCATCAAAAGGCTTACGAACCTGATCCTTATAACCGATACCAATGATAGACAAGACATCCAATTGATAAGGGATATCCAGCAACGAACGAACATAATTATTCGAATCCGCCTCGTCCTCTGTTACCCGGTTCCGGATCTGACACCAGCAACTGCCCAATCCCAAATCCTCCGCTTGCAATTGCATATAAATAGAAGCGACCGAAGCGTCCTCGATCCAAACATCGCTTTCCATCACATTCGCCAAGACAACCACGGCCAAGGCACAACCCTCCAGAAAAGCAGAACCATTTTTCTTACACCCGGCAAGTTTCTTCAACATTTCCTTATCTTCCACGACCACGAACTGCCAAGGATTACTACGTTTTGAGGCCGGAGCCATCAACGCCGCTTTCAAGATCAGTTCTACCTGCTCGGGTGAAAGTAGTTGTTCGGTAAACTTACGTGTACTTCTTCTATTTTGTATAAGTGTTGCAAAACTCTCCATTTTTTTCGTTCTTTGTACTCTTTTAATATTAAGATTCGCAAATATAAATATAATTTTTTGCACCCATATATACGTATCGTTCTTTTTTCTCGTTAGTATTTTTATAATTGAACAATAGATTATGAAGATTCGTGCGATAGCCGCGCTGCTATTTATACTTATTTCCGTGAGTGCCTTTGGCGAAGGCCGCATAAAAATCACTGGTTATGTCCGTGACGCCGACGGTAACCCTCTGGAATTAGTGAATGTCCGGGTTAAAAACACGTTGATCGGCTCCATGACCAACGAGAAGGGATATTATTCCTTTTCCATATCGCCGGGGGATTCTATCTCCGTTATTTACTCTTGTCTGGGATATAATAAAGCTGAACGTATCATTCCTTCGGCACAAGCCGATATGCGCCTGAACGTACAGATGAACTATACCTCATTTGATTTAGGGGAAGTATCTGTTACTGCCATCCGCAAACAGACCACGACCATGGAGTCCCTAAATGCGGACAAAATCAAGTTATTGCCCGATCCCTCCGGAGGTAGTATAGAGAGCTTGGTCGTTACGTTTGCCGGAGTATCGTCCAATAACGAGTTAAGTTCCCAGTATTCCGTACGTGGAGGTAGTTATGATGAAAATATCGTTTATGTGAATGGGATCGAGGTATTCCGTCCGCTTCTGATTCGCTCGGGACAACAAGAGGGCCTTAGCTTTATCAATCCGGACCTGACAGAGGCGGTCAATTTCGCCGCCGGTGGCTTCGAGGCCCGTTACGGAGACAAGATGAGTTCCGTGCTGGATATTACCTATAAAAAGCCTAAGATATTCGAAGGCTCGGCTTCCGCGAGCTTGTTGGGTGCGAATGCTTATGTAGGCAGTTCTATCGGTAAATTTACCCAAGTAACGGGTTTCCGCTTTAAAAGCGGTCGGTCTATTTTGGGTACCATGGATACAGACGCAGAATACGACCCTAAATTTATCGATCTGCAAACTTACATCACGTACCAATTGGCCCCTAAATGGGAAATCAATTTCTTGGGAAACCTCGCTAACAATAATTATAAATTCACCCCTTATAGCCGGGAAACCTCTTTCGGTACAGCCGAGCATCCCAAGAACTTCAAAGTCTATTTCGACGGAAGGGAAAGAGACCGTTTCCAAACCTTATTCGGTGCGCTTACATTGAAACACAACCCCAATGAGAACACAGAGTTGGGACTTCAAGCCTCCGCTTTCAAAAGCAAGGAAGAAGAGGGATACGATATCGCCGGAGAATATTGGCTGAGCGAGAACGGAGCGGAAAATCCGGATGACGACGCGTCAGCCGCCATGTCCGTAGGCCGTTATCACGAGCACGCACGAAACCGTTTGAACTCCACCGTCATGAATGTCGGGCATTATGGGATGGCCCGCCTTTTAAACAATACGTTGAAATGGGGAGCCACGGTACAAATGGAGAAAATCAATGATAAGATCAGTGAATGGGAAAAAAGGGATTCCTCAGGTTATTCTTTGCCCCAAACCGGTAATAACGTAAGTGTATATTCGAACCTCTTTTCTGATAATCAGATAGAAAGCACACGCTTTTCCGCTTATGCGCAAGACGCGTTCAAATTCAGGACCAAGCAAGGTCTGTTCACGTTAGTCGCAGGAGTTAGAGGTAGTTATTGGACTTATAATAAGGAGTTCCTTTTCAGTCCCCGTGCCTCATTGGGCTTTATCCCGAACTTCGACCAAGACTTGACGCTCCGTTTCGCCACCGGACTGTATTATCAATCGCCCTTCTACAAGGAATTACGTAAAGTAGACAAAGACGAGAACGGCAATAATATCACGGTATTGAACAAAGATCTAAAGTCACAACGCTCCATCCATTTCATATTGGGAGGAGATTATACGTTCCGTGCCGTAGACCGGAATTTCAAGGTGACCGCCGAGATGTACTATAAAAAGCTGGACAATCTGAATCCCTACACCGTAGATAACGTCAAGATCCGCTATTACGGTGAGAACTGCGCCAAAGGTTACGCCATGGGACTCGATGTCAAATTCTTCGGAGAATTCGTACCGGGTACCGACTCATGGATCAGCTTCTCCTTGATGAAAGCCCAGCAAACCATCCGGGAAACAACGACCGTTCCTATGGCCAATAGCCAAGGCTACAACATCTCACTCTTCTTCCAAGATTATTTCCCGGGCTATAAACGAGTCAAGCTAAATCTGAAAGGAGTTCTATCCGGAGGACTTCCCCAGACAATCCCGGGCAAAGGATACGAAGCCGGCTATTTCCGTACGCCCGCCTACAAACGTGTAGATATCGGCCTCTCCTATCAATTGGCAGGAGGCACGGACGCTATCATGGACAGGGGCTTCTTCCGCCATTTGAAAAACATTTGGCTAGGTCTAGATGTATTTAACATATTAGACATCAAAAACGTTAGTTCCTACTATTGGATAACAGATGTATATAATGTCCAATACGCAGTTCCAAACTATCTGACCGGACGTCAATTGAACGTTCGTCTGATTGTCGATTTTTAATAAAATGTATCTTTAAACACATTTACTGGGAGATAAAAACAAAAAATTATTTCCTCATTCATAAAAAGTAGTGTACATTTGCACACAATAGAAACAAATATTTACTAAATCTTTAAATTATTATTGACATGGAACTTACACATATCGAACATTTAGGTATCGCAGTGAAGAGTATCGAGGCTTGTTTACCCTATTATGAAGGCGTTCTTGGATTAAAATGCTACAATATCGAAGTAGTAGCAGACCAAAAAGTAAAAACCGCATTTTTCAAGGTAGGACAGACTAAGATTGAATTACTAGAGCCGACCAGCGAAGATAGCACGATCGCAAAATTTATCGAGAAAAAAGGTGAAGGTATCCACCATATCGCATTCGCGGTACCTGATGTACAGGCAGCTTTGAACGAGGCTGAGGAAAAAGGCGTTAAATTAATCGATAAAGCTCCCCGTGGTGGCGCGGAAGGCTTGAACATCGCTTTCCTTCACCCGAAATCAACTTGCAGCGTATTGACAGAGCTTTGCATGCCGGGCAACAAATAATTAATCCGTTCATTTCTAACAACAAATCAAAATACAATGAGTAACCAGCTTGAAAAAGTAAAAGAGCTCATCGCACTTCGTGAGCAAGCTCGCTTGGGTGGAGGAGAGAAAAGAATCGAATCACAGCACAAAAAAGGCAAATATACCGCTCGTGAGCGTATCGCCATGTTGCTTGACGAAGGTAGTTTCGAGGAATTCGACATGTTTGTTCAACACCGTTGTACAAACTTCGGTATCGAGAAAACTAAATATTTAGGCGATGGTATCGTAACAGGTTATGGTACGATCGACGGACGTTTGGTATATATCTTCGCTCAAGATTTCACCGTATTCGGTGGAGCCTTGTCTGAGGCTTTGGCTATGAAGATCTGTAAAGTAATGGATCAAGCCATGAAGATGGGCGCTCCCGTTATCGGTTTGAACGACTCCGGTGGAGCTCGTATCCAAGAAGGAGTAAATGCCTTGGCAGGATACGCAGAGATTTTCCAACGTAACATCTTGGCTTCCGGTGTTGTTCCCCAGATTTCCGGTATCTTCGGCCCTTGCGCCGGTGGAGCCGTTTATTCTCCGGCTTTGACAGACTTCAACATCATGACACGTGGTACCAGCTATATGTTCTTGACTGGTCCGAAAGTCGTAAAAACCGTAACAGGTGAGGATGTAACCCAAGAGCAGTTGGGTGGAGCCAGCGTACACACTACCAAATCGGGTGTAGCCCATTTCGCTGTCGATACAGAAGAAGATGGTTTGCAATTGATCCGTAAACTGCTCAGTTTCTTACCTCAGAACAACTTAGAGGAAACGCCGTTAGTTGAGTGCAAAGACCCGATCGATCGTCTGGATGATGTATTGAACGATATCATTCCCGATAACGCCAACCAATCTTACGATATGTATGAGGTTATCGGTACGATCGTCGATAACAACGAGTTCCTAGAGGTCCATGCGGACTACGCTAAGAATATCATCGTAGGTTTCGCTCGTTTCAACGGACAATCCGTCGGTATCGTAGCTAACCAGCCGAAGGTTATGGCAGGATGCTTGGATAGCAACGCATCTCGTAAAGCAGGTCGCTTCGTTCGTTTCTGCGACGCTTTCAATATTCCTTTGGTAACATTGGTTGACGTTCCGGGATTCCTTCCGGGTACAGGTCAGGAATACAACGGTGTAATCCTTCATGGCGCTAAATTGCTTTACGCTTATGGTGAGGCTACCGTTCCTAAGATTACCGTTACATTGCGTAAGTCTTACGGTGGAGCTTATTGCGTGATGAGTTCTAAACATTTACGTGGTGATATGAATTACGCATGGCCGACAGCCGAGATCGCCGTTATGGGCCCGAGCGGTGCCGTAGAGGTTATCTTCGCCAAGGAAGTAGCAGCCGCTGAAGATCCGAAAGCATGCGCAGCAGAGAAAGAAGCTGAATATAAGAAAGCATTCGCTAATCCTTATAACGCAGCTCAATACGGTTATATCGACGATGTTATCGAACCGCGTAACACTCGTTTCCGTATTATTCGTGCTTTGCAGCAATTGCAGACTAAGAAGTTAAGCAATCCTGCTAAGAAACATGATAACCTGCCTCTATAATCCGTAAAACAGGAGATGAATATGATAAATAAGAAAATAGGGGTATTGCTACTGTTAATGGTTCTCTTCAGTATGGGAGCCAAGGCACAGTTGACTACCTCCGTTAAATTAAATGAAGTGCTAGTTGTCAATGAAGATAACTTTGTTGATGACTATGGAAAACGCCATCCATGGTTTGAGTTATTTAATAACTCAGCAGGTACGGTGGATTTACGAGGATGCTTCTTAACGAACGATAAAAGTAATCCCAGAAAATATATGATCCCGAAGGGAGATGTACTTACCAAAGTTCCTCCCCGCCAGCATCTTCTTTTTTGGGCAGATGATCAGCCAACAAAAGGGACATTTCATGTAAACTTCACATTCGATCCAAACAAAGATAATTATCTAGCCTTATATGATTCAGATGGTACAACTTTGATCGACGAGGTGACAATCCCTGCCGGGCAAAAAGCAGATGTTAGTTACGGTCTGGATCTTGATGGAGTAGGAAATTGGAGTATCCTTGACAAAGTGACTCCTAGCACCAATAATCTGACGTTAGATTCGAATGCGAAACTTGAGAACTTCCAACGGAACGACCCATGGGGTATTGGTATGACCATAACAGCCATGGCAGTCGTATTCCTTGGCTTAATCATTTTGTATCTAGTATTCAAGCAGATCGGTAACGCAGCGATCAAAGCTAGCAAGCGTAACGCTCAAAAAGCCGCAGGAACAGGTGCTGCCGTATCAGCCAATATCGGTCAAGAATCAGGTGAAATTTTTGCCGCTATCGCTACCGCTCTTTATGAGATGAGCGATGACAACCACGATATCGAGAACACGGTATTGACTATCCACAAGGTTCAACGCAGCTATTCACCATGGAGTTCTAAGCTTTATTCTCTGCGTCAGACTCCAAATAAAAAGTAATCATCCTAAAATCCAATTGACGAATGAAAAGTTTTAAATATACCATTAACGGTAACACATATAAAGTACATATCAACTCAGTTGTAGATGATGTGGCAGAGGTAGAGGTAAACGGAACCCCTTATAACGTAAAAATGGAGAAACCTGCGAAAAAACAAATGGTTACATTGAAACGTCCGGCTCAAGCTCCGACCAATGCCAGCGGTGAACCTGTTATCACCCGTCAAGCAGCTCCAAGTGTAGCCGGCGCTGTTAAATCTCCGCTGCCAGGTGTAATTTTAAGTGTAGACTGTAAAGTCGGCGATACAGTTAAGAGAGGCCAAAAGATCTTGGTATTGGAAGCCATGAAGATGGAAAACAACATCAATGCCGATCGTGACGGTAAAATTGTAGAAATTAAAGTAAACAAAGGCGACTCTGTATTGGAAGGTGCAGATCTCGTTGTAATCGGTTAATGATATGCAAGAAAGTTTCTTACAATTCCTAGGAGAAAATATCCAAATATTTCTCTCCTATACAGGATTTGCGAACGCGACTCCAGGGCATATCGTGATGCTATTGGTAGGTTTGCTGTTCATATTCCTAGCGATTAAATATGAATTCGAGCCAATGCTTCTGATCCCTATTGGTTTCGGTATCTTGATCGGAAATATCCCTTTCAAGGATGCCGGATTACAATTAGGTATATACGAAGAGGGTTCTGTATTGAACATTTTATACCAAGGAGTGAAACAAGGTTGGTATCCCCCCTTGATATTCCTCGGTATCGGTGCCATGACAGACTTCTCCGCTTTGATATCCAACCCTAAGTTAATGCTAGTCGGAGCTGCCGCCCAATTTGGTATTTTCGGTGCTTATATCATTGCATTGCAAATGGGATTTGACCCAAGCCAAGCCGGTGCTATCGGTATTATCGGAGGAGCTGATGGTCCAACTGCAATCTTCTTGTCATCCAAGTTAGCTCCTAACTTGATGGGTGCTATCGCTGTATCCGCATACTCATATATGGCATTGGTTCCTATTATCCAGCCACCGTTTATGAGATTGCTTACAACGAAGAAAGAACGTGTGATACGTATGAAACCTCCAAGAGCCGTTTCACAGACGGAGAAAATCGTTTTCCCGATCGTTGGCTTGTTATTAACAGCCTTCTTGGTACCGTCTGGTTTGCCATTGTTAGGAATGTTGTTCTTCGGTAACTTGATCAAGGAAAGTGGTGTTACTCGCCGTTTGGCAGAGACAGCCCGCGGCCCGCTGATCGATGTTATCACGATCTTATTAGGCATCACGGTAGGTGCTTCTACACAAGCTACCCAGTTCTTAACATTGAACTCTATCAAGATTTTCGGTTTGGGTGCGTTGTCATTCGTTATCGCTACTTGTGCCGGTGTATTGTTCGTTAAGTTCTTTAACCTGTTCCTGAAAGAAGGCAACAAGATCAATCCGTTGATCGGTAACTCCGGTGTATCCGCCGTACCTGACGCTGCCCGTATTTCCCAGAACGTAGGTTTGGAATACGATCCAAGTAACTACTTATTGATGCACGCTATGGGTCCGAACGTAGCAGGTGTAATCGGTTCCGCTGTAGCTGCCGGTATCTTGCTAGGATTCCTTGGTTAATAAAACAACTATCTATATTAAAAAAGGCGAGGTCCGAAAGGATCCCGCCTTTTTATGTTATTGTTCTCAGTTAGCTTGCTCTATAGGAACCGGACTAATCTCCGTACTCGTATCCTCCACCAACGTTGTCCCGAGGAACAACCAGATCATCAAAAGGATTATAGCGACAACCACACCAAATACCAATAGCGTATTCACACTTTTCTTTCTCATGTCTTTAACTGATTTATTCATTTTAGAATAAACAGCCGGAACATGAATTTGGTTGTGTACCCTTACTCTTATTTGTTTTTCCCTAACGCCTCGTTCAGCACTTTATTCTTAGCGATCGTTGCTTGGAATTCTTTCAAATAGAAAGGCTCAAAATAAGCCACATTCTCAAAACGGCCATCATCATATGCTTGCTGCGACAAGGATGCCATATTTACAGCTAATGGATAGATACCATCTATAAAACAGGCGTTCGGAGAAGTGATTACCGTCTCACATTTAGCGGCACCGTCTCCAAAGAAACAAACCTTACCGTTCTCTAAAAAAGAAGCATACGAATCAGCATCTACGATATCAGCAGTCGTGGCACGTATCGTGTTGAGATGGGAATCATAAATCGAAGAGTAGACTTCCATACGGCGGGCATCCAACATAGCGCAATACAAGCAATCGGCCTCCCCCTTATTTTTCCGGATAGCGGCAGACGCTAAAATATCCAGCGTATGAATACCGATCAAAGGAATACCATACCCAAAGCATAATCCTTTAGCCACAGACACCCCGATGCGTAACCCCGTATAAGATCCGGGTCCGCTACTTACCGCCACGGCATCCAGTTTCATCCCTTTCGACTTCGCGGCCTCTAATGCCTCTTCCATATAAACGCCCAATAACGCCGCATGAGACGGCCCCTCGAAGGAAGCCTTCTCAAAGACCACCTCCTCCCCTTCCGACAGGGCTACTGAACATACGGAAGTGGATGTCTCGATATTTAAGATCAATGACATAATAATTAACTATTAACAATTGATAATTGAACGAACAAACAATCTCAATCCTTCAATCTGATTAGGCTGCGAAGGTATACAAAAATTCATTATACTATCAAGGCAGCCCTATGAGAAACATCTATTTATGAGAAAATAAACATCAAATCTAAAAGGAAACCACTATCTTTGCGCAAACTTTTGAGAAAAATGATACAATCAATGACTGGGTTCGGTAAGGTTACTGCCGAGCTCCCTTCAAAAAAAGTAACCGTAGAGATAAAGGCTTTAAACAGTAAGCAATTGGATTTGTCCACCCGTATCCCTTCCATATACAAGGATAAGGAAATGGAGCTTCGGAGCCTGTTACTTCAATCTTTGGAGCGGGGAAAAGTTGAGTTCAATATCTTTATAGAATATATAGGCAAAGATACTCCTACACAGATCAATCTTGCCGCCGTAGAGAATTATTACAACCAAATCAAGGAGATCGCAGAGAAACTGAATATCAGCGTTCCGAACGATTGGTTCCAGACCTTGCTCCGGATGCCGGACGCAATCAAGTCTGAGACCGTAGAACCGGACGAATCCGAATGGGAGGTGGTTTTAGAAACGGTAAAGGACGCTATCAAGCACCTGTGTGATTTCCGTATCCAAGAAGGAGCCATGCTTCAAAAGCTTTTCGAGCAAAAGATAGCCAATATCGCCACTCTGTTGAAAGAAGTGGAGAAATACGAGGGGGAACGTATCGAGAAGATCAAGGCTCGTATCATGGATAACCTGCAAAAGATAGCCGAGAAGGACTACGACAAGAATCGTTTCGAGCAGGAGATGATCTATTACATCGAGAAGCTGGATGTCAACGAGGAAAAGAACCGTCTGGACAACCACTTGAAATATTTTATCTCAACCATGGAATCCGGTCACGGCCAAGGCAAGAAGCTCGGTTTTATCGCTCAGGAAATGGGGCGTGAGATCAATACGCTCGGATCAAAGAGCAACCACGCCGAGATGCAGAAGATCGTGGTCCAGATGAAAGACGAGTTGGAACAAATCAAGGAACAGGTACTAAACGTATTATAATAAGATTAACGAGAATGGCTGGCAAATTAATTATCTTCTCCGCACCCTCGGGTTCCGGAAAATCAACCATTATTAATTATCTTTTGAAACAAGATTTACACCTTCGTTTCTCCATCTCGGCTACCAGCCGGGCTCCGCGGGGAACCGAGAAGAATGGTGTGGAATATTATTTCCTTACGCCGGAAGAGTTCCGCAGTCGTATCGCTAATGGAGACTTCTTGGAATATGAGGAGGTGTATACCGATAAATATTACGGTACGTTAAAGAGCGAGGTAGAGCGTATCTTGAATGAAGGGGACAACGTGATTTTCGATGTGGATGTGGTAGGCGGATGCAATATCAAGAAATTCTATGGAGACCGTGCCCTGTCTGTCTTTATCCAACCTCCTTGCATCGATGACCTACGGAAGCGATTGGAAGGACGGGGAACAGACAGCCCGGAAGTTATCGAAAGCCGTATCGCCAAGGCTGAGTATGAATTAGGGTTCACGGGACGGTTTGATAAGGTTGTCGTAAACGATGATCTGGAGACTGCCCAAAAAGACGCGTTGAAGATCATTCGTGAGTTCTTAAACAAATAGTCTATGCCTAATATATTCAAGAATACCCGTTTTATGATGGGGCTTTCTATCGTTTGTGGGATAGCGAGCCTCGTATTAGGTGGTATCAGCCTGTATTATAAGGAGTATATCATCGGGGGTGCCCTGATATTTAATATATTCATTTGTTTTATCAACTATAAGGGTTGGCAAAAGAAGGGGTAAGTATAAATCGGATGAGACTCAAGACCGGCATCTACAGTGGATCGTTCAATCCCATTCACATAGGCCATCTCGCCTTGGCGAACTGGCTATGTGAGTTCGAGGGACTGAATGAGGTGTGGTTCGTGGTCACGCCTCATAATCCGCTGAAGAAAAAGGATGACTTGCTAGATGACTCACTACGGTTGGAAATGGCCCAAGCCGCCATTGACGGATATCCGAAATTCAAGGTCTGCGATATTGAGTTCCACCTGCCGAAACCTTCTTATTCCATTGATACCTTGCGAGCCTTATCCAGCAACTATCCGGATAGGGACTTTTATTTTATCATGGGAGCCGATAACTGGCTGCTTTTTCCCCGATGGAAAGAATATGAAAAAATACTCCAAAACTACAAACTGCTGATTTATCCCCGCCTAGGATTCGATATCTCGATCCCAACCATTTATCCGAACGTGAAAAAGGTAGACGCTCCCTTGATGGAAATCTCCTCCACATTTATCCGTAACGCTTACCAAACCGGCAAGGATATCCGTTTCTTCCTGCCGGAAGGAGTGCGACCTTATTTCGGGTCAGTAGCAAATCAGTGACATACCTGCGATAGAAGATATACTTACTTGGGCTATGAAGTATATATCCTATGCCACTTGAAGTATATATTCTTCGAGAAGGGAAGTTATACCGTGATTATTTACAGCTTTGCCATCTTAGGGCAATCTGCCAAAATTCCCATTAAAACATGTTTTACAGCACAGCCGTTAAAGATGATCCCCGTAACATCAAAACAGGCTCACTCGATAATCTTTTTGGAGTATCCAAATATATAATTTGAGCCTTGTCAAGTGAATAACTAACGGTTACACCGAGGATTACTGAATGGTTTCCCCGGTGTGATATTGGCATTGTTGAACATTAAGCAAAGATATTTATGCGAATAGACTTGACAAGATCTAAGACATACAAGGTAGCTTATCCATACGATGGGAATGCTTTGGACACTTCAAATATATTGAGGGAACATTACTGGACACATAGAGACATTGACTTCCTAAAAAAACACCAAAGAAAAATGAACTCTTTGTATATGGTGGAAGGAGTTATTGGGGCAGTCGGAGGAGCGATTTTTGTCCAAACGAACAAATATCTGCAAGCGGGTATGGAAAATGAGGATTTCTATGGCTGGGGCTTGGAGGACGGAGAAAGACATTACCGTTGGTTGAGTTTTGGCTACCGGATTTATCGGAGTGAGGGCTGTTTATTCCATTTGTCTCATCCCCGGGATCAAAACAGGATGTAAAGATAAAATTATTGGGTCTTAAGTTCATGGCCTACAAACCTAAGATACTTCACCAAGGATCCTAAGATACTTTACCGATGAACCTAAGATACTTTATCCATGAACAAACAAGATCGGTGACCTCAACCTTTTACCACATAAGTCAGCATAAATCAGAAATATTTTGTACTTTTGCACCGTATTATACAAAATAATAGCATAATGAATCTATTAGAACTGAGTGAACAGGAAATAATAAGACGTAATAGCATGGAGCAGTTGCGTCAGATGGGGATAGAGCCTTATCCCGCAGCTGAGTATGTAACGAACGCATTTTCCAAAGAAATAAAAGAGACATTCAAAGACGACGCTGAGCCACGCCCGGTAAGTATCGCCGGCCGTATCATGAGCCGTCGTATCATGGGTAAGGCTTCCTTCATGGAATTACAGGATTCCGAAGGCAGAATACAGGTCTATATCTCCCGTGACGATATTTGTCCGGATGAGAATAAGGACACCTACAATGTCGTTTTCAAGAAGTTACTGGATATCGGTGATTTCGTCGGGATCAAGGGATTCGTTTTCCGTACTCAGATGGGAGAAATTTCCGTTCATGCTCAAGAATTAACAGTTTTGTCTAAATCACTTCGTCCGCTACCGGTCGTTAAATATAAGGACGGTGTCGCTTACGACGGTTTTAATGACCCGGAGCTTCGCTACCGTCAACGTTACGTGGATTTGGTAGTAAACGATGGCGTAAAAGATATTTTCATGAAACGTGCGGCTATCATCAAGACCATGCGTACCGCTTTGGATGAGGCCGGATACACGGAGGTAGAGACTCCGATCCTGCAATCTATCGCCGGAGGAGCTAGCGCACGTCCGTTCACGACACATCATAACTCCTTGGACATCGATTTATATTTACGTATCGCTACTGAGTTGTATTTGAAACGATTGATCGTCGGTGGATTCGAGGGTGTATACGAGATCGGTAAGAATTTCCGTAACGAGGGTATGGACCGTACGCACAACCCGGAGTTCACTTGTATGGAACTTTATGTCCAATACAAAGACTATAACTGGATGATGAGCTTCACTGAGAAGCTGTTGGAGCGTATCTGTATCGCCGTGAACGGTACGAGCGAGAGCACGATCGACGGTAAGACAATCAGCTTCAAGGCTCCTTTCCGCCGTTTGCCGATCTTGGAGGCGATCAAGGAAAAGACGGGTTACGACTTGGAAGGTAAGAGCGAGGACGAGATCCGTACGATCTGCAAGGCATTGAAGATGGAGATCGACGATACGATGGGTAAAGGTAAATTGATCGACGAGATCTTCGGGGAGTTCTGCGAGGGTACGTTTATCCAGCCGACCTTCATCATCGACTATCCGGTTGAGATGAGCCCGCTGACTAAAATGCACCGTAGCAAACCGGGATTGACCGAACGCTTCGAGTTGATGGTAAACGGGAAGGAATTGGCGAACGCTTATAGCGAGCTGAACGATCCGATCGACCAAGAAGAACGTTTCAAGGAGCAATTACGCTTGAGCGAGAAAGGGGACGACGAGGCGATGTTCATCGATCAAGATTTCTTACGCGCCCTTCAATTCGGTATGCCTCCTACGTCGGGTATCGGTATCGGTATCGACCGTCTGGTTATGTTGATGACCGGACAGACAACGATCCAAGAGGTATTGCTTTTCCCGCAAATGCGTCCGGAGAAAACCGTAAAGAAAGATAACGCCGACAAATACGTAGCCTTGGGTATTTCCGAGGAGTGGATTCCCGCTTTGCAGAAAGCCGGCTACTTGACGGTTGACACGCTGAAAGAAGCGAACGCCAACAAATTAAGACAAGATCTTTGTGAGCTTAATAAAAAATATAAGTTAGAACTGCAAAATCCTACGGTCCAAGAAGTAGAGGCTTGGATAGCCAATGTAGGAGAATAAAAGCGTGATACGATGGATTTGCCCGGAAAAATCGCGATAATGGGAGGTGGTAGCTGGGCTACCGCCTTAGCCAAGATCGTACTTTCAACTCAAGATAGTATCAACTGGTACATGCGTAGGCCCGATCGTATCGAGGAGTTCAAGCAGTTGGGACACAACCCGTGTTACCTCACCGCCGTGAAATTCGACACGAATAAGATAAACTTCTATTCCAATATCAACCAAGCGATCAAGGAGTCGGATACCTTGATCTTCGCTACGCCTTCCCCTTTCTTGAAACAACATTTGAAGAAGGTGAAGACCTCTTTGAAAGATAAGTTTATCATCTCGGCGATCAAGGGTATCGTACCGGATGAGAATATGTTGATTACGGATTACTTCGCGGAGTATTACAAGGTTCCGACAGAAAATATAGCAGTTATCGGTGGTCCCTGTCATGCGGAAGAGATCGCTCTGGAGCGGCTCTCGTACATTACGTTGGCTTGTTCCGACATCGAGAAGGTCCGTACGATATCCCCCGTTTTCAAGAATCAATACTTAAAGAATTCCTTCTGTAAGGATGTGACCGGTATCGAATACGCCGCCGTACTGAAGAACGTGTACGCTATCGCCGCCGGTATTTGCCATGGGATGAAATATGGCGATAACTTCCAAGCCGTATTTATCTCGAACGCTATTGAGGAGATGCGTAATTTCGTGGACGCCGTACACGGGCTGGAGCGGGATATCACCGACTCCGTCTACCTTGGCGATTTGCTGGTTACCGCTTATTCCCGGTTCAGCCGTAACCGTACTTTCGGAACCATGATCGGTAAAGGATATTCCGTGAAGACAGCGCAGCTGGAGATGGAAATGATCGCCGAGGGATATTATGGAACCAAGTGTATGCGTGAGATCAATGAGAAATATAAAGTGAACATGCCGATACTGGACGCTGTTTATGATATATTGTACGAGAAGAAATCGCCGACGACGGTCATTCGTCAATTAACGGAAACGTTTAAATAAAATAGCATATGAAAAACATCAGTTTAAACATCGACAAGGCTCTGGGCACTGTCTCCAAGGAACAGGTTTACGCTCAAGAGGCCAAGGCAATGGAATGTATTGCCACATTACATAATGGTAACGGAGCAGGTAACGACTTTTTGGGTTGGTTGCATCTCCCCTCTTCTATCACGGACACAGAGTTGGCCGACATCGAGAATACGGCGAACGTGCTTCGTTCTAAATGTGAGGTGGTCGTAGCCATTGGTATCGGTGGTAGCTATTTGGGTACCAAAGCGGTAGTAGAAGCGTTAAACAACAGCTTCGACTGGTTGCAAAACGACCGTAAAAACCCGGTTATGTTATACGCCGGACACAATATCGGAGAGGATTATCTTTATGAATTAAGCGAAGTTTTGAAAGGTAAGCAATTCGGTATTATCAATATCTCCAAGTCTGGTACGACTACAGAGCCGGCTTTGGCTTTCCGTATCTTGAAGAAACAATTGGAAGATGCTGTTGGCAAGGAAGAGGCTAAACATCGTATCGTAGCTATCACGGACGCTAAGAGAGGCGCTTTGCGTACCTTGGCGGATCAAGAAGGTTACAAGACTTTCATCATCCCTGATAACGTAGGTGGGCGTTTTTCTGTTTTGACTCCGGTAGGTTTGCTTCCGATCGCCGTGGCAGGTATCAGCATCCGTGACTTGGTTGCTGGAGCTGTTTCCATGGAAAAAGCTACAGACGCGAGCGTTCCTTTCGCTGATAATATGGCCGCTATCTATGCCGCTACTCGTAACGAGTTGTATAAGAGCGGTAAAAAGATTGAGATCTTGGCTAACTTCCATCCGAAATTGCATTATATCGCAGAATGGTGGAAACAACTTTATGGCGAGAGCGAAGGTAAAGACGGTAAAGGTATTTTCCCCGCATCTGTAGATTTGACAACCGATTTGCATTCCATGGGTCAATGGATTCAAGACGGTGAACGTACGATTTTCGAAACGGTTATCTCCGTGGAAGCTACAGATCATAGCGTATTGGTTCCTACGGACGAGGCTGATTTGGATGGATTGAATTTCTTGGCAGGTAAGCATGTAGACGAGGTAAACAAGATGGCTGAGTTAGGTACTCAGTTAGCTCACGTAGATGGTGGCGTTCCTAATATCAAGGTAACTATGCCGGAAGTAAGTGCGTTCTATATTGGTCAGTTGTTCTATTTCTTCGAGAAAGCTTGTGGCATCAGTGGTTATATGTTGGGCGTTAACCCATTCAATCAACCGGGTGTTGAGGCTTATAAGAAGAATATGTTCGCCCTGTTGAATAAGCCGGGATACGAGAAAGAAAGCGAAGCTATCAAAGCACGTTTATAATACGATTTACCCCATAAAAAAACGGTTTTCTCATCACGAGGAAACCGTTTTTTCGTTTGAATAGTTTTTATTACTCATTTAATTCTTTAAGTAAATCGCTCCCGGCCTTGAATTTGACCGAGACACGTGGAGTAATCATTACTTCCTCCCCTGTTTTCGGATTACGTGCCAATCGCTCGGATTGTTGCCAAGGTACAAAAGATCCAAATCCTTTCATGGAAATAGATTCTCCTTCCCGTATTCCTTTCGCCACAACAGTCGGTAACGCATTCACTACGGTTCTAACAACATTTTTCGGCAATCCTGTTTCTTCCACAAGAGATTGTACTAATTCTCCTCTATTCATACTAGATAATAAATATACCATTCTTCACCAGAAAAGAGTCCGGTGAGAACTTAGTTGTTTAATCATTGCAAATATATGAATATTTGGGGAATATCAAAATAACATATATTAAAAATCAATGCATACAGAAATATTATATACCTAAATGTAGGTATAATTGAACCCCTTTCAGATAGACAAGTGAGACTTTGGTAGAAATATAATTAATAAGAAATAGTATACAGTATTATGATATCACTTATTCATAGCAAGTTATAGCCTTTGAAAATTCGTTATTAATGCGCTTACTAGAGTTCTCACCGAACTACGTCATAATTTATTGATTAATTATCTCAACGAAATAAATTTATATCCCTTATTTTTCAATACATCTATCAACTCATCCAGATAATTATAAAATTTATCAATCCGGTTAGGGTGTACATGTAGGTGGATCAAAAGTAAGCACCCATTTAAACCATTTTTGTTTCATAAAATGAAATTCCATTATATATCATATTTATTTAATTTCAAGAAGCTTTCCTCCCATTTCTGTTAATTCCGATTTATTACGTACCTTTGTATTGGTTTTTAAGAAGGTAATAACATGATTCAAGAAGCGATTATCCGATATCTGCGTAAACACAGGCAGGAATCCCTTTCTCCCAAAGCTGTTCTTTTCGATATGGATGGTGTATTATATGACTCTATGCGTTTTCATGCACGGGCATGGCATGAGGTAGCGACCCTCCATCAGCTAACTTCTCGGCCGGAAGACTTTTATAGGTTCGAAGGACGTACTGGGGAAAGCACGATCAACGAGCTATACCAACGCACTTTCCAACGAGACGCTACCGCCGAGGAGAAGCAAACGATCTATAAAGAGAAAGCGGATCTATTCAATACCTATAATGACGGTGCCCCCATGACCGGCGCCGCAGAGGTTCTAAAAGAAGTGGAAGCATCCGGACTGCAACGATTGGTTGTCACCGGTTCCGGCCAACATAGCTTGATCGATAAGCTAAACCATACCTATCCGGGACATTTCAACCGAGAGAAAATGGTTACGGCTTTCGACGTGAAATATGGCAAGCCACACCCCGAACCTTATTTAATGGGACTTCAAAAAGCGCATGCGAAGCCTAATGAAACTTTTGTGGTAGAGAACGCTCCCATGGGAGTAGAAGCTGCCGTGGCAGCCAATATCTTTACGATAGCCGTAAACACCGGACCTCTCCCCGATCAAGTTTTATTAGATGCCGGAGCGGATTTACTATATCCGGATATGGAAAACTTAGCTAAAGATTGGAAACAAATCATCGAGCTTGCGAAATCCACCCGATTGAACGAGTATTCCAAATAAGCGAACATAAAAAAAGAGGCTACCCGATAATGAAGTAGCCTCTTCTTTTTTATCATCGAACGGATTATTTCACATAATCAGCCTTATTCAAGAAATCATAGCTTTGCTGAACGCTGGCAACCGGATCATTGTTAGTATATTGTTCCACTTCAACATACCAATCCTTTACGTTATTAGCGTACATTTGATCGAAGATAGGCTTGAAATCCATCTTACCGCTTGCGCCGATCTCTTTCTCATCCTTGATATGGATAGCCTTGAACTGGCTCGGACGGTTCTTCAAGTAAGCAACAGGATCACCGCCACCCATCATTACCCAGTATACATCCATCTCGAAGAATACGTGGTTCGGGCTTACGTTATCCAACAGATAATCATAGATCAACTGATCGTCAATCTTACGGAACTCGAAGTCATGGTTATGATAACCGAATGCGATACTAGCGGCAGCGGTCTTATAACCAACCGTGTTGAAATAATCACAGTACATCTTCAAGTCATCCAAGGTAGTCTTATCGTTAACCGGCATCCACGGTTGAACCATATATTTAACGCCTAACTCATTATGAGCATCGATCGCTTGATCCCACCAACTCATAACCTCGGCTTCTTTTTCTTTCGTAAAGGCCTGTCCAAGGTGAGCGCTCGTACACTTCATACCTAGGTCATTCACCATTTTCTTAAATTCAGCGGGAGCTAAACCGTAAATCTTACCGTTATCATAGCTTGCTGTCTCCAGATTCTTATAACCCATCTTAGCGGCGGTTTCCAATACTTTCTGGATACCTTCATCTTTTACAAGGTCTCTTAAAGAATACAATTGAAGCCCTATATATTTAGAAGACTCCGATGCTGTAGCGGCAGCTTGTCCTGATTTACCGCCACAAGAAGATAATAACTGCGGGGCTACCAACCCACCCGCAAGCATCAAAGAGGCTTGCTTCAAAAAATTACGTCTGTTCTGCATAGTACTATTAATTAAGTTTGATTGAGAATTTTTACAAAAGTAAGACTATATTCTTAGGTTTATATCTTTATGGAAGTTAAAATCTTCAAAAAGGACATTGTATTTTAATTTTCGTTATCTTTGGAGGATATATTATTACTTAAATCATTTATATCATGAAAAAATTATCAATTCTAGCGATGGGCCTTCTCTTTGTCCTGACCACAGCCTGTAGTGTTTCTGGCAGTGGCACCTTATTCGATGGCAAAGATAGTAACAAATGGAAAATGACAGGCGATGTCTCCGTTCAAGACGACATAATGACCTTGAAAGGTACGGATGCGCTGGTCGTACTGAAAAACGGCAAATACAAAAACTTCGATCTGACCCTTGATTTACATACTACCCCGGGAGGCAAAGGCGCCGTCTGGTTCCATACGGACCCGAACTTGAAGAAAGGATATCGTATCGCTATCAATAATGACCGGGCTGATAAGGTTTGGTGGAAAATGACAGGAAGTCTTGTTTCCGTGAGGAATTTGACCAAAAGCTTCGTAAAAGAAGATCAATGGTTCAAGATGGATATCCGGGTAGCCGGACAAGAGATCGATGTAAATATAAACGGCGAACCGGTTGTAGAGTATATCCAACCGACCGCACCGTATCGTACGGACGCTAACACCTATGCCTTATTATCGGAAGGGACATTTGGCATAGAGAGTGATGGTAGCGGTGAGATCCAGATCAAGAACATCACCGTGAACGTAATTGATGAATCCACGATCGATATCAACGCACAATTGGCGGAAGCTAACGATGAGCAAAATGACGAGATCATAAAATTACATCAATCGGATTTCCCTGTATTGGATTATCACGTGCATTTAAAAGGTGGATTAACCAAGGAAGTTGCCGCTAAGCAATCCCGCAAGACCGGTATCAATTATACGATCGCACCGAACTGCGGCATCGGTTTCCCGATCACGAACGACCAACAAGTCATGGATTACCTAAATGAGATGCGCTCACAGCCTTTCATCCTTGGTATGCAAGCGGAAGGACGCGAATGGATAACCACATTCTCTCCCGAGACTCTTAAAGAATTCGACTATGTGTTTACGGACGCTTTGACGTTCAAGGACAATAAAGGTCGCCGTACCCGCCTATGGATTCCGGAAGAGACTTGGATCGAGAATGAGGAGCAATATATGGACATGATCGTAGATCGTATCTGCTCCGTATTGGAAGAGCCGGTAGATATCTATGTAAATCCTTGTTTCTTGCCATCTCCGATGGATAAGCGTTTTGACGAGTTCTGGACGGAGGCCCGCATGAACCGTTTCGTCGAGGCATTGGCAAAAAGCGGAAAAGCTTTAGAGATCAACGAACTATACAATATTCCAAATAAAGCGATCATTATGAAGGCGAAAGCCGCCGGCGTTAAATTCACGTTTGGAAGTAACAACGTGACACCAAACGTCAGCGATCTGTCTTACAGTATCCGCATGATGAAAGAATGTGGCCTGACGGCTGAGGATATGTATAAACCGAAAGTTAAAATCTAATCACACATTTACCCTCACCCTAATCCCCCGTTTAGGGACACCCTAAATGAGCGATTAGGGTAGACCTAAACGAGGGATTATTCTCTCTCTCGCAACATCCGTCGCATCTTCATATACCGATATTGCTTAATAATCATCTTGCGGCTACGTATGATCTGATAACGGTAAATGATACAAGACAAGATGAAATATACGCCCGCTTGAATCCATAATACCCGATATTCATGCGCCACCTCATGCAAGGAAGCGCCTGCCGTATTGATACGAATAAATCCCTGGATACCCGGAGTAGAAGGAAACAAATAACCCACCACTTTCCAAAACGGAGGAATAGCCGCCTCCGGCCAAGAGACACCCGAGATAAATAACAAGATGACAGACGTGAAAACGAATACCAACATAGGCGACTCACGACTCGTCATAAATCCAGATAGCGTCATAGACATAAAAATACAGGCAAACAGGTAAGGCAGTAAAAACAACAAAATAGTCAGTGGCTCACCAACCTGAGGTAAGGAGAATAACTTAGGGACAATAGCCAATACCCAGATGCAAACCACCACATACAGCAAAAGATAAGTCAGCGACTTGCCGAACACGATACGCAAAGTCCCATTAAAATGCCGGCAAATAGGCACCAGACTATGAAAGCGGTTCTTTTCCCGGGCCGTTCCTCCCAACATTCCGATACCCAATATCAAGGTCTGTTGCAACACCAAGATCAAGATAGCCGGTACCAAGAAACTGGCAAAGCCATTCTGGGAATTAAACAACGCTACCGATTCATACGGGATCGGGTCTACCGTGATCTGGTCCATCTTATCCGTAGACGACGGATTATTATGCATCCGAAGTTCCTTACCCATATCCAATGACACCTCTGTCGTCGCCAAAAGGAAAGCCTTATAAAACAATAAGGCGCTCATATCGCAATACAACGAGACGGTTGTCTGTCGCCCTTCATGCAGGTCCTTACTATAATCCGGGGGAAAGAGCAAAATCCCATAGGCCTTCTTCTCATCCAACATCTTCTTGGCTTCCGCCATATCCGGACAAACACCCACTACTTCCACATCTGGCGTGGCGTTAACCCGTCTGGTAAACTCACGACTCAAATAGGAATCACTTTGATCTACCACCACCATCTTCGCCTCGTGTACTACCTCGTTATTATATATAAATGAATAAAGCAGCGGATATACGAAAGGCACCAAGAAAAAGAAAATCATGACCCCCGCATCTTTAAACACGTTTCTCAATTCATCCTTCCAAATATAAAACGTATCCAGAAGACCTTCCTTTATGATATATCGTAAACGATGTTCTCTTTTCATCACATACAGTTTTTACGGTAGATATTTGAAATCCAACAACGCCCTCTTCAAGTTCCGCCCGATAAGGAACGGCAAGATCAGAAATCCCAACAACCAAGCGTACTCGCCCAACGTATAGAATAGCGCCCGCCCGTTCAAGGCTTGATCGACATAAATCAAGAAATAATGCCGTAGAGGAAACAAACGAGCCAACGCTTGCAACGTAGGGTCCATACCTTGTACTGGAAACGAGAATCCGACAATGGAGAACGAGATCATTCCGAACAGGCTGGCGAAGCTAAGCCCTAAACGGGGAGTAGGTAATACGCCGATCATAAATACGCCTACCGCCTGAGAGGATATAATCAGCAAAAACATCGCCAAAAGCATCGGAAACCAACCGCTATTTAACGGGAAAGAATTAAATCCATACAACACCGCACAATACATAAAGCCTACGACCGTAAAAATAGCCGTCTGCGGCAATAACTTTCCCAACAAACTAACTGCGATAGAACTCCCTCCCATATCCAACCATTTACGGGATGTAGAATATTTAATTTCTGTACCAATGCTGAATACCGTCACTAGAAATACCATCAACTGAATGATACCCGGCAAAACCGTATTATTCAAATATACCGAATAATTCAACCACGGATTGCCGATCGGATGCGTATCGATCACGATCGGTTGTAGCTGTCCCATGATCTGCGCTTCGGTATATCCTTTAGCTTGTCCGGTCTGTAAACCCACAGCGGCCCCTGCCAATACCGACATCGTTTTCATATCCCGAAACAGCAAGGAAGCGGCGATCAAATAGGTACCATTCGTATAGAAAGACAACCGGGGCTGCTTTCCAGATGTGGCGTCCACGGCGAAACCGGATGGAATGTAAAAAATTCCATATACATTCCCTTTCTGCATTTCCTGACGAGCCTCGGTAAACGACATGGTTTTCATATACACCTCTGTCTGCTCAAAGGCATCCAACTGGCGAATCAAATTGCGTGAAGTAGCAGAGTTATCCATATCCACCACTGCTATCGGCAGATCGGTCGGCAATCCCTCATGCATCAACGATACAAAGAAAATGACACAGATAGCCGGAGCGATCAGCATACAAAAGAAGTAAATCGGTTGAGCCACCAGCCGATGCACCTCGCGCTTCGCGATAAGCCAGATTCTATGCAAACTTTCTTTATAGGTCATACGATCTCTTTCCCTTTTTTCTTTAAGATCACGGACATTCCCGGACGAAGATCAGCGACTTTCTCCAACGGACGAGCACGCACCTCGAAAGTCTTCGAGTCATATTGTCCATTCGTCTTTGTCGCTTTCCATGCGGCATACGAACCCATATCCTTCATATAATAGACTTTCAACTTCACCGGTAGGTCCCCCAACGCCGGAATAAAAGCATTTACTTCCGAACCAATCTTGATATCTTTCAACAGATCCTCACGAATACTGAAAGTTACCCATACATCATTTAAATCAGAGATATTCATGATCGGAGCGCCTGTACCAACCAACTCGCCGACTTCCGGGAACCGTTCTGAAACCTCCCCGTCAATCGGAGCCACCAAAGCGCTCTCGCCCACATACGACTCCACTTCGGCGATAGCACCTTCCGCACGTTGGACCATAGCGGCAGCGGCAGCCTTATCTTCCTTACGGGCACCTTCTTTTGCCATCTCATATTGAGAACGGGCAGCCTTCTCTGTCGCTACCATAGCGTTATAATTAGCCTCCACCTCGTCTCTTTTTTGAGCGGACATCACCCCTTTCTCGTATAAATTCTGAATACGATCGAAAGATTTCTTAGCGATAGTTAATCCAGCTTGCGCCTTTTGCCACATCTCATAAGCGGCCGTGATTTCCTGTTCACGGGCTCCTTTAATTGCTTTAGCGTTCTGCGCCTCCGCTGCCGCACGAGCCGCCTCCGCTTGTTTCAGCTTCGCCATAACCTCGGGCGTGTCTAAAAAGACCAAAGTATCTCCGGCTTTTACCTGATCGCCTTCGCCAAAACGATAAGAAGCGATACGTCCGGGAACCTTACCGGAGATACGAACTTGGGTGGCCTCGGCCTGCCCCATTATAATATCGTCAGGCGGTGTAAGCAGGAAGAAACCCGCCAAGGCTACCAATCCGATCACGACCAATACCGTGATAAAAGCTAACATCATGTTACTGATAGAAAACTTCTTGTTCTCGTTCATCTCTGTGTATATTTTTATTTGTTATTACTCTTATTCATTTGCGGACAGTTTACCCAAAGCCTTGCTTAGATAAACTTCTGTTAATTTCACCTCGATTTGAGCATCAATCAAACTAGAGCGAGCAGAAACCCATGCTGTCTGCGCCTCCATTAAGTTCAAAGCCGGGATAACCCCTTCCTCAAAACCGAAATTCGCACGCCGCAAATTCTCTTCCGCATTTTCCATATTACGGGAAGAAGCGATCAACTTTTTGCCCGCTTCATTCACTTTATAAACGGATTGATTTACCTGCAACTCGATCTTTTCACGAGCATCCTGCCATTCCAGTGTTTTTATGCGCGTTTCCGCTTTCGCCGAGTTACGCCTATAAGTGCCTTCCCACCAACCGGACAAGGGTACCTTTACCATAACTCCGACATTAAACATACCGGCGAAATCATTTTTAAAACCATTAAAAACATTCGGATTCGTGACGAAGTAATTCGCCGCTAAAGCGACATTAGGCAACATCTCTGCCAAAGCAATACGTTCTTTTCGCTTATAGATTTTCGTTGCCAGATCCAAACTTCTCAGTTCATTACGATTCATGAAAGCCTCATTCAGATCGGCCGAGGCTTGTGTTGTCTCTACCGGAAAATTATCCAGCTTCTCGTCTGCAAGCGATAAATCCTCCTCTAAAGACAGACCACAAATTTGCGCTAAAAGCATTCGGGTTAAAGCCAGACCATTCTCAACCTTAGTCTGAGCCATCTCCGCCTCATTCAGTTTCACCTTGACAGAAAGACCATCGGCCTCGGTAGCGACTCCCTCATAGATCATAGCGGTCACATCACTATCCATCTTACGGAGCAAATCCACATAAGCGTCCGCCAATTTCTTCTTATTCACCAAAGATATGACCTGCCAATAGGTCTCGTCAGTCTTATAAATCAAGTCCTGCAACTGTAAATTATTCATTGACTCCGCTAATTGCTTGGCAAACTTAGTGATTTGGTTATAATTAACGATCTTCCCGCCCATGAATACAGGCTGCACCAACGATACATTACCCACCCAGATATTCTGCACATCCAAATGTTGCATATCGTTCACCCCACTCATCAAATGTTGGATCATCGGTAATTGGGCCAAGCCACCTAAAGAAGAACTCAAGGATGAGGACAAAGCGCCCATGTCCAGTAAGTTTATATCCTTCTGGTTCCACATATAGGCACCGTTTGCCGATAATTGAGGAAAATACTTGGTAAAAGCGGCTTTCTTCTCGTTATCCGCCATCTTGATCTTTTCGCCAGAGATTTGTAGCTCCTTATTGTTCTGGATCGCCAGATTCCGGCACTCTTCCAATGTCAACATTCGCTGAGCGTGCATACAGCTCACCGTGACTACAAATGCTAATAGTAAGATAGTTCGTTTCATCTTTATATCGTTTTAACCTACCTATATAATGCCATCATATTCCCTATGTGACAAAAATATAAAAACCCGCACAAAAGTATAGGTTTAAAGCGAATATAAAATTGAACTAATTCAATAAAGGATACGTTTCTTCAACTTACAATACCAAGAATCACTAACCCCCATATATTGAGCTATATATTTATCAGGTACCCGGCTTACGATCCATTGGTGGTTCGTATAAAGATATTTCAGGAATTCTTCCGCCTTACAGGTTTGACGGACAGCGAACATTGAATAGAGCTTGGAAATAATCATCAGCATCACATTCTGATAACAGGTAGCGAAAGCTGGATATCCCAACGTCAAACGTTCGATATCCGTCCGGGAGAAACAAAGTAATTCACCATCCTCGATAGCTTTCACCTCAAACTCGGAAGGGACTTGTGTAAAATAACCGATTGTAGAAACAAATGGGTACATACTATCCGAGGAGAAACCGGTTACGCATTCATTCCCATTCTCATTAATATATTGATTGATAAAAAGCCCTTTATTAATAAAATAGGCATCTTGGCACAACTCGCCCGTACGAATCAAATAATCCCCTTTCCGGATTGTCACACCTCGAGTACAACTTTCCAAATCCTTTAGGAAAGATTCATCTCGAGACAGAATCTCCGGAATAAAACTTAGGAACTTCTCAAAGTCGGGAGATAATTTCATAGTTAATCATCCAAGGTAAATCTCTTCTGTCCGATCAAATTACCGTCAGAGAAAATATCCACACGGTAAGTACCCGGAGATAAGAATTCCTCGATATTCCAATACATGGTCACAGCCACCTCCTCACCTTCATATTCTATCATTTTCTTCATAGAATAATTGATTTCCTTTCCTTCAAAAGCGAATACATCCGCACGGCTTTTCACCAATATATCGTCATCCGGTTTCATGATCCGTACATATACCATCTTTTCGCCGACAGGAGCGGTAATGTTCTTCGCTATCTTGAAAGTCACGACGAATTGCTGCATCTTCTTAATACGCTTAGCTAGTTTACCTCGAGAGTTCACAGGAGTCACGTTAATATCCGTCGCATCCAAACGACTAGCTAACGTTACTCTTTCCGTCAATTTCTCTTTTTCCTTTTTCAAGGTAGCAGCTTGTGAAGTAGCCCTCTGATATTTCTGAACAGCCTCTTTCTTCTCAACCTTCAATTGCTCATTCTCACGATTCAAGGAATCGATTTGGACAACATAGTTACGCATGATTTTACGTAAGGTATCCAATTCCTTTTTCAAGCGAGCTATTTCCTTCGCATTCGTAGCCTTCACCGTACGCAATTCTTCCAATAAACGTTGTACCTTTGCTTGCTCCGTAGATAATAGGGCAACAAGGGAATCATTGCCTACGCTAAACTTATAACCTTCATATTGAAGAGACAATTCATTATATTCATCCTCCAAAGATTCTTTCTCAAGATCAAAGGTTTCCACCAAATCAGTCATTTGCTGCTTTTGATGATAAATATAATAACCGGCACCAGCAATAATCAGTACCAATACTATAACTGCTACGATAAGTAGCGAAAGTTTATTTACTTCTTTATTCTCTTTCTTTTCAGTATCCATATGAGGTTCTTAGCTATTACAAAAGCACAAAATTACAATTTCTTATCCATCCGAACAACAAAGTACACCTAAAAATAGAAAAAGGCAGAGAGGATATATACCAAAAAAAGGAGTCACCCCTTACGGACTGACTCCTCTCCATCGGCTATCGCCTTCTTCAAGACGGCGGCTACCTACTCTTCCACTGTTACGCAGTACCATCGGCGTGACGAGGCTTAACTTCTCTGTTCGGAATGGGAAGAGGTGGATCCCTCGTGCTATAGCCACCTTAATTTCATTATCAAGATTTTGACCGGACATCAATCCGAAGAACTAGCTTCGCCTTATCGTCTTAAAATATATCAACCTTCCCTGTGAGGAAAGTCCCGGGCTATTAGTACCACTCGGCTCGGAC